>DAOTYX010000079.1:0-90375 GCA_034434635.1 Anaerolineae bacterium | reverse complement strand
GGCGACGTGTCGCCGCTTTGAAAGCGCGGACTTCGTCCGCGCACTCCAAACTTTGGCCTGCGGCGACCGTGTCGCCGCTTTGAAAGCGCGGACTTCGTCCGCGCACTCCAAACTTTGGCCTGCGGCGACCGCGTCGCCGCTTTGGACTGCGGCGACGTGTCGCCGCTTTGAAAGCGCGGACTTCGTCCGCGCACTCCAAACTTTGGCCTGCGGCGACCGTGTCGCCGCGCTGAAGCCAGGTATGCTTCGTAGATGGGAAGGTACATCCTGCGCCGTCTTTTGCACGGGCTGATCGTCATCCTTGGCGTCTCCGTCATCGTGTTCGCGCTGGTCCATATTGGCGGAGACCCGGCGGCGGTCCTGCTACCCCTGGACACCCCACCGGAACAGGTGGCGGCCTTCCGTCACGCCATGGGCTTTGACCGCCCCCTGCCGGTGCAGTATGTCCTCTTTCTCTCCCGCGCCGTACGGGGGGACTTTGGCTATTCGTATCACTACCGCACCGACGCGATGCGCATCGTCCTGGAGCGGATGCCGGCGACCCTCAGGCTGACCGGAGCCGCGCTTCTGGTCTTGCTCATCCTCTCCGTGCCAGCGGGCATCGTCGCTGCGCTCAAGAGGGATTCACCCCTCGATCTGTTCGTCCGCCTGGTCATCCTGGGCGGGCAGGCCATGCCGGGCTTCTGGCTGGCTATCATCCTGATCATGCTCTTCGCCGTCAGGCTCCACCTGCTGCCCGTTTCTGGCTCGGTTGGCTGGCAGAGCCTTGTGCTGCCCGCAATCACGACCAGCGCCTTCTCAGTAGCCGCCGTGACCCGCCTGTTGCGGGCCAGTCTCCTGGAGGTGCTGGGGGAGGGTTACATTCGCACGGCTCGCGCCAAAGGGATGTCGCCCCGCCTGGTGGTGACCCGCCACGCGCTGAAGAACGCGGCGATCCCTGCCGTGACAATGATCGGTCTTCAGGTGGGCTGGCTCCTGGGGGGAGCGGTCATCTCTGAAGTGGTCTTCGCCTATCCGGGCATGGGCCGGCTGGCGATCACGGCCATCAGTTACCGGGACGTGCCGGTGCTCCAGTCGTTTGTGGCCGTGACATCGCTGATCGTCGTCACCATCAACATCGTGGTGGATATCCTCTACGCCTGGCTCGACCCGAGGATCCGTCTTCATGACTGAGGGAAGCCGCCGATGACCACCCGACCCGATGAGTGCTTGCCTGGCCGTCGGCGCAGGCTACGCCGCCTGCTGTGCAGCCCTGGCGGACTGGTCGGCCTGGCGCTTGTCGTGGTCGTGGTGATGGTTGCGGCGCTGGCTCCCTGGATCAGTCCCCACGACCCGGCGCGCCAGAACCTGGCATTGCGCCTCAGGCCGCCAGCCTGGCTGGAGGGCGGAGGGGCTGAATACCTGCTGGGCACGGACCATCTGGGGCGGGATGTCTTCAGCCGTGTCATCGCTGGCTCACGCGTCTCGCTCACCGTTGGCCTGGCGGCGGCCTTCCTCTCCGCGCTGATCGGCGTGCCTCTCGGACTGGCCGCTGGCTACGCAGGAGGGTGGTTGGATGGCCTGCTCTCCCGCATCGCCGACATCCAACAGGCGGTGCCCTTCCTGGTCCTGGCCATCGCGGTGGCCGCCTTGCTGGGGCCCGGGCTGCCCAACCTTGTCCTGGTCCTGGCGATCACCACCTGGGTGACCTACTTCCGCGTGGTGCGCGGTCAGGTCCTTTCGGCGCGTGAGGAGCAGTATGTCTGGGCGGCGCGCTCCATCGGCTGTTCAGCGGCAAGGATCGCCGTCCGGCACATCCTGCCCAACATCCTGGCTCCCATCATCGTCATCGTCACGCTCCAGGTGGCGAACATGATCATCTTCGAGGCCTCGCTCAGTTTCCTGGGCCTGGGCGTGCCGTCGAACGTTCCCACCTGGGGACGGAGCGTTGCCGGCGGCAGGGAGTATCTGGCCAATGAGTGGTGGATCTCTTTCTTTCCGGGGCTATCCATCCTCCTTACCGTGATGGGGATCAACCTGTTAGGGGACTGGCTGGGCGAGGTTTTGAACCCCAAGGGGTGATGGCCTACCCTGCCGACCGAAGGGGCGAGGCGCTGTATTGCCCCTCCCCCCGCTTTGGGCCTTCGGCTTGCGGTCGGCCTGCGCCACCCCTTGCCCCGCTCCCGGCGGCTTCGCCGCCACCTCCTCACCGTAACTGCTCAGGCTGGCAGTTGAAACCGCGCCGCTCTCTGCCTCCAAGCGCCTGTAGGACGGCATCCCTATGCCGTCCCGCCAGCGCATAGGGATGCGCCAGCGCATAGGGATGCGCTGGCTACGGAATAAAACTTCAGTCGCCAGACGGTGGGTGGCTGAGCAGTTACCCCTCACCTCTCCTGCGCAGCGGGAGAGGCGAGGGGGAATGCCAGCCAGCAGTTACCCCAAGGGGTTGTGATCCTGTGAGCGGGTGATGTTTGCTGCTTGACAAGGTGGAAGTTTTGTTGTAGGTTATAGGCGGAGCGCCAAACCCAACAGACGTTCTTCGGGCCTGATCGCTCACCGAGCGACGACGCAGTTGAGACGGTATAGCAGCGCCTGACTGGATGTCAGGGAAACAAAGCCGTTCTTCTCCCTGACAGTCTTTCTCTGTCACAATGGCGGTGCCTGCCGTCACCTGGCGGAGGTCAACGACATGGAGCTGGGCCAGGTCATCGAGCAGCGCTTGACCGTGACGCCACAGTTGATTGTGGCCAACACCCTCCTGCAACTCTCGGCGGGAGATCTCGAACAAGCCATCTCCCGCGAGTTGGCTGAGAACCCCTTTCTGGAACGACTGGATGAGCCTTCCTCCAGACCCGCGTGGGCTGTAAAGGCTTCGGAGGGTTGGAGAGGAGAAGAGCCAGCCGACGACGCCCTGGCGCTCCTGCCGGCTATCCCCACTCTGGAAGACTACCTGTTGCAGCAGGCACAGCATTGCCTGCCATCCCACGACCTGCCGATCGCAACCTGCCTGCTGAACAACCTGGATGAGCATGGTCTGCTGCGCTGCTCACTGGATGAGGTGGCAGCGCAACTGTCGGTCAGCCAGGAGCAGGTCTCGCGGGTCCTGGCAGTCCTCCAGGAGTTGGAACCCGTCGGCATCGCCGCCAGGGATGTCCGGGAGTGTCTGCTGATCCAACTGGCCCACCTGCGCCGCCAGGGGATGGAGCACGCGTTGGCGCAGACCCTGATCGCCGAGCACTGGGAGTCCCTCGGCCGGCGCTCACCGACAGAGATCGCCAGGATCGTCGGCGCTGCCCCTGAACAGGTGCAGGAGGCCTTGCGGTTCATCCGCGAGAACCTCACTCCCTACCCTGCCTATGCTTACTGGGCCGATCCGGAGCGCCTCCATGCTGAGACCGACCCCTCCAGTATCCCCGTGCCCGATCTGATCATTCGCCGCTCGCAACGTCCCGGCGCGGAGTACGAGGTCGAACTGCCTGGAGAGCAGGCGTTCCGGCTGCGCGTCAACTCCCTGCACACTGGCGAGGAGGCGGATGGCCGGGAGGAGCAATGGCTTCTGCTCCATGACCGGGCCAGGTTGTTTGTTCACAGCCTGGAGCAGCGTTGGCGGACGTTGCGCCGTCTGGCGCACATCCTCATAGAGATGCAGCGCCCCTTTCTGGTGCAGGGCGAGCGAGGCTTGCGGCCGCTCACCCGCGCCCGGGTGGCGGAGATAATGGGAGTGCACGAGTCCACCGTCAGCCGGGCGGTGGCCGGGAAGTACGCGCAGTTGCCCGACGGGCGAATCGTCCCCCTCGCCAGGTTCTTTGAGGGTGCAGCCGCGGTCAAGGCCGCCATCCAGGAGATGATCGCTCAGGAGGGGAAGCCGCTCAGTGACCGGGAGATTGCCGACCGGTTGGTGCAGCAAGGATACTGTATCGCCCGGCGGACTGTCGCCAAGTACCGCGACGCGCTGCATATCCCACCGGCCCCGCTTCGCCTGAGGCGCCACGACGTTGGAAGTCATAGGAAGAAGGCAGTAGGAGCATGACATGGCTGTCACAGTGTTGGTCGTTGACGACGATCCGATGATCCGCTCCTACCTCGACACGCTCCTCAGTGAGGACGGCTACGAGGTTCTCTCCGCAGCCACTGGCGGGGACGGGTTGGCGCTGGTCGAGACGCAGCCGGTAGATGTGGTCATCCTGGACCTCATGCTGCCGGATACTGATGGCCTTTCTGTCCTGGAGAAGGCCAGGGAATTGGAGCCTGGCGTTCCTGTCATCCTTCTCACGGCCCACGGGGCGGTCTCCAGCGCGGTCAAGGCGATGAAGTTGGGCGCTTACGACTACATCACCAAGCCCTTCGACAACTCCAAACTCAAGTTGACGGTGCGCCGGGCGTTGGATGAACTGAACATGCGCCGTGAGATCCAGCGGCTGCGCCAGAGGCCTGGCCTGTGCTCTTACCAATGGATTGTCGGCAGCAGTGAGCGCATGCGCAACATCGAGAGGGTGGTGGAAAAGGTGGCCACCAGTAACGCCACCATCCTGATCCAGGGAGAAAGCGGCACCGGTAAGGAGGTGGTCGCCCGCGCCATTCAGCAGCGCGGCCCGCGGGCCGATCGCCCCTTCGTCGTCATCAACTGCGCGGCGATCCCGGAGGGTCTGCTGGAGAGCGAGATGTTCGGTTATGAGGCGGGGGCCTTCACCGGCGCCAGGCGACGCAAGAAGGGCCTGCTGGAGATGGCCGACACTGGCACGTTGTTCCTGGACGAGATCACCGAGATGAAACCGGGCGTGCAGGCCAAGATCCTGCGCGTCCTGGAGACGAAGACCCTGCGGCGTATCGGTGGGACGACGGACATCAAGGTGGATGTGCGGTTCATCGCTGCCTCCAACCGCGATCTCCAGGCGGCGGTGCGGGAGGGCATGCTGAGAGAGGACCTCTACTACCGCCTCGGAGTGGTGGAGATCCACCTCCCCCCACTGCGGGAACGGTTGGAAGACCTGGAACTGTTCATCTCCGCCTTTGTGGGAGAGTTCAATCAGTCTATGGGCAAAGATGTTCGAGGCGTCTCCGGCGAAGCGCTGGAGTGTCTGCGGCGTTACCGCTGGCCCGGCAACATCCGCGAACTGCGCAACGTCATCGAACGGGCGATGGTTTTATGCGACGACCGGCTGATCCAACCCGCCCACCTTCCCCCTGATCTGGTCTGCGCCTTCCCGGGGGCTGTAGTACCCCGCGGCTCCTCGTTGATGGAACTCCCCGCGGAGGGAGTTGACCTGGTGGCGCTGGTCTCCGAACTGGAGCAGCGTCTTATTCGCCAGGCTCTGGCTCGGACGGGTGGCAACCAGAGCGAGGCCGCCCAACTGCTGGCGATGTCCCGCGACCAGTTGCGCTACCGGATCGAGAAGTATAACCTTTCGTAGCGTGGTGAGAATCTGCTCAATCCGCTCAATCTGCTGACGATCTGCCCCTCTTCGGTAACCTGGGCCGCGAACAACGCCCAGGAGGCCGCCCGCAAGGTCGAGTTGTTGGGGATTTTTCCCCACCCCTGGGGAAGAATCCCCTTTCTTGTCCCCTGAGCCCTCCCCTGCAGGACGGGGGGCTTGACGCTCTGGCAGCATAGCCCGCCCCGCCCATACATCTTTGGGTTTCGTCCTACTTTACCCCCACATCTATGGGTGGCCTGGCGGCCCATTGCGGTGACGGGCTCTCCCTCCCTCTGCGCCTCTTTCTAGCGACCTGGCACGTTTCTTGCGACATGCATGAAATGGTAGTCTCTGGGCTGAGCGCCCGTTTTCGGATGATCTGCCCTTCACGGATGCCAGAGGAGCAGAAAGGGGGATGGAATGATCACCAATATCCAGATCGCCATGGCGGCCTCACTGTTCGTGCTGGGCCTGACCTGCTGCGTGGCCGGCTTCTGGACCATGCTCTCCAGACACCATCAGCAGACCCTGCAAAGCCTCTCCACCCACTCCGCCAGGGTCACTGCCAAGGCTCTCACCGACACAGGGTTGGTGCCCCTGGTCGAGGCGCTGTCCAACCTGGTCAAGGCGATAGACCAGTTGGTGCGCACCTCCATGGGGGTTGGCGCGTTCCTCTGCCTGGCCGGCGCGGCCTTGTGCGCTGTCTCTTACTGGATGATCTCAGGATTGTGAGAGGAGAGCAGGAATGCCCGATCCACTGGCGCAGACGGACGGCCCGTCGGGCCGGAACCTGTCCGGCGACCCCCTGTTGGTGCAGGGGTACCTGCGCGGCCTGCGGGATGACCCCCTGTTGGCCGAAATCAGTGTTGCCTGTGCCCCTCTCGAGGTCCAGACGGGGACAGACGGGGAACCACACGACGCCCTGACCACCCTCAAGGGGCTGAAGACGGTTGTCCTCCACGGCTCGCTGGGCGCAGGCAAGACCACGCTGCTGCGCTGCCTGGCGCAGCAATACGCCGCCGCTGCCCTCGCCTCGGATGACGCTGCCCCCATCCCCTTCCTGCTGGACCTCTCCCGCCTGCAGGAAGGGCACGGGATGGCCGATCTGCTCCTGGAAGCCCTGCAACGGTACCAACCGGCGGCCAGCCAGTCGGCCCTGCAGGCCCTTATGAGCCGATACGCGCCGGTCATGCTGCTGGACAACCTGGACCGGGTCACGGACGACCGTCTTCTCGCCCCCTTGCGTTCCTGGTTGGCGGCCTGCGCGGAGGAGAATCGCCCTGCCAGGGTGGTGATCGCCTGCCGCAGCGCCAGCCTGCCTGACCATCGCTCCTGGCTGGGCAACATGCCAGCGCTTACCCTGCTGCCGCTCAGCCACCGCACAGTGGGCGAGTTCCTCTCTCGCTACGCCCCCCCGGGACGGGCAACGGAAATGAACCTCGGCCTGCGGAGAGACGCCGACCTGTGGCGACTGGCCCACTCCCCTCTCTTCCTTCGCGCCCTCCTCAACCTGGCCGATGTCTCCGATAACCCTGCCCCCTGGTGGAGCCGCAGCGCGGTCATCCTGGAAGGACTGCGCATCTCTCTGGGGATGAACGGCGCTGAGCAGGTGACACAGTGGCTGGAGGAGAACGGCCGTGGCTTGAGTGAACTGGCCTTCGTCCTCCAGCAGACCGGGAGTGACAGCCTGGACCGCCCCGCCTGCGCTGACGTGATGGGCGAGGTTGGACAGTGGGCGGAGGACGCCTTGCGCAGCGGGCTTCTGGTGCCGACAGAGGATGGCGAACGTGTGACTTTCCCTGACCCTCTGCTGCGTCAGTTCTTCGCCGCCGTGGCCCTCAAGCGCAGGCTGGAGCAGAACCCTGACCTGGGGCCGATCCTGCAGCGCCGCAACGGGTGGGAACGCTGGCAGGAACCGTTCCTCATCCTCTACAGCCTGACCACCGACCGTCTGCCGCTGCTCGGCGCGCTCCTGTGCCTCCGCCCCGACATCCAGGGCGGGAGACTGGCTGCCCGATGCCTGGTCCTCAATGAGAGCCCCCAGGACCTGCAGGCGCGGATCGGGCAGTTGCTGGAGACGGGCTTTCCCCAGAACACGCTCTACTATCTGGCTGTCGGCCTGAAGGCTGCGGGAGCCCCACCGGAGGCGGTCGCCACGCTGTTGCAGCGCCTCCTGACCGATGGGTGGCCCGATCTGGCGTCGCTGGTTGTCCATTGCTCCGCCGCCGACTCCGCCTCTGCGGACAACTGGCAACCTGGTCAGATTTTCGAGCGCCTGAACACGGCCGTCGTCTACCGGGAGATGGGGCGCAGCGATCAGGCGCTCTCCGAACTGCAGAGCGCCCTTCAGGCGGGGGAACGGTTGTGTGCCGAGATATGGTACGAGATCGGGCTGACCTATCGTCAGCAAGGGCAGGACGAGGAGGCCCTGGAGGCCTTTCGGCGTGCCCTTGAGCGCCAACCCGACGTTCCGGCTTTCCTCTATCAGACAGGCGCTGTCCTCAACCGCCTCGGTCAGCACGGCGAGGCCCTCCGTCTGCTCAACGAGGCGCAACAGAGGGTCTCGCCCTTCGCGGAACTGTGCCGGGAGATCGCCCTGGCTTACCAGAACCAGCGGGGGTATAGCGATGCAGTCGCGGCGCTCGAAGAGGCGGTCCGCCTGGCTCCCGATGACCCGACCCTCCAGCGCGACCTGGCTGCTGTGCTGGGCCGTCAGGGCCGTCATCAGGAGGCTGTCTCCTGGCTGCAGCGCGCCCTGGCCCTGCGGCCCGATCAACCCTCCTGGTACGACGAACTCGGCGCGCTCTATGAAGCGTTGGGCCGTTGGGAGGACGCCTGCCAGGAATACGAGCAGGCCCTGACACTCGACCCGGCCAATGCCCTCTATCACTACCGGCTGGGCGTGGCCCGTCAGCGGGCCGCACAGCACCAGGAGGCTGCTGACGCGCTGCGCCGCGCCATTGAACTGAAGGCGGACGTGGCGGAATGGCATGCCCGGCTGGCCGAGAACCTCAGCGCGATGGGCGAGGACAGCGCCGCCCTGGAATCCTACCGCGCCGCGGTTGCCCTGGACCCTGCTCAGGCCGATTACCGCTACGGGGTGGGGCTCTCGCTCTACCGCCTGGGGCAGGAAGAGGAGGCACTCGCTGAACTGGAGCACGCCATTACCCTTGCCCCCGGTCATGTAGAGGCCCACGGCCAGAAGGCTGCCATCCTCGAGCGTCGGGGGCGCCTCAACGAGGCCCTCGACGAGTACGTCCTGACCTGTGCCCTGAGGCCCGACCATCCCCGCTACTACTGCCACCTGGGGGCTGTCTATGGCCAGTTGGGTGATCACTCACATGCCCTGGAGATGCTGCGTCTGGCGGTGGAACTCCAGCCCGACTACGCTGACGCCTACGGCCAACAGGGCAAGATCTACGAGCGGATGGGGGCCCTTGAGGATGCCCTGGCCGCCTATCAGAAGGCGGTGGCCCTGGACGATGGCAGTGGGGAATACCACCTGCGGGCAGGGGTCTTGAGCCAGCAGATGGGGCGTCACGACGAGGCGCTGCCCGTCTTAGAGGTGGCGGTCCGGCGCCTGCCCCAGAGTCCTGAGGCATACCACCATCTTGGCCTTGCCTATCTCCAGGCAGGGAAGCATGAGAAAGCACTGCTGGCCTGTCGCCAGGCCGTGGCCCTTGACCCTCGCAACCCGGCGGCTCTGGCAGCGCTGGGCCGCGCGGCCTGTCACCTGGAACGCTGGAGTGAGGCCCGCACGGCGACGCAGAAAGCGCTGGACCTGAGTCCCGCCGACGCCGGGCTCTACGCCCAGATGGGGCAGATCACCGCGGCAGAGGGAGGCTATGACGAGGCCCTGAACTGGTATCGGCGTGCGGTGGGCCTGGCGCCGCGCGAGATGGCCTACCGCCGGGGGATCGCTGCCGTCCACCGTCAGCGGGGACAGTACGCTGAGGCCCAGGCGGAACTTCAGGCCGCGCTCTCCCTTGCTCCCGACCACCCGGGGCTGCACACGGAGTTGGGCAAGACGTACGAACTCGCCGGACAATCCGATGAGGCGCTGCGCGAGTACGAGCACGCCGCGCGACTGGAGCCGCACGAGCCGCTCCATCTCCTCAACAAGGGAGCCCTGTTGCAGCGCCTGGGCCGGTTGACAGAAGCCCACACCGTGCTGCAGAAAGCGGCCCGCCTGGCCCCTGAGAGCGCTATGGTCCATCATCACCTGGGGCTGGTGCTCGAACAGGAGAGCCAGGATGAACTGGCGCTGGAGGCATTCCGCCGGGCGATGGAACTGGCCCCCACAGACCCCCTGGCCTGCTTCAACGTCAGCCGGGTCTGCCAGCGGCTGGGCCGTCACGACGAGGCGATCTCCTGCCTCCACGCTGCCCTGGCGCTCGATCCCGATTGGGCCGAGGCTCGTCATCGCCTGGCGACGCTCTACCAGGAGCGTGGCAACCTGGTCGAGGCGCTGACTCACTACCAGCGGGCCACGGAGGTGAGTCCCGACAACGCCGTTTGCCACCGTGACCTGGGCCTGTTGTACCACAGGATGGGTGAGGCGGAGCAGGCAGTGCGGGCGCTGCGCAAGGCGGTCTCGCTCGACCCGGAGGACGGAACCGCCCACTATGCTCTGGGTGCCACCTACGAGAGCCAGGGGCGCTGGAAAGAGGCGCTCGCCGAATACCGCCAGGCCGCAGAGCGGCTGTCCGATGACCCGCGCGTCCATCGCGCCTGCGGGGTGGTCTTGCGCCGCCTGGGACGGTATGTCGAAGCCCTGGAGTCTCTGGCCCATGCCGTCGCGCTGGCTCCTGAGGAAGCAGAGACACACTGGGAGTTGGGCCAGACCCTGCAGGCCGCCCATCGCTATGGTGAGGCCCGTCAGGAGATCGAGCAGGCCATCCGCCTGCGCCCTCACGAATCCCGCTACCACCTGGGCCTGGCCGCTCTCTGGCGTGAGATCGGCGCGCGGGCGCTGGCCCTGAGGCTGGCGGACATCCCCGCCCCGCTCCCCTCCCGTCAGGACTACGAGGCGGCCATCGCCGCCGTACGTCAGGCGATGGCGGTGGGCGGGGATTCGCCCGAGGCGCAGGTGGAACTCGGTCGTCTCCTCGCCCTCAGCGGACACCCTGTCGAGGGGGTCGCCCAGATTCGCGGCGCTGCCGCTATGGCCGATCAGGCGGTGTACCACCACGCGCTGGGGACAGCCTGCCGTCTGGCCGGGGAGATTGTCGCCAGCGTCGAGGCTCTAAAGGCCGCAGCGGCCCTGGCGCCGGGTTGCGCGGAGACCTATCACGAACTGGCCCTCAGTCTCGAGCAGAGCGGTGCGATGGAAGAGGCCATCGCGGCCTGGGAACAGGCCGTGCGGCTGAACCCTGCCGAGCCGCTGTACCACTACGCGCTCGGTGTGGCGCGCAGCCAACAGGGGCAACTCCACGAAGCGGTGGCCGCCCTGGACCGGGCGGTGCGGCTGCAACCGGGTGTGCCTTCCTGGCACAACCGCCTGGGGGAGGTCTACGTGGCGCAGGGGCGGGATCACGTTGCCCTGGAGCACTTCCTGCGCGCTGCGGAACTCTCCCCCACCGAGGCCGAGTACCTCTACAACGTGGCCTCTGTCTATGCCAGGATGGGCGTGGACGGTCAGGCGGCGCTCTTCCTGGAGAAGGCGGTGGAACTACAGCCCGATAACGACCGCTGGCTGGCCGAGTTGGGTCACGCCTATGCCCGCCAGGCCGATTATCAGCGGGCGCTGGACAACTACCGACGTGCTGCTGACCTCTGCCCTGGCGAGCCTGCCTATCTCCTCGACCTCGGCCACGCGTTACTTGCGCTGGGAAACCTCAAAGAGGCATCGGCGCGCTTCGCCGAAGCCGTCGCCCTCCGAGGCGAGGACGCTTCTCTCTACGAACACCTCGGCAGCCTGTACGAGCAGGGTCATCACTGGGCAGAGGCCCTGGAGGCGTACCGTCGCGCGGCGACGCTGGAGCCGGGAAACGCTGTCTTCCACCTCAAGATGGGGCTGGTTTGTCATGCCATGGCCGCTCCAGACGAGGCCATCGAACACCTGGAGCGGGCCATCGAACTCCAGCCGGGGATGGTGGAGGCCTATGTCCAACTGGGCAACATCTACGAGGAGCATGAGCGGTACGACGAGGCTCTGCAGGTCTATGAGCAGGCCAGCCTCATCGCGCCAGACGACCCCGCCCACCACGGCCGCATCGGTCGGCTCTGTCGGCAGATAGGGCATGTGGACGAGGCCATCGCGCACTTCGAGAGGATGGTGCAGATGTGCCCCGATAGCGCGGCGGCCTATGACGAACTGGGCCGCTGCTTCACCGCGCAGGGACGACACGAGGAGGCCCTCCGGGCTTACCTGGAGGCAGTCAGAAGAGAGCCGGAGACGGCGGAATACTGCTACAACGCCGGGACGGCCTACAAAGAACTCAAGCGATACGCCGAGGGAGCGGCAATGTTCCGCAAAGCGGTTCAGCTCCAACCCGACTACGCCAGCGCCTACAAGCAATGGGCCGCTTTGAGCGCGGTCTCCTTCCTGCGCCAGCCGCGCCGCAACAACTGACAAGGAGGTCGAGCAGCCCGATGGCCGAACCCGTTCAGTCTGCCAGGCTCCCGCGGGGAAGCGACGATTGGGAGGCGGAACTGCTTGCCGTGGCGACCGGCTCGCAGTTGTACCATCCCAAGGGGAACGTCGCCCGACCGGTCTATCTGATCCTCTCGAACCGTAGCGGCCTGATCCGCCGATACGGCCAGGAGGGCTTCGCGCAGGTTCACCAGGCCCTGACCACGCTCAAGCGGGCGATCGAGGGTCACCTGAGGTTGGAGACGCTCCTCCTCTATGCCGACGATCCCGATCCCCTGGCTCCCTATGGGCTGCGGCCCGTCGTCGCTGCTGACCCCGGCCTCGTCAAAGGGCTGGTGGACGATCTGGATGCACAGATGGAAGGGGAAGGGCGGCGCATTCGGTACCTGCTGATTGTGGGCGGAGACGGGATTGTCCCCTTCCATCGTCTGCCCAACCCCATTGACGACCCCGATACCCAGGTGCTCTCCGACAATCCGTATGGTGCCCGGCAGGCCGATGTCTTGCTCCCTGACCGGGCCGTGGGGCGGCTTCCTGACAGTGAAAGGGATGGGGTAGGCTTCCTCTGTGCCCTGATTGATACCGCCGTCGAGGGACACCGCCGGCCGACCAGCGGGAAGGGGGCGCTGAGTGCGCTCTTCGCCTGTTTCCGCACCAGCAGGCCATCCACACCTGACGATGACGGCCTGGGCTACTCCGCCAGCATCTGGCGAAAGGCCTCCCGCGCTGTGTTCCAGGCGATCGGTCAGAAAGGGCCTCTGCGCATCTCGCCGCCCGTCACCTATGAGCAGTTCGGGCGCACGGAACTGCCTCACCTCAGTTACTTCAACCTCCACGGGGTGGAGGATGGCCCTAACTGGTATGGTCAGCGGGACTCCCTCTTCCCGGCGGATTATCCGCTCTTCCCGGTAGCCCTGCGTCCGGAGGACATAGTCGCTGTGGACCAGGCCAACACCATCGTCTTCAGCGAGGCCTGCTACGGGGCCAACGTGTTGGGTAAGGACAGCGCCACCTCTATCGCCCTTCGCCTCCTGGCCTCCCGGGCGCTGGCCGTGGTTGGGTCCACCCGCATTGCCTATGGGGCGATCACCCCACCGCTGGTCGGCGCCGACCTGGTCGCGCGTCACTTCTGGGAGGCCCTCCAGCAGCAGATGCCGGTGGGGGACGCGCTGGTCTATGCCAGGGCCAGGATGGCGCAGGAGATGCAGGAGCGACAGGGGTATCTGGACGGCGAGGACCAGAAGACGCTGCTCAGTTTTGTGCTCTACGGCGACCCCTCCCTGGGAGGCGCCGCGCCGTCAGGCAACGGCGCGGGCCTGGGCGTGGGCAAGGCCGTCAGCGCTCCTGTCATCTGCCAAAGAGGGGCCGGGAGGGAGTGTCACCCTGCCCCGGAGGGGTTGGTCGCTGCTGTCAGGGAGCGTATCGAAGACAGCCTGCCGCATATGGCCCAGGCCCAGGTGCACACCCTGCCGGCCAGGCTGTGCAACGGAGACTGCGGCCACCGCTGCGCCCTGGCCCATCCAGCGGCCAAGGGGAACGGGTCGCGCAACGGCAAGTGGATCGTCACACTGGAGAAGGAGATCCCGGTGCAGGGGGACGGCGCACACCGCCAATCGGTCAAGGTCACCGTGGATGAGCGAGGCCGCATCCTGAAGATGGCGGTGTCCAAATAGGGGAACGTATGCTGCTGGGCGAGGTTCGTCAGAAGACCGACCGCAGTGGTTGGCTAAGCCTGCCCCCCGCGTTCCGCCCCGAGTTGTCCGGCGGCGTGGTCCTGACGCGGGGTATCGAGCCCTGCCTCTGGGTTCTGCCTGCCGGGGAGTTTCGCCGGCTGGCGGAGAAGGTACAGGCGCATCTGCCCCTCACCAACCGTGATGGGCGCGCCTTCGCCCGCCTGATCTTCTCCGCGGCTGTCTCGTGTCTCCCCGATGCGCGCGGCCGCATTCCCCTGCCGGCTGAACTGCGGCAGTACGCCGGCATCGAGAATGAGGTGGTGATCGTCGGCCTGTCCGATCATCTCGAACTGTGGAACCCTGAACGCTGGGAGCAGGTCACGGCCCAGATCGTCGCGGAAGTGGAGGGGATCGCGGAGCGGCTAAGCCAGACTGTCGGGGTCTAGAGAAGGAGAACGTCAACATGACTGCCAACGAATGGAGAGGCGCGAAGATCGTGGTCATCGGTGTCGGCGGAGCCGGCAGCAACGCGGTGGACCGCATGATCCAGATCGGCATCCCTGGTGTGGATTTTGTCGTCGCCAACACCGACCTGCAGGCGTTGGCGCGCAGCGAGGCGCCGGTCAAGATCTACCTGGAGGGACGTACCCGCGCGTTGGGGGCCGGAGGGAACCCCGACGTCGGCGCGGAGGCGGCACAGGAAAGCCGGACGGCCATTGCCCGGGCCCTGCATGGGGCGGACATGGTGTTCATCACGGCGGGGATGGGTGGCGGCACGGGCACGGGCGCAGCGCCGATCGTGGCCCAGGTCGCCCGGGCGGAGCACGCGTTGACCATCGCCATCGTCACGCGCCCCTTCTCCTTCGAGGGGCGGCGACGCCAGGCGGTCGCCGAGGAGGGCATCGTCCGGCTCAGGGAGGAGGTGGACGCCCTGCTCGTCGTGCCTAACGACCGCTTGATTGACCTGGTCAACCAGCGCGTCTCCCTCGAGGTGGCCTTCCGCATCGCGGATGAGGTGTTGCGCCAGGCGGTGCAGGGGATCGCCGATCTGGCTACCCGGCCCGGCCTGATCAACCTCGATTTCGCCGACATCCGCGCGATCATGCAGGACGCCGGCCAGGTCTACGTCTCCATCGGCTACGGCGAGGGTGAACACAAGGCCGTCGAGGCAGCCCACATGGCCTTGCAGAACCCCCTGCTCAACGCCGAAATGATCTCTGGCATGGAGCGGGTTCTGGTCAACATCACCGGCGGCGATGACCTCACCCTGACGGATGTCAACCAGGCGATGGAGATGATCCGCCAGGCCGCTGTGCAGGAGTCCGAAGTCTTCTTCGGTGCGGTAGTGGACCCCCGGATGTCCGGGCGGGTGGAGATCACCCTGATCGCCAGCGGGTTGGGGAGAGAGGCGCGGCCCGTCATCCCCAAGCCGGAGCCGTCGCCGCTGGCAGTGGAGGTGGCTCCGGATGATCTCTCCGTGCCGGCCTTCATGCGCCGACCCAGACGGGTGATCCATCTCGAGGAGGTGAAAGTTGAGTGACCAGGAGGCGAACTGGCTGGCCGTAGCCCGCCAGGCGGTGCGGGAGAGTTTCCCGGAGATGGCCGACGCTGAGCCGTGCCTGTCCTCTTTCTCTCTGCCCGAAGGGACGGGCGCTCACGGACAGGGGCCTGCGGTGGTGACCTTCCAGAAAGAAATGCCTCTGCCGGACGGCGGGAGCATGCGGCGGGTGGTGCGAGTGACGATCAGTCCGGAGGGTGAGGTCGTGAAGATCACCTCTTCCCGCTAGGCCATAGCCTGAGAGGCGTTGCGGAAGCGAAACAGCCCATGTCCTCCCTCGCAGATACAGACAAACGGCTACTGACCGCGCCAGCGAGCCGGCCGCTCAGGTTCCTGGTCAGTGAAGGGGAGCCGCGCGAGCAGTATGAGCGTACCTATGTCCTGGTACCTCCTACGGCGGATACCGCCTTCATGCGCCGTCTCCTGCGCCTGTTGCCGGTGGGGGAACGGTGGACGATCGGCGGCAGCGCGGACGATGCCGGCATCGGCCGGCTCGATGTCCGCCGCGTGATCGCCCTGCGTCCTCAAGACTGGTCGCCGGCCGGGCAGCCGGAAGACCTGGCTGGGTTCTTCGCCCAGTTCTATCCCGGCGTCCAGTACTGGCCGCTCGACTGGGAGAATGACTATCAGCTCGCCGGTCGGTTGCTGGCCTACAGCCTGAAGGAAACTGGCCTGACGCTTCCCTGCCCCACCACCCATCCGACGCAACAGATGGTCGAGCCCTTCGGGAACTGGCGGCCCCAGAGCGCGACCCATCATTGCGGTCTCGACCTGCTCGCTTCGTGGGCGGTGTGGGGGGATGAAGTGCTGTCGGTCACCGAAGGGGTTGTCGTCGAGGCGGGCGCGGGCAGCAGCCAGGGAGGCTTGGGCTATCGCGTGCGCGTGCAGACGACGGTGAGCGACGGGCGTCAGGTCCTGATTCGCTATGGCCACCTCAGCGGACCGGCCGGCATCTACGTGACGGTCGGGCAGAGGGTGACGGTCGGCCAGAAGCTGGGGCGTCCAGGCGACACCGGCCTGCGGGAGACGGACCACCTGCACCTGGATGTCAAGGTCGGCGACAGTTTCGCCGATCCGGCGTTGCTGTTGCAGTGGCCGCGTGAGGTGGCGGTGTTGCCCGCGCGGTCGGGTCGAGCCGACGCGCCGGATAAAGTCGTGTTGCTCAACGATGCCGTCCTGGGCGCGACGGGGGCTGCTGCCCCCGCTGTCCCCTCAACCGACGTGGCGGAGGAGGAAACCCCTTCAGTCTCCCCAACCGATGGAGTGGAGGAGAATGTGGACGGTCCAACAGTGGTGTTGTTGCCCTGCTTCGAGGACCTGGTCGAGCGGATGGAGTGGCGCACCGCAGCGGCGATCGGCAGCGTGGACCTGCAGGCCGTTGTGGCCCATCCCTCTGACAGCAGCCGTTTCCGGCTGCAGGGGTGCCGGGTCGTCGCGGTCAACCCGGCGAAGTGGGAGGAGGGGTTGGAGTCCTGGTTGCAGCGTCACGCCCCGGCTGCTCCGTGTCGGGTGGTCGAGACGGAGAGCCCCTGGGAGATGGCGGTCCTCCTGGCTCCCGAATTGAACGGCGACATCGCCATGGCGCAGAGCGACCGCCGCTGGGCACACTACGACTTCGGTGAGGACCCCGATGCGGGGGACGAGACGATCGGCCGCTACGGCTGTTTCATGACCGGCTTCGCCATCATCCTGCGCAAGGTCTACGGGCGGGACATCACCCCGCCGCTGCTGGACAAACTCCTGGTGGCGGCCCGCGCTGCCTACGTGGATGACAACATCATGGCGTGGGAGGGGGCGGTCCCGCTATTCCCGGTCTTTGACGACGCCATCAAGGATAACCGGAGCCGCTCAGCCCGCGAATTGCGACGCTTGCTGCAGGACGGGTGGGAGGTCATCCTGCGGCGGGCGGACGGCGGCCACTTCGTCTACCTGGAGGCCGTGGAAGGGGACAAGTTGCGCATCATTGACACGTGGGATGGCGTGCGCAAGACGAAGTCCCCCGCCGACTTCGCCGGTATCCGTGCTGCACACCTGAAATCCCATCCCGCGCCGGCTCAGGTGATGGTCGGCCTGCACGACTGGCGCGGTGCGGAGTGGATGGTGGCCCACGGTGTGACCGGCTGCTGCCTGGTCCATTATCCCGTGCAGCGTCAGGCGATCCAGATAGATTGCCGCTCCCTGCAGGAGGCCGGCCTCACAGTCATCTGCCGCCTCAACTGGGGGTACGCGGGAGCGGGAGGGACCCTGCCCCGCCGTGAGGAACGGAACTCCTTCATTGCAGCGGTGGTCAGCACCATGCTTTCGGCGCGCGGTGTGGACTATTTCCACATTGGCAATGAGCCCAACAACCGCCAGGAGTGGCCCGGTTTCGGCACCCATCAGGAGACGCCGCTCACCCCGGATGACGTTGTCGCCATCTATAACGAGATCTGGCGCCGGGTGGCCGGGCGGGCCAGGATGGGGCCCCCGCCGGTGGATCCCTATTTTGGCCCGAATTCGGACTGTCGGCAGTGGTGGGTGGCGATGCTAGAGGGCATCAGCGGCGCCGATGCGCTCTTCTTCCACGCCAAGACGCAGACGAACGACCCGGCGGAGGTCTGGTCCCGGCAGCGGTTCAGCGACCCGCCGCTCACCTGGCAGTACCTTCACCTGCGTGCGATCGAGCCGCTCCTGGCGGCCGTGCCGGAACGTTTCCGCTCCCTGCCGACCTTCGTGACTGAACTGAACCCGCAGTGTCTCACGACCATCGGCGGTGCCACCGGTTGGCGCGCTGACAATGCCGCCTGGGTGCATGAAGCCCTGCGCTACTTCCGCGAGGAGCGACCGGTCACCGGCGTGATCTTCTATCGCTACGAACTGGCGGGCGACCAGGCGCCGTTTGGTCTGGAGAACAAGCCAGCCATCCTCCAGGCGATCGCTGAGGAGAGCGCCCAGGCGTAGAGCGCGGAGGCGGGTGAAGGGGCGTTCTCGGGTGGCAGGTTCCCCTGCTTCACCTCACGGTCTTGACCTTTTGCGATCAAAACAAGTTCCCAGGCACGGGCAACATCGCCTTTGTCGGACATAGCCGCCCTGCGGACCGCCTGCATAGACAAGTAGGACAACTGCTTGCAGTTGTCCTGCAATTGGGGCACACCCGCCGCACGGGGTATGACCGCCTACCACACCACGGCGACGGCCGGCAGGTAGCACCGCCACACCTGCGGGACGACGGAAACCTCTACCGTCAGGCGGGTCGGTGAACCCAGCACATCGCTGGACGTGGCCGTGACGGTGATCGCTCCGCTGTGGATACCCAGCGCCAACCCTGTCGTGTCCACCCACACCGGCAGTGCAGCCCCTTGCACGCCGCCTGTCACCGGCAGGGTGGGCACCACCTCGCCGTCGGGGTCCGCGACGGCGGTCCAGGCCAGCGTGCGGTAACCAGCATTCCGCACCACTGCCCCTCCCCGGACTGTGCCGGGCTCGTCTATGTCGGCCAGCAGCATCAGCGTTGCCGGCACAACACTCAGGCGGGGCGCGAAGGGGCCGGGGCGCTGCTCCATGCCGGCCAGGGCTGTGTAGGCCGGGGTCGTTTCCCCGCCCTCGCTCCCGTCATACCGCCGTATCGAAAAGTAGCGGCTCGCCTCGCAGAGCCAGTTGTAGTTGTGCCAGTCCAGATTCCACACGAACATGCCGTGCAGCCATGGAAAGTGTTCGTCGGCGTACTGGAAGGCCCGCACCAGATAGTCTGCCTGCGTTTGCGCACTGACGTCCATCCAGCCGAAGAAGTTCTCGAAATCGGGGATACGATGACACCAGCCCGGCAGCGGGCCATCCTCAGCGGGGTCGCGCAGCCAGTTGAACTCGGTGGCCCAGATGGGGGTCTCCTCCAGGCCGCCAGCGGCGAGAATCTGGTGCATGACCTCAAGACCGCGAAAGACGAAGCCGTTCTCGACGCTGGCAGGGTCCTGCTCGGGTGGATAGGCGAAGCCGTAGGGGTGGTAGGCGAAGGCGTCCATGCACACACCGGCTCCCTGGTTCAGCATCGCCTGGGCGTAGGTACGCTCGTCCATCGCGCCGCAGTTGTTGCCCGGCCAGCCATTGCAGGTGCCCTGGATACGGCCCACAGGCGCCAGCCCGGCGCTCACCACTGCTGCCGCCGGGTCCGCCGCTTTGATGCGCTGGTAGGCGACGCACAGCATCTGGCTGTAGCGCGCCGGGTCGGGTGGGCGCCCCTCCCAGAAGCCGGTGACGTTGGGTTCGTTGCAGATCTCGTAGGCCTCGACTCGTCCCTGTCCGGCCTGGGCGATCGCTGTGACATGCTCCCCCCAGGCCTGCAGGTTGGTGACATAGCCTTCGCAGGAGAGAACGTAGAGCACGTTGTAGGGGAGTCTCGTCGCTGGCACGGGGGTGTACTCATCCCACATCCTGACCCAGCCGAAGCCCAGCCCGGCTACCAGGTTCAGCTGGGTTGGCGTGGGGTTGCGCAGGTTGATGCCGTACCACAGGTGTGGCTCCGGTAAGGCGCGCGCGGGGGATGGCAACCCTCCGCCGTTCAAAAGCAGGAGGGTCGCGATGACTATCCCTGCCCACTTCTGGTGCCCCTTCATCCTGCATTCAGCATAGCAGAGTTTTTCCCTCTTGACAACTCTCTTCATCCAACCGCAACACAACGGCTCAGGCTGTGGCTGAAGCCGCGCCTGCCTGCGCCGAGTCGCCCTGCAGCGATTGGGCCAGACCGCGCAGGCGGGCTTTGCCATCAGTAGCCGCGACTTCAGTCGCCAGGCGCCAGACGGCTGAGCAGTTACACCGCAACACGACTGCAATCCCGTCGCCTCGTTGACTTCCCCTCCCATTACGGGTATAATGCCCCAACCACTTCACTGCCGACGATACCCGACAAACGTAAGGAGGACCCTCTATGGCGAACGGGTCAAAGATTGCCTTGCTGCTGGCACTGATGGGAGGGTTGCTGACGGCCTGTGTGGCTCCTGGGTCGCCACCTGTGGAGACGGTTGTGGTGACCAGCCCTCCGGAAGTGGTCACCGCCACGCCGACGCCGGCCCCCACCACCGCCGAACTGGTCATCTGCCAGGAGGGCGAGCCGGAGACGCTCTACCTTTACGCCAGTTCCGCGGCCGCCCGCCACGTACTGGAAGCCATCTACGACGGCCCCATTGACCACCGGAACTACGCCTTCCAGCCAGTCATTCTGGACGGGCTGCCCAGCCTGGAGGAAGGGGATGCCTACTTCGATCCCATCGTCGTCCAGGAGGGAGATCGGGTGGTGGACGTCAACGGGCGGGTCGTGGAACTGACCGCGGGAGTGCAGGTCCTCCCCCGGCATACCTGTGTGGACCTGGCCAATCCCGACTGCGTCGCCACCTTCGACGGCACGCCCATCGAGATGGAGCGCATGGTCGTCTCCTGGCAACTGCTGGACGGCGTGACCTGGTCGGATGGGGAGCCGGTCACAGCGGACGACTCGGTCTACAGTTACGAGGTCGCGTGCGACCCCGACACGCCGACCAGCGCCGCCACGGCTTTCGTCAAAGACCTCTGTGAGCGTACCGCCTCCTACGCTGCTGCTGGCACTGCCACCGTCGTCTGGACCGGCCTGCCGGGATATGTGGACGACCTCTACTTCCTCAACTTCTTCAGTCCTCTACCACGTCATCTCTGGCAACGGACATTACACGCAACCCCTGCTGACCTGCTCACCCGCGTCGAGAGCACCCGTCAGCCGCTGGGGTGGGGACCGTTCGTCATCACCGAGTGGGAGGAGGGAGACCACATCACACTGGAACGCAACCCTCACTATTTCCGCGCTGGGGAGGGGTTGCCCCACCTCGACCGCGTGACCGTCCGCTTCGCCCGCGACATCTACCAGCTGACCAGCATGCTCGTGGACGGGCAGTGCGATGTGGGTCTGCTGCGTGACGGGCAGATGGGCGGTTCGGGCCCCTCCTATGAGCGGCTCAGCGAGGTGATGCCTTTCCTCATCGCCGCGCAGGAGCAGGGTCTGCTGACGCTGGCCGTCGCCCCCAGCGAGGCCTGGGAGCACCTGGAGTTCGGTGTCGTCCCGGTCTCCACTTACAACCGGCCGGACTTCTTCGGCGATGTGCGGGTGCGTCAGGCAATCGCCCAGTGCGTGGACCGCCAGGCGCTGGTGGACGAGGCGACCATGGGCCTGGGCCGCATCGCCGACTCTTACGTCCTGCCTGACCACCCCCTCTTTGCTGGGGACCGGCTGACCCGCTGGCCCTATGACCCCCAGGCCGGACGAGCCTTGCTGGCGGAGGTCGGCTGGGTTGACGAGAATGGTGACGGGGTGCTGGAAGCACAGAACGTGACTGGGGTCCGCCGTGGCACGCCTTTCCAGGTGCGGCTCACCCTGGCCGCTGAGGAGCGACAGCGCGAGGCGATCGCCCGCATTATCCGCGCCAACCTGTTGGACTGCGGCATTGACGTGGACCTGGAGTTCCTGCCCTGGGACGAGTTCTGGCGCGATGGGCCGGAGGGGCCGGTGATGGGCCGCCAGTTCGACCTGGTGCTCTCCCACTGGCTCAACGGTGTGGAACCGCCCTGCGCGCTCTACCTGACCGAGGAGATTCCGGGGCCGGACAACTGGACGCAGCGCAATTTCAACATCGCCGGGTTCTCGCTCGACACCTATGATGGCACCTGCCGCGCCGCCCTGGCCGCGCTGCCGGGCAGTCAGGAGTACACGCAGAACCACCTCGCAGCACAGGAGATCTTCTCCCAGCAGTTGCCTGACCTGCCACTGTTCTGGTGGGTGCGCGTGGCGATGACCCGTCCCGGTATGGCAAACTTCACTCTGGACCCGTCCGAGGAGAGTGAACTGTGGGGCATCGAGTCACTGGACGTGCCGCGGTAGCACGGTTTTTCCTGCGCGGCGACCGCCTCCATCCCGCCTGGCGCACAGCGGCCTACCTCGTTGTCGTGCTGGGGACGAGCCTGCTGCTCGACCTCCTGCTGAGCCTGGCCTACGCCGCTGTGCTGCTGCTGGTGGCCCGTCTCCCCCTTGAGGCCGTGGTCACCCGCCTGAGTGGCCAGATGCCGCCGCTGCTCATGCTGGCGACGGGACTGTCCCGCCTGACCGTCGCGTTGGGGTTTGCCTTGCTGTTCGGTCGCCTGCTCGACCGTGAGCCGGCGGCGACGATGGGCCTGGCCGGTCAGCGCGCCGGACGGGATGGGGCGCTGGGCTTCGCCCTCGGCCTGGGGGCTATGCTGCTCATCGCCGGCGTGACGCTGGTCTGCGGGTGGAGCGCCTGGGAACGAGGGACGGGTGGCGCGGCAACTTTCCTCCTGTACGCCCTGGCCATGCTTCCGCTGGCAGCAGCGGAGGAGGTGACTTTCCGCGGCTACGTGCTGCGCGCGGTGGGCGGTTGGCGCGGCCCCTGGGCAGCGGTCCTCTCTTCCTCGTTCCTCTTTGCCCTGGTACATACGCTGAACCCCAACTTCAACCTCCTGGCGATGTTCAACATCTTCCTGGCCGGCGTCCTCTTCGCTGTAGTGGTTGAGCGGACCGGCACGCTATGGATGGCGGTGGGTTACCATTTCGCCTGGAACCTGGCGCAGGGGCCGCTGCTGGGCTTCCCGGTGAGTGGCACGGACTGGGCCGGTTTGCTGGCTCTGGGCACGAGCGGCCCTCCGCTGCTGACCGGCGGCGCGTTCGGCCCGGAGGGGGGCCTGCTGGCGACAGCGGCGCTCGCCCTGAGCCTGTTCGCCCTGTGGCTCCCCACCCGCCGCCCGGCAACGGCGGCAGTGGCTGTCGAGAACCAACGCGCGGCGTTGGAGGCGCGCTATGGTCCGCTTCCTCACCGCCACCATCGCCTGGCGGCTGACCCGCGCCTGCTTGACGCCACCGCCCGCGCGGCGCAGTCGGGGCGCATGGGCGAGGTGGTGCTCTTCCTGCGCCGCCCGGATGGTCAACTGCTGCTGCACACCAAACGCTTCTACCCGCCCGGCGTCTATCGCCTGCCCAGCGGCGGCATCCGCCAGGGCGAGGACGTGCTGGCCGCTGCCGCGCGGGAGGCCGAAGAGGAGACGGGACTTGTGGTCGGTCGGCCAGAGCCGCTGGGCCTGCTGACCTATACCCTGTGCTACGGTCGCTCTCGCTTCTTCTTCCATTCCTGGCTGGTGCGGGGCGACGTGGCGGGCGAGCCAGCGGTCAACGATAGCGACGAGCGCATCTCCGGTTTCCGCTGGGTGGAGCCGGAGGCGCTGGGACAGGTAGCCGCTGACCTGCGCGCCCTGCCGTCGGAATGGGCGGCCTGGGGCCATTTTCGGGCGCTGGCGCATGAGGTGGCTGTCCCGTTGCGTGCTGTTCGCGGCGCAGAGCGTCGCATGCAGGGGAATCCATCGGCGGATTGAGCAGATTTAGCGCTTAGCCCGGAGGTCAAAGACCCCTGGCGAGCGCGAAATCCGCCTCATCTGCTTAATCTGCTGATTCCGCTGAATCCGTGATAGGGAGATGGCGATGACGCGGGCAACTTTTCATTTTCCTCCGGACTTCAAGTGGGGCACGGCGACGGCTGCTCATCAGGTCGAGGGAAACAACACCAACAACGATTGGTGGGCCTGGGAGCAGGGGGAGGGGCACATCAAGGGCGGCCAGCGTTCCGCTCTGGCCTGCAACTGGTGGGAGCGGGCGGAGGAGGACTTCGACCGGGCTGCCGAGTTGGGGCAGAACGCCCACCGCCTCTCCGTCGAGTGGTCGCGCATCGAGCCGCGTGAGGGCTACTTTGACGACGCAGCACTGGAGCGCTATCGCACGATGCTGCGCGGCCTGCGTGAACGGGGCATCGAGCCGATGGTCACTCTGCACCATTTCACCAACCCGATGTGGTTGGTTGAGATGGGCGGCTGGGAGAACCCCCGCGCCATTCCGCTCTTCGAGCGGTACGTGGCCCGTGTGGTGGAGGCGTTGGGGGAGTTCTGTGACCTGTGGTGCACGGTCAACGAGCCGAATGTCGTCGCTACCCTCGGCTACATTGTTGGTATCTTCCCCCCAGGCCGGCAGGACTCGGCCGCCGGGATGCGCGTGGGACGCAACCTGATGCGCGGTCACGCTGCCGCCTACCGTCGCATCCACGCCCTCCAACCCCAGGCGCGCGTGGGCTTCGCTCACAACATGCGCATCTTCGACCCCGCCAGGCCTCGCTCCCTCCTCGACCGCTGGGCGGCTGCGCTCCAGGATCGCATGTTCAACGAGTCCTTCCTGGCCGCCGTCACCCGTGGCCGCTGGCTCTGGCCGCTGGGCTTCGGCCTGGTCTGGAAGTTGCGTCATACCCTGGACTGGGTGGGGCTGAACTACTACACGCGGGACGTGGTGGCCTTCGACCGCCGGGCGCCGGAGGCGCTGTTCAGCCGTCGCTTCCACCTGCCGGACGCCGAACTGCTGGACGGGGGATACGGCGAGTTCTACCCGGCAGGGATGAGCCGTTTCCTCAACCGGCTCTCCCGCCTGCGGCTGCCCATCTACATCACCGAGAACGGCATCCCCGACGCTGACGATGACCAGCGCCCACGCCACATCGTCACCCACCTGCACCAGGTCTGGCGCGCCATCCAGGGCTGTCGGTTGGTGATGGGGTACTATCACTGGACGCTGGTGGACAACTTCGAGTGGGCGGAGGGGTGGAACCTGCGCTTCGGGCTGATCGAGGTGGACCCACAAACCCAGAAACGCACCGTACGCCGTTCGGCGCTGCTCTACCGGGACATCTGCCGCGCCAACGGTATCACCCCCGAGATCATCGACGAGTACACGCCGGAATTGCGGCCGCTGCTGTTGCCGGAGTGAGAAGCGAATGGGCGCGGTCTCCCGACCGCGCCCCCTCAGAGAAGTTCAACCTCCTCCACCGGCACCTCGATCCGGCGTTCCTCTATCTCGACAACCACCGCCCCCTTCAGCGGCAGCAGGTCCACCACCCGACCCTCCCCATGGGGTGTGCGCACGCGGGCCTTGCGCCGGGGGAGGTTCTTGCTCTCTTCGACGTACATCTCGTACTCGTGGGCCAGACAGCAGCGTAGCCGCCCGCACATGCCGGTGATCTCGCTCGGCGTGAGGGAGATGCCCTGTTCCTTGCCCATGCGGATGGAGATAGGAGCGAAGTCAGCCAGGAAGCGGGTGCAGCAGCGCGGTTCTCCGCACGCGCCGTACCCCCCCAGCATCCGGGCGTAGTCGCGCGGGCCGATCTGGCGCATCTCTACCCGCTTGTGCAGCGCGCGGCCCATCAGCCGCTGCAGCGTCTGTACCTCCTCCTTCGTCCCGGTGACGTAGAGCAGGGTCAACTGTTTCCCGTCGAGGGTGTACTCGGCAGCGGCCAGTTTGATCTCCAGGTTCTGCTCCCGCGCCTTTTGCCGCGCCAGTTCCAGCGCCTGGCGTGCCCGCGCCTCCCAGCGCTGCCGCAAAGCCAGTTCCTTCCCCGAAGCCACCCAGAGGATGGGCTTGAGGTCGGCCGGGGTGTCCTTCCCCGCCGGCTGGCGATAGACCACCTGGCCGATCTGCCGGCCGCGCGCCGTGTCCACAACGACGAAGTCCCCGGCGGCCAGATCGTCGCAGCCGCCGGGGTCGAAGTGGTATACCTTACCGCCGGTGTGGAAGCGCACACCGACGATCATCCTTTGCTCGGATGACTCACTCATCCTTCTGTGCTTTCGCCGCTTCCTCCGCGTAGGCCGTGGGATGAATCTGGGCGTGGTAGGAGACCGGCCGCAGCAGCCGTTCTCGATTCCACAGCAATGACGTCTGGCGCTCGAAGACGGCGATCTCGTAATCGTGCCCCATCTTGATCGCGCCGAATGGGCAGAACTCGGCGCAGAGGCCGCAGGACATGCAGATGCTGATGTCAATGTGGAACTGCGCTGGCTCGCGCAGCGGCTTGCCGGTGGCCGGGTCGCTGGCGCGGACGATCCAGATGCACTGCGGCGGGCAGACGCGGGCGCACATGCCGCAGGCGGTGCAGCGCGGCCTGGCCGGATCCTCGTCGTAGACCAGGAACGGGAAACCGCGATACCGTTCCGGCAGCGGGAGGCGCTCCGCCGGATACTGCACGACGAAGATGCCCCGTGCCGTGGATGGGCGCTGACGCACTGCCAGCGCTTCGGGCGTGTATCGCTTGCCGAAGCCGCCCTTGAGGAACCACTTCAGATCGTCTACATAACTCTCGATGAAGCGACGCGCGGTTACGCCGAACGATTTGAGGAAGCCCCATCCGATGTACATTAGCGATCCACCTCACCCAGAGTGATGTCCACGCTGGCCAGGATGATGACCACGTCACCGATCAGATGTCCTTTGCAGATCTCCCCCAACACCCCGAGGTTGACGAATGAAGGGGCGCGCACGTGATAACGGTAGGGGTTGGTCCCGCCGTCGGACACGACGTAGTAGGCCAGCTCTCCCTTAGGCGCTTCGATCCGGCCGTAGGATTCGCCCGCTGGCACCTTGACCAGGGCTTGCTTCTTGCCTGCCATCACCGGCCCATCGGGTAACCGGTCGAGCGCCTGCTGGAGGATGCGCAGGCTCTGCCGCATCTCCCCCAGTCGCACCAGGTACCGGTCATACACATCGCCGTTCTGCCCCACCACCACGTCGAAGTCGAATTGGTCGTAGACCGAGTAGGGGTCGGCGCGGCGCAGGTCGTAGGGGACGCCCGAACCGCGCAGCAGCGGGCCGGTGCAGCCGTAGGCCACCGCCATCTCTGGCGGCAACACCCCCACGCCGACGCTGCGGGCGCGGAAAATCTCGTTGTCGGTGAAGTAGGCATCCACCTTGTCCACCGCCCGCGGCAACCGTTCGAAGGCCAGTTCCCGCGCCAGGGCCACCGCTTCCTCGTCCATATCGTGGGCCACCCCGCCAAAGCGCATGTAGTTGCACATCATGCGCGAGCCAGAGACCCGCTCGAACAGGTCGAGGATCAGTTCGCGCTCCTCCATCCCCATCAGCATGGCCGTGAAGTAGATGCCCAGGTCGTTGCCGGTGAAGCCGATGTCAATGATGTGGTTCATGAAGCGGGTGAACTCGGCCATGATGACGCGGATATACTCCGCCCGCGGCGGTACCTCCACCCCCAGCAACTTCTCCACGGCGATGGCGTAGCCCAGGTTGTTCGACATCGAACAGACATAGTCCAGCCGATCGGTGTAGGGCATGTTGCCCAGCCAGGTGTTGCGCTCGCCGATCTTGTCGTGGCAGCGGTGGAGGAAACCGACCACCGGCTCCAGCCGACGGATGGTCTCTCCTTCCAGCGTGACCAGCAGGCGCAACACGCCGTGGGTGCTGGGATGATGCGGCCCCATATTCAGCACGACCCGCTCGAGCGGGAAATCTGGGTTGTCCTCCTGGGCCACTGCGTCGTGGGCCTGGTAGCCCCAGACATCCACCATTGGCCGCCAGTCTTCGAAGGACCAGCCCTCCGGGTAGCGCAGGTTGTTCCCCAGCGGGGTGCGGCTTTCCGCCTGAACCGGCTCCCCGGCAGGGTAGCGGCTCTCGAAGGGCTTGTGATCTTCTTCGTAATAGACCTCGTGCCAGTCCTTGCGCAGGGGGTGGCCATCGAAGCCCTCCCACAGGAGGATGCGCCGCAGGTCGGGATGACCTTCGAAACGGATGCCCAGCAGGTCCCACGCCTCCCGCTCCTGGACAACGGCGGAGGGGAAGAGCGGCGCCAGCGAGGGGACAGCGGGATCCTCGCGGCTGGCGTGAACGTGGAGGGTGAGCGGCGCGCCACTGGCCTGGCAGAGGTGGTAGACCACCTCAAAGCGTGGGGCCAGGCCGTCCATCCCCTGTGGGTAGTCCACCCCGGTGACGCTGGCCAGGTAGCGGTAACCCAACTCGTCGCGCAGGTGGGTGGCGACGTCGACCAGATGCTCACGGGCGACGATCAGGCCGGTGAAGGGAGCCGGGGAGGGTTGCACGGCGCCGGGGAAACGCTCCTGCAGGTGGGCGATCAGTGCGTCGGCTTCTGGATGGGTCGTCTCGGACATAGCGATCACTCCTCCGCCTGCCGCACGGTCGGCTCCAGCCGTTCGGCCAGCCGCCAGTCAATCAGGTCAGGCCCCAAGTCCGGCACCGGGATACCCTCCTCCACCTCGCCTTTGCGGTACCAGCGCAGGTCGCGGATGGATTCCCGTTCCATGCGCGCATGGAGGCTGAGGAGGCCGTTGAGCAGCGCCTCGGGGCGGGGCGGGCAACCGGGGACGTAGATGTCCACCGGGATCAGTTTATCCACCCCAGAGACGACGTTGTACCCTTCCTTGAATGGGCCACCGGAGATAGCGCAGGCGCCCATCGCCAGGACGTACTTCGGCTCCGCCATCTGGTTATACAGGCGCACCACCTGAGGGGCCATCTTCTTCGTCACCGTGCCGGTGACCATCATCAGGTCGCCCTGGCGGGGACTGGCGCGCATGATCTCCATGCCGAAGCGGGACAGGTCGAAGCGACCAGCGGCGGCAGCGATCATCTCAATGGCGCAGCAGGCCAGCCCGAAAAAGATGGGCCACAGCGAGCGCTTGCGCGCCCAGTTGTAGATCTGGTCCAGCGGGGTCAGGTGCACCGTGCCGACCAGTTCGGGGGGAATCTCCGGGAGTTGTCGCTTGCGGACGGGCATGTCGTCGCTTCCTCCTTATGCAAGGTGTTACCGGAAAAACGTCACTGCTCAGAAACGGGCGCATTTTACAACAGTCGCCCGTTTCGCGCAACCGCGCATCCGCTGGTGGCGGCCCAGAACGGCTCCTTTGGCCACGGATTACACGAATTGCTCGAACTCTCTGCCCGGTTCGTGAAGGTCAGTCCGACGCTAGGCCACGACCTGGCGCATCGCGGCGATGACCTGCTCGATGTCCGCATCGCTGATCCAGTAGTGAGTGACAGCGCGGAAGCGGCCCTCTTCCCGGCCCAAGAGCAGGACGCCCCGCTGTGCCAGCCCATCCACCACCTCCTCTGGTTCGCGCCCGAGCGCCTCGTCCAGCCAGAAGTAGAGGATGTTGGTATGTACGGGGGCAACCTTGACGCCGGGGATCTGCGCCAGCCCTTCGGCCAGGCGACGGGCGCGGGCATGGTCCTCCGCCAGGCGCCCGGTCATCTGTTCCAGGGCGACGATGCCCGCCGCCGCCAGCACGCCCGCCTGACGCATCCCACCGCCGAGCACCTTGCGCGTCCGCCGCGCCTCGGCGATGAAGTCAGCGCTGCCGCAGAGGAGCGAACCCACCGGCGCGCACAGCCCCTTGGAAAGGCAGAACATCACCGAGTCGGCCTCCCGCACCAGGTCCCGCACGTCCACTCCCAGCGCTGTCGCGGCGTTGAAGATGCGCGCCCCGTCTATGTGCAGGGACAGGCCGTGGGCGTGCGCCAGACGGGCCACCTCAGCGGTGTAGTCAGCGGTCAACGGCGTGCCGTTGCAGATGTTATGGGTGTTCTCCAGGCAGACCAGCCGCGAGCGGGGCAGGTGGACGTTGTCCTCACGGATGGCTCTGAGGATGTCGTCGAGGCGCAGCGTGCCATCGGGTTGGTTCGGTATCGTATGCGGGACCACGCCGCCCAGCGAGGCCATCCCCCCCTGCTCGAAGAGGAAGGTGTGGCTGCGGTCGCCGATGATCGCTTCATCTCCCCGGCCGCAGTGGGTGAGGATCGCTGTCAGGTTGCCCATCGTGCCGCTGGCGACGAACAGCGCCGCCTCCTTCCCCAGGCGCTCCGCGGCCATGCGCTCCAGCCGATTGACCGTGGGATCTTCGCCGAAGACGTCGTCCCCCACCTCTGCCCGATACATCGCCTCGCGCATCGCCGGGGTGGGGTGCGTTACCGTGTCACTGCGCAGGTCAATCACCTTCATTGCTTTTGCTCCCTGCAGAACCGTTCTCGCAAGGTCGGTTCAGGCGGACAGATTATAGCCCGCCTTCTCCTTAAGTCAACCTATCCCCGCGTCTCCTGTTGCGCTGTTTCCGCTTCCGGGTGATAATATCCTCAGGAGGTGCCTATGGATACCCGTCACATCTATCTCTCGCCCCATCTCGACGACGTGGTGCTGTCGTGCGCGGGAAACGTTGCCCAACAGGCCGCTGCGGGAGATGAGGTGCTGGTCGTCACCGTGTTCGCCGGGGACCCGGATCTGGAGCGCCTCTCTCCCTTCGCCCGCATCCTGCATCAACTGTGGGGGGACCCGCCTGCCCCTGTCGCCGTGCGTCGGGCGGAGGACCGCGCGGTGATGCGCCGGCTGGGGGTCTCCTATGTCCACCTCGGCTTTCTGGACGCCATCTACCGGGGCGACCCTGCCGCGCCGCCCTATGGCGACCTCTACGCCCTCTTTGGCCCGCCCAGCCCACTGGACGAACCGCTGGTCGAGCAGATGGTCGCCTTCCTGAAGCCCCTGCTGTACGGCCTGGGGCTGACAATCCTCTACGCCCCGCTGGCCGTGGGGCATCACGTGGACCATCAACTGGTCAATGCCGCCGCGCTTCGCCTTTCTCTGGAGGGAACGCCCCGGCTGTGTTTCTACGAAGACTTCCCGTACGCCGCGGGTCTGGCCCCTCAGCACGATCCCGACTCGGTGACGGCGGCGCAGGCTCGCCTCGGTGGAGAGTGGCTTGCCGAGACCGTGGCCATTGACCTGACGGCAAAGATAGAGACCACGCTCCTCTACCGCTCGCAGATCGTCTCCCTTTTTGGCGACGAGGCGAACATGAGGCGGGTGATGGAAGAGTACACCGCCAGTGTGGCCGTCGGCACAGCCGCCTCACACGCCGAGCGGTTCTGGCAGCGGCTTGCGCCCTAGTAAAGTTCAACCTCCCAGTCCACCACCTGCACCTCGGGGCACTGGGACTCGATCCAGCGCACTGCCTGCTCAAGGATGTTGCGGGTGTGGTCGGCATCATTGGAGATCGCTGCCATGCCGATCATGGCCGACTGCCAGGCATCGTTGAGTTCCACCTCGGCAACGGCCAGGTTGAACTGGCGGCGCAGGCGGTTGAGGAGTGGCTTCAGCAGGCCGCGCTTCTCCTTGAGCGAGCGGTTGCCTGGCAGGTGCAGTTCAACCTGACAGACGCCCACAACCATCATCTTCCGTCGTCCAGATAGATCGGGTTGCTGAGCGCCTGGGCCATCAGCGCCGAGGGCTCCTCGTCCAACGGCGCCTCGGGCGGGTCAATGACCTCGACGCGGAAGTAGAGGTCGCCTGCCGGCTCAACCGTCCACTCCTGCACGAAGTCGTTGCTGTTCACTGACGCTTCCAGCGCCCGCCGGGCGGAGACCAGGCGCAGCAGGCAGCCGTTGGCCCCGGCCACGCGGCAGGTCAGGCGGACGGACGTGCCCGGCGTGACAGCCAGGCAGTCGCCCATCTCTGCCTGTCGCCCGTTCGCTTCGGCGGTCAGTTCCACCCGCGGACCGCCCGGTCCGGCGGAGATGAATGCCCGGCCCGAGCGCAGTCCGGCGACGAGTGCCGGGATGGAGAGTTCATCGGCCCAGACCCATGTGGTAGGGGTGCCCAGTTCGTACCAGCCCAGCGCGCCGGTGAACGGCGCCTGGTGCTTGTCCGAACCGCCCACTGCCGTGATTCGCCGCCCCTGTCGCAGCAGTCGGTCCCACACTGCCAGCGACTGGTAGTTGGAGATGAACCACGGCGCGCCCCACACCTCGATACAATCGGGGTCGAAGCAGGAACCGAACTCCCAATCTGGGCCGCCCTCCTTCGGATGATTGACCGAAAAGAGCGCTCCGTGCTCTCGCGCCCGCTCACGCACGGCGGCCATCCCCTCGTCGTTGCTGCACCGGAAATCCAGCCAGTCGCTGATCGGCCAGACGTTGGCGTGGCCGTGGTAGGTGGAGACCTCCACACCGGGGATCAGCAGGGGGCGGGTTCCCCCGGCCAACCCCCGGAGAAGCGGCAGGTGACTGACGGTGTTATGCTCCGTGATAGCCACGAAGTCCAGCCCCTGCGCCTGCGCCGCTGCGACCAGGTCCTCCAACGGCGCGGTGCCGTCGGAGTGATGGCTGTGGGCGTGCAGGTCGCCGCGGAACCAGCGCGGTCCGGTGGCCAGCGGCGCATGATCGAACGGGCAGGGCAGTGGCACCGCCAGAGGGGCGGTATCGCCAGGCTCAGCCGGCTCAAAGCGGATCGTCACGCGGACATCGCACCCCTGCGGGGCCAGTTGATACAGGCCCAGCAGCACATGCCAGGTGCCAGGCTGGATAGGGCCGGGCAGGTAGCCAGGGGTGGCTTCCGTCGGACCGATGGTCACCTGGTGGCGGGCGGTGCCGCTCCAGCCGCGGAAGCCGCGCCCGCGCAGGAACTCCGCCCCGCGGGGGTCGAACAGCCCAATGTCCACGATGTTTCCTTCCTCGTAGCCGGCCTTATCGGCGCTCAACGGGTCGCTGAACTCGTAGGCGACGTGCAGCCGTCTCACGCCCGACGGCACAGTGAAGGGCCAGAGGGGAAACTCATCCCTCGCCCGGTCGGCGGGGTCGAAATGGCCGCTCAGTATGATCTCGCTCATCATCCCCCTTTGTGATGGACCACGGACGACGGACGACGGGCCGCGGACGACGGACCACGGACGACGGACGACGGACCACGATGACGAACTGTACTTGATGGTCTGTGGTCTGTGATCCGTGGTCCGTGGTCTGTGGTCTGTGGTCTGTCGTCACGTATGGGTGCCGCCCGGTTGAGCCGTGATCGTGATGCGGTGTACCGGCACGTCCTGGCCGCCGAAGCGGTACTTGTATGCCTCCCTGCCGCGCAGGAAGTCGTAGGCCTGGCGCCCCTCCTCGATAGCATGGCGGATAAGGAAGGCGGTGAGGACGATGCCCGCGCCCAGGCCGGGGTCCGCCTGCCAGTCGAGCCCGGAGTTGTAGACCAGCACGCGGTTGTTGTAGACGAAGTTGAAGTAAGCGGCCAGCGGACGCCCGTCCAGTTCCAGGAAAGCCAGTTGCAGCCAGCCGTTGGCCGCGGCGACGCGGGTCAGTTCGTGGAAGAAGGCGCGCATCGGCGGGGTGAGGAAGGCTGCCTTGGCGGGTGAACTGCGTGCCATCAACGTCAGGAAGTCCTCCGCCGCTGTGTCCAGGTCATCTTCCGGCCCCACCAGGTACCAGTGCAGCCCTTCGGCGGCCTCCGCCCGGCGCAGTTTGCGGCGCAGTTCGTGACGGTCCTTGCTGTCCAGCGCGGCCAGGTACTCCTCCCAGGTGGCCGGCAGGGTCACCACCGGGCAGACCTCCTGTACCTCCGTCGCCACCGGCCAGCCGCGCGCGGCGGCCTGCGCGGGCAACAGGCGCAGGGTGGGGGAGTCGTGGTGGACGTTGCACAGCACCAGCGTCGTCCACGGCGGCGCCATGGGGCTGGCCAGGAATGCCAGCAATGCCTCCAGCACCGCTTCCTCCTGTCCTGGCGCGGCGATCCAGTCCAGGTAGTCGGATACCTCCTCGCAGCCGACGACGCGCAAGAGCGAGCCAGCGCCGGCCCGCTCGACCGCGAAGAGCGGGGCCACGCCGACCAGTGCGGTGTCCGCACGGGCGGTCAGCAGGAGCAGTTCTCCTTCGCCCAGATGGCGCCACCAGGCGTGCAGATAGGCGGGGGAGAGGAAGGGGCTGTCGGCGGCGGAGCGATGCAACAGACTGCTCCACTCCTCCGCCAGGTAGTCGAAGGCGGCGGGGTCATGGTAAGCGACGACGCGCAAGGGTTGTTGCCTCTCACTCATCTGCACGGCGTGGTCAGCGGTCTGTCGTCGGTGGTCCCGCAACGCACTTCCTGCACGATCAGCGCCCCTGCCAGCCCGTACAACAGGGCAGCGATGATCAGCACGGCGCGGAAGCCGACGTGGATGGCCAGGGCGATGCCCAGCGCCGAGCCGAGCACCGAGGTGACGCCGTTGATGCCCCACAGCCACGGCACCACCCCGGGCCGATGGACGCCCGCCCAGCGTATCCCGGAGGGGAAAGGCATCCCCATCAGGAAGCCCAACGGGGCCAGCAGCCCCACCGTCATCCCCAGGCGGGCGGCGAGGGGCCAGCCCTCTGTCTGTTGGAGCAGCCACGGTCCGCCCAGTGCCTGCAACGCCGTCAGCGCCGCCAGCAACCCGAAGAGCCAGGCCAGCCGACGGGGCAGGCCCTCTTCGGTGCGCCGTCCGCTCCACAGGCTGCCCAGCCCGCTGAACAGCAACAGTGAGAAGAGCACCATCGCCAGGCTGTAGACCGGCCGGCCCAGGTAGATGGTGAGCCGCTGGATAGTGGGCATCTCCACGAGCATGAAGCCCACCCCCAGCAGGCCGAAGTAAGCCAGCAGCCGCGCTGGAGGCCGCGCCAACCCGCGCCGTTTCGCCCCCAGTGCCAGCGGCAGGAGGACGAACAGCGCCCCGATCAGCGTGGTGATCCCCAACACCACAGCCAGAATGAGGATGGCCTCCATGCTGGTGCGGTAGACCCCGCTGGCGCTGAGCGCCGGGTCGAGCAGATCGCCAAAGCGCACCAGGTTGAAGAAGAACGGCCGGTCGTCGGTCGCCGGGGAGATGTCCAGCGGGTAAGCGGCGATGAAGGCGGCGCGGTCGGGAGCGGTCATCAGCGCGCCCACCTCATCAACCGGCGGCTGCCCCGGCAGCCAGAGGATGGCGAAGTCCAACGCCTCCGCCTCCTGGCGGATGCCGGCCAGTTCCTCGTCGGAAAACGGCGTGCGCCGGAAGAGCGCCGTCGCCAGCCCCTCGGTGGAGATCTGCGGCGCGGGCAGGCTGATCACCGCCACGCACCTTGCGGGGTCGTTCACCCCCATCCGCTCCAGCGCCGCCAGGCCGGTGGAGAGCAGCCGCAGCGTCTCCGCCGGGCGTTGCGGCAGGTACCAGCGGGAGATGGTCAGGATGCCGTCGTCGCTGAGGTGGCGGAAGTAGTCCTCGAAAGCCTCGACGGTGTAGAGGCTGTTTTCCGACAGGGCGAACGCACCCGACCCGCCCGCCGCCCAGGTATCAATCAGCGAGGCCTGGATGACGTCGTACCGCTGCGGGCTGCGGGCGATGGTGCCGCGGGCGTCGTTGATGATCACCGTCACGTCCGGCCGCTCGTAGAGGTAACCGGCGTACTCGGCGAAGGGGCCGCGCACGGCAGCGATGACCGCCGGATTGACCTCCACCGCCGTGACGTGGGTGGCCCCTGCCGCCAGCGCCGCCAGCACATCTCGGCCCCCGCCGGGGCCGATGACCAGCACATCCGGCTGATCGGTCAGCCGATACACGAACGAGGGCAGGTCGTACTCCAGGAAGGCCACCTGACTGAAGTCGCCGTGGAACTCCTGGATCGGCGTGCCGGCGATGGCGTCAATCAGCATCAGCATGTGGCCCAGCGACGGGCCCTCGTAGCGGGAACTCAACCCCCAGAAGTGCGGCCAGCCCACCGCGGGGTAGACCGTGACCCGCGAGTAGGAGTTCCAGTGTTCGTAAACACGCGGCGGTTCCTCTCCACCCGCCTTGTTGACCGAGATGTCCACCCAGCCCTGCTGGACGGTGCCCCACACCAGCACTGCCAAGGTGAGCAGCGTGAGCGCAGCGATGAGGCGGCGCCGCCGTTCGCTCGCCAACACCAGACCGGCCAGCGCGGCCACGGCGCCCACTGCCAGCACGGCCCCCGCGCCGCCCAACCTCTCCAGCGCGACGATGCTGAAGAGGCAACCCAGCGCTGCCCCGCTCAAATCGGCCCAGTAGACCCGTCCGGCCTGCTCCGCCCAGGCGGAGAGGGCCAGCGAGAGCGTAAAGCCGGAGAGGAAGAAGGGCACCATCAGGTCGAGGTAGATCAGCGCCAGCCAGAACGCCTGCAGCCACGAGAGGCCGGTGCGGTTGAGGGTCACCTGAAACGGGATGCGCAGATAGATGAGGAACGCCAGTGGCACCGCCAGGGCCAGCCCCAGGGCCGCCAGCCCGATCCATCGGCGGGCGTTCTCCGGTCGAGCGACGGCGGGGAGAAAGTAGAGCACCACTCCGGCCACGGCGCTGCCCATCAACGCCAGGGAGACGGCGAGAAAGGCGAAGTGGTACCACATCGTCACGGAGAAGATGCGCGTGAGCACGACTTCCAGGGTGAGCGCGCTCAGGCTGACCAGAAAGATGCCCAGGAGTTGACGACGTTCTATACGCATAGTCCGAGGGTTGCTCCAGATGGGATAGGGATTGTCCTTTGGCTAGCCTGCCGCCGGCACGAGGACGCGCAGCCGGGCGGGCAGCACCTCATAGGTAACGCGTGTGGCGGCCCGCTCGAAGAGTTCCCCATCCGCCTGGATGGGCGTGGGCGGGTCGCAGGTGATGGTCAGGCGGGTGGTGCGCTCATAGCGCACCTCCGGCTGCTCGACGTGGCTGCCGTCGAAGGTGGTGGGCAGCAGGCGCAGCAGCCTCAGCCGGCCCATCCCCCTGGCGAAGACGAAGTCCAGCAGGCCGTCGTCCGGCTCCGCGCGGGGGGTCATGAAGAACGCGCCGCCGGTGCGGCGGGTATTGCCCACCGAGACCAGCGCCGTTGGCCCCTCGTGCTCCCCGCCGTCCCACTCCAGGCGCATCCGCCAGGGGCGGTGGGCGAGAATGGTCTTGACCGCCGCCAGGATGTAGCGGGGGGTGCCCTTCACCCGCACCATCTCCTGCTGGGTGATGGTGACCATCGGCTCCAGGCCCACAGCGGAGTTGTTGTCGAAGTAACGGCCATTGACCCGTCCCAGGTCGAGCCGCCGTTCGCGGCCGGCGACGATGACCCGACAGGCCGCGAGCGGCTCCTTGGGCAGCCCCAGCATATCGGCCAGGTCGTCGGCGGAACCGAGGGGGATGATCCCCAGCGGTACCGGCGGGCACTCACCGCCGCTGGCCTCGAGCATGCCATTGACCACCTCGCTGATCGAGCCGTCGCCGCCGGCGGAGATGATCGGGCTGTAGCCCTCCAACACCGCCTGACGCGCCAGTTCGATGCCATGGTCGGGGCCGGTCGTGAGCGCCAGTTCATAGTCCAGCCCCACCTCCCGGCAGGCCCGCTCGACATCGGGGATAGCCCGCTGCGCCTTCCAGCGGCCAGCATAGGGGTTGAGGATGATCTTCGCCTTCCGTGATTCGTTCATCCGTCACTCCGCGGGAAGAGATCCGGCCGGTTGGTGATGACAGCGTCCACCCCCCAACCGATCAGGCGACGCATCGCCTGTGGGTCGTCCACCGTCCAGGCGACCACCCGCTGCCCACGGGCGTGGGCGCGGCGCACCAGCGCCGGGCGGATGAGCCGCCAGTAGGGATTGAGCGCCTCCGGCCGCAGGTCGCGCATCCCTGCCGCGCGCAGCCGCGCTCCCCAGGAAGCCGGCAGGGGGTCATAGAGGAAGCCCAGCGGCAGATGGGGGGCCAGACGACGGGTGCGACGCAGCGCATCGGGGTTGAACGAGGAGATGAAAACCCGCTCGGCCAGGCCGTGCCGTTCGACCAGGGCCACCACTGCGGCCTCCAGGCCGCGGTCGTCGCCGGGGGGAACTTTGAGTTCGACGTTGAGCAGCAGCCGCCGGCCCACCGCAGCGAAGACCTCTTCCAGCGTGGGGATGGGCGTGCCGGCAAAGGCCGGGTCGAACCAGGAACCGGCGTCCAGTTCCTTGAGCGCCGCCAGGGGCAGGTCAGCCACCCGCCCGACGCCGTTGGTTGTGGTCTCCACCGTCCAGTCGTGGATCACCACCACCGCGCCGTCGGCGGAGAGGTGAGCGTCCAGTTCCGCCCCATCGGCGCCCAGAGCGGCAGCCTGCTCGAAGGCGGGCAGGGTATTGGCGGGGGCAACGGCGCTGGCGCCCCGATGGGCGATGTTCAGCGTCCGTCGGGCGCTGAGCCAGAGGGAGGGCATGGGATGACTCCTAGCAAGAACCCCCTCGCCTTTGCGGACGAAGGGGCTCTCCGTCATCGAATGGACGCACCAACCGTTCAGGTGGACCCGGAGGGATTCGAACCCTCGGCCTTCTCAATGCCATTGAGACGCGCTCCCAGACTGCGCTACGGGCCCCTGCAAAGATCAGCGTTGGGCTGATTGCTCCCTGCGGCAGTGGAGCTGAGGGGACTCGAACCCCTGACCTCTACAGTGCGATTGTAGCGCTCTCCCAGTTGAGCTACAGCCCCACGCACGGGAGTATTCTACCGCAGATTCGGGGGATGTCAAGGTCTGGTGGGTTCGCCGGAATCCCGGTCGCGGAGGATGTGGGAGAGAAACTGCCGCGTCCGTTCCTGTTGGGGCCGGCGGAGCAGCTGCTCTGGCGGTCCTTCCTCCACCCAGTTGCCCCCCTCCATAAAGATGATCCGGTCGGCCACGTCGGAGGCGAAGTGCATCTCGTGGCTGACCACGACCATCGTCATACCCTCTTTGGCCAGCCGCTCCATCACCTCTACCACTTCGCCGATCAGTTCGGGGTCCAGCGCCGAGGTCGGTTCATCGAACAGCATGATCTTCGGCTCCATCGCCAGGCTGCGGGCGATGGCGATGCGCTGCTGCTGGCCACCGGAGAGGCGGATGGGGTACTCGTCCCGCTTGTCCATCAACCCCACCCAACTGAGCAGTTCTTCCGCCTTGGCGATGGCACGTTCGCGCGGCCACCTGCGCACCGTGATCGGTCCCTCGATGATGTTCTCCAGCGCGGTCATATGGGGGAAGAGGTTGAAGGACTGGAAAACCATCCCTGCCTTCATGCGGATTTCGATGATCTGGCGGGTGCGCTCGTGGCTCTGGACCCCGGCGGGTATCTCCACGCCGTCAATCTCCACCGTTCCCCCATCCGGCTCTTCCAGGAAGTTCAGGCAGCGCAGGAAGGTGCTCTTGCCTGCCCCGGAGGGGCCGATGATCACTACCACCTCGCCCGGTTCGACATCCAGGTTCACGCCGCGGATGACTTCCAGCCACTGGCCCCGTCGGGCCGGGTCGCGGAACCGCTTGTGCAGGTTTCTGACCTTGATGATCGGCGCCATTACCTTTGCCTCCCCCGTCCTAACCGTTCCTCGATCCGCCCCTGAATGGTCTGCAGGACGACCGTCATCACCCAATAGAAGCCAGCAGCGATGCTTAGCAGTTCCAGCGAGCGGAAGTACCGCCGGCCGACCTTGCTCGCCCGCCAGGTCAGTTCCATCACGCCCATAATGGAGACCAGCGATGAGTCTTTGAGCATCGCGATGAAGTCATTCCCTACCGGCGGGATGACGATGCGGATGGCCTGGGGCAGGATGATGCGGCGCATGCATTGAGAGGGGGTCATCCCCAACGCCAGCGCCGCCTCGCGCTGCCCACCGTGGATGGACTGGATGCCGGCGCGGAAGGTCTCGGTCATATAGGCCCCGTAGTTGATCGAGAGGGCCAGGATGCCAGCGGGGATGGCCGGCAGGACGAACAGGTCGGCGAACCACTGGGGTGCGCCCAAAGCCTGAAGGCTCTGTCCCACCTGAGGCAGGCCCAGGTAGATCATGTACACCTGCACCAGGAGCGGCGTGCCGCGGATGAAGGAGACGTAGAAGGTCGAGATGCCGTTGGCGATGGGGTTCTTGGAGAGCCGGGCGAGCGCGCCGATCAGCGCCAGACCCACGGCCAGGATGATGGAAATGATGGAGACGATCAGGGTATAGCCGATGCCCTGGGCCAGGAAGCCGACCCAGTGATTCATGAAGGCCACGTCGAAACGGAGCAGCCAGAAGAGCAGCCCCAGCAAAACGAAAATGGCCACCCACACCAGGGTCACTTTGACGAGGTAATCTCTGCTCATTCCGACCTCTCCTGTCCCTCGCGAAGGTTGTGAGGTCACTCTCAAGGCATGCCTGGCACAGAGCAGGCGCGGTTTCAACCGCCAGCCTGACCAGCTGAAACTTTGTCTATGTTGCCCCCAGCAGTTACTCTACTGCTTACCCACGCCGGCTGAAGTCGCCCGTTTGGGGCCTTCGGCCGGCGGTCGGCCTGCGCCGACCCTGGCGCCGCAGGCGCCCAGAAAGGCCGATTTCCAATCGGCGCACGGCGGCGGGCAGCCGGGTAGGTAATTACGCCAGAACAGGTACATGGGTTGGGAGGGGCACAGTCTGCCGCGCCCCTCCGTCCCTCCAAAGGGCCAGTCTTCCAGAAGGTGCCTGTCCAAATAACCGTAGGGCGGCATCCCAATGCCGCCTGCTGCTGCATAGGGATGTGTCGGCTGCGAGGGTTATTTGGACAGGCTTCAGGTCTGGCCTTTCTTGACTTACTGCTGAACGGTGAGGTCCTCGCCGTAGAACTGCATGGAGAGGGCCGTCAGCGTGCCGTCCTCGTGCATGTCGGCGATGATCTGGTTCAGCCGGTCGAGCATGGCCTGGCTGGGGCCGCGGCTCTTGTCGAGAGCGAAGCACAGCGGCTCGTAGAAGACGGGGTCGCCCAGCAGCCGCAGCGGCAGGCCGGTGTTGATCGCCTCGCGCAAGGTGGGGATGGCAGACATCACCGCGTCCAGGCGCACGCCATCACCCAGGGCCAGGTCCTGGATGGCCTCGGCATCGGTCTGGTAGGGACGCACCAGGCCCGGCTCCCAGTCGGCGTAGACGACCTCGTAGCCGGGGATGGCGATGGTCAGGTCGCGGTTCAGCCAGCGCTCGTAGGTGGTCTCCGTGCCCACGCCGATGGTGGCCCCGGCCAGGTCATCCGGGGTCTGGAACCTGGTGTTGTCGGCATGCACGGCGAAGCCGGCGGGGGTGTAGTAGTACGGGCTGGTGAACCATAGCACCGCTGTCCGCTCTTCGGTGACGGTCATGCTGCCGATGGAGACATCCCACCGGGCGTTCCAACTGCCCGCGGTGATGAGGTCCCAGTCAATGGCCATCAGTTCCAGCTCGACGCCCAACCGTCGCGCCACCTCGCGGGCCACCTCGACGTCGAAGCCGGTCCAATTCCCGTTCTCATCGAGGTAACTCTGCGGCGCGTAGTTGGCGTCACTGGAGACCCGCAGCACGCCAGCAGCCAGCACCTGGTCCAGCAGGTCTTCCCCTGCAGCCTGTCGCGGCCGGCAGCCGGCAACCAGTCCCAGCAGGATCACTCCGACCAGCAAGGGTCCAACGATCCTGAGCGTCTTCATCGTTCTTCTCTCCTCTGTGAAAAGTGGGGGCTCAGTACAGCACGTGGCTCAGAAAAGCCTTTGTTCGTTCCTCTTTCGGGTTAGAGAAGATCTCTTCCGGGGTGCCTTCTTCGATCAGCCGGCCCGACTCCAGGAAGATCATGCGGTCAGCGGCGGCGCGGGCGAAGCCCATCTCGTGCGAGACGACCACCATCGTCATCCCCTCGCGCGCCAGGTCCAGCATCACGTCGAGCACCTCTTTGATCATCTCTGGGTCGAGCGCCGAGGTCGGCTCGTCGAAGAGCATGATCTTGGGGTTCATCGCCAGGGCGCGGGCGATGGCGACACGCTGCTTCTGCCCGCCGGAGAGCTGACCGGGGTAGGCGTTGGCCTTATCCGGCAGCCCCACCCGCTGCAGCAGACGGTGGGCGATCTCGGTTGCCTCCTCCCGCGAACGCTGGCGCACCTTCTCCTGGGCCAGGGTGATGTTCTGCAGGGCGGTCAGGTGGGGGAAGAGGTTGAACAGCTGAAAGACCATTCCCACCTCCGCCCGTATCGCATCAATGTCCACGTGCGGGTCGGTGACGCGCACCCCATCCACGATGATCTCTCCCGAGTCCACCGTCTCCAGGCGGTTGATGCAGCGCAGCAGGGTGGACTTGCCGCCGCCGCTGGGGCCGAAGATGAACAGCACCTCTCCCCGGCGCACGTTCAGGCTCACGTCCCGCACCGCCTCGACGTGTTTGAAGCGCTTGGAGACGTGACGCACCTCGATGATGTTGTCGCTCACACTATCGTTCACCACTCTTCATCTTCCTTTCCAGCCACTTCACCCCCAACGAGCCCAGAAGGGTCATGGAGAGGTAGAGGTAAGTGACCGTGTTCCAGGTCTCGAAGGTGCGGAAGGTGCGCGAGCGGTTCAGTTTGCCCAGTTGTGTCAGGTCCCGCACCGCCAGCACGGAGATGAGCGAGGAGTCCTTCAGCATGGCGATGAGGTCATTGCCCAGCGGTGGGAGGATGACGCGGAAGGCCTGCGGCAGGATGACGAAACGCATCGCCTGGACGTAGGACATGCCCAGAGAGCGCGCGGCTTCCATCTGTCCCTTCTCAATAGACTGGATGCCGGCGCGGAAGATCTCCGCCTCGTAGGCCCCGTAGCCGAAGGCCAGGCCGGCGATGGCGCGGGCCATGGGGTCTATGTTGACCACGTTGATCGCCGCCAGGGAGTGGCCCACGCTGGCCATGAAGGCAAGGAAAGGAGTGCGAAGGATAAACGCCCCTATGCCGTTGACCATCGCCACGAACAGCGGCACCAGCACGTAGGCGACGTAGATGATGATGACGATCATCGGGATGCCGCGCACCACCTCGACGTAGAAGGTGGCGATGTTGTAGGCGATGGGGTTGGTGGAGATGCGCCCCAAGCCGACGATCAGGCCGATGACCAGGGAGATCAGGAAGGCGATGATGGTAACCAGGATCGTGACTCTGAGGCCAGGGACGATGAACAGGAAGGCGTCGGTGTAGTTGGGGCGTGAAAGGATGGCGTAGACCAGGGCAACGCCCAGCAGGAGCAGAAACAGCGCCCACCACGGGAGTCGCTTCAGATGGGCGGACCACGGGATCAACCCCGGTTCCCGCCGGCGCAACTCGCTGGCGGCGCTTGGTCTTCCAGGTTCGGGCATGATGACGGCCCCCTTCGATTAAAGGGTGGGGGAGGCCGTAGGCCGTCACGGCCTCCCCGGACGCACGGCGAACAAGGACTACCCTTCGCCCCACCACTTCTGGTAGAGCTGGTCCAGTGTGCCGTTCTCCTGCAACACGGTGATCGCGTAGTTGATGGGCTCGATCAGGTCGCTGCCCGGCGGGAAGACGAAACCGAGTTGCTCCTCGCCAGTGAGCGGCTCGCCGACGATCTTGATCTTGTCGGGGTTGGTGGCGACGAACCCCTCCGCCGCCTCCTGGTCAATGACCACCGCGTCCACATCGCCGGCGATGAGCGCCTGCACAGGGAGGTCGAAGGTGTCGAAGCTGTGCACGCGATCCTCGCCCACGAGCTCGATGGCTACCGCCTCGTTGGTGGTGCCGATCTGCGTGCCGACGATCGCGTCGCTGGCCACCAGGCTCTCCTGATCCACGATCTCCGTCTCGTCTATGCGCACCAGGATCACCTGGCGGATAATCATGTACGGGATAGAGAAGTCCACGATCTGGTCCCGCTCAGCGGTGATGGTGACGCCGTCGGCGACCATGTCGTACTCGCCAGCGGCGGTGGCCTCGAAGATGCCCTCCCACGCTGCCTCGACGAAGACCGGCGTGCAGTTGAGGATCTCGCAGATGGCGCGGCAGGCATCGTAGTCCCAGCCCATCGGCTCGCTGGTGGCCTCGTCAATGAAGTTGAAGGGCGGGTAGGCGTTCTCCACCGCGATGCGGATCTCGCGGCCGCCCAGGTCATAGCCCGCGGCCTCGGTGGGCTGCGCGGTGGGGGTGGCAGGGGTGCAGCTGGCAGCCAACAGCGCCAGCAACGCCAATGCCGTCAGAATCAGGTTCTTGCGCATCTTCTTATCTCCTCACTTTATGCTTGCAAAGAAACGGCAGACACTTCTCAGGGGGATACGTCTTTCTTCGCCAGGGGTGAATCACCTCCTTTCCTGTCCTTGCAACAGAGGGAGGATCGTTCCGCAGCCTCTTGGGCAGCATGAGTTTTATTGTACTCACCCCATCGGCTTTGTCAAATGGCAGATGGTGCGGGTGTTCGAGGCAGAGGCGATTTAGGCTATGTCGATGCTGCTTTTCCCGTCCGGAGTCGAGGCTTCAGCCGGTTTGAGCCACGTTTGCGCTGGCTAAAGCCTCGACTCCGTCCCCAGATTGGGATTTGCTTCGAAATCCCCTGCGCTTCCGCGCTTGTGCGGAGCGACAGTACGGAGTAGAATGGGGAGAGATGAGCATGATCGGCACGACTTTCAACCTGCAGCGTTTCAGCACCGAGGACGGCCCCGGCATCCGCACCACCGTCTTCTTCAAGGGCTGCCCCCTCCGTTGCGCCTGGTGTCACAACCCCGAAGGGCTCTCCCCGCGCCCGGAACTGGTCTGGTATGACCTGCGCTGCATCGCCGCGCGCGACTGCCTGCGCGCCTGCCCGGTTGGCGCGCTGGAACTGACCCCGCAGGGGATGCGCATCGACCGCGCCCGCTGCACCGCCTGCGGCGACTGCGCCAGCGCCTGCCCAGCCGGAGCGCTGGAGGTCATCGGCCGGGAGTGGACACCGGAAGCGCTCTGCGCCGAAATCCAGAAAGACACGGTCTTCTACGAGACCTCCGGCGGCGGGGTGACGTTCTCCGGCGGCGAGCCGCTGGCCCAGGCCGACTTCGTCCTGGCGCTGGCCCGCCTCTGCCGCGCCGCCGGCATCCACGTCGCCCTCGACACATGCGGCGCCGTCCCCTGGGAGCGGATGGAACAGGTACTGCCGTGGGTGGACCTGGTGCTCTATGACCTCAAACTGTTCGACGCGGGCCGTCACCGCGCTGCCACGGGTATGGATAACCGCGCTATCCTGGAGAACGCCCGCCGCATCGCCGCCGCCGGGCTGCCGATGTGGATCCGCACCCCCGTCATCCCCGGCTACACCGCCGACGCGGACAACATCGCCGCCCTGGGCGACTTCATCGCCGCCAACCTCCCCACTGTCCAACGGTGGGACCTGCTGGCCTACACCAACCTGGGCCAGCCCAAGTACCACCGCCTTGACCGCCAGTACGCCCTGGAGGGCACACCATTGCTGACCCGCGCTGAGATGGAAACGCTGCACGGCGTCGCCATCCAACGCGTCCCTGTGGCAGTGTGGTCGGGCGCGACGCGCATCGAGGCCGACGCCGGGGAGCGGCCCGAAGCGGCGCAGGGGGGGTGTCGGTGAACCCGCACTGGCCGACGGTGCTGCTTCTCCTTTCCCTCCTGGCCCCCCCGCTGCAGGCCGAGAACCCGATCACCATCGGCGCAACGACAGTGACCAACAGTTACCCGGAAAATATCACCTTCCAGGTCGAGGCCAGCACCGCTCAGGGGGACATCAGCAGCGTGACGCTCAACATCGGTATCCGCGGCGACTCCTCGACCGAGGTCCTGGTGGCCGAGTTCACGCCAGGCCCTCAGGTGACCGCCCAGGCGGACTGGGCGCCGCGCCGGCGGGGCATCCCGCCTGGCGCCCGCGTCCACTATACCTGGACCATCCGCGACGACGCTGGCCATGCGCTCACCAGCGAGGCGGAGGAGTTCACCGTCGTGGACTCCCGCTTCGACTGGCAGACTCTGGAGAACGGGGATCTGGCGATCTGGTGGTACGACGGGGACGCGACCTTCGGCCAGGAAGTCTTCAACTGGGCCGACCGTGCCATCAAGACGATGGAGGAAACAACAGGCACGTCTCTGCCCAACCAGATCGTGGTGGTCGTGTACGGTAACGCCGAGGACTTCGCCTCATGGCATCAGTACGTGCAGGAATGGGTGGGAGGGCAGGCATTCACGGAGATGGGGCTGACCGTGCAGATCATCCCGCCGCAGGAGGCGACCCTCAACCCATGGTACCTGCGCGGGGTGATTCCGCACGAGATCGCCCACCTCTACTTCTACCAGGTCGTGCACGGTGACGCCTTCAGCACTTACCCACCCACCTGGTTGAACGAGGGTCTCGCCCAGTATTTCGAGTTCTTTCCCCCAGATGCCGCCCTGCGGCGCGTGGAGGAGGCTGCCCGAAGCGGCGAGTTGATTCCCTTGCGCCTGGCCACCGGCAGTTTCTCCGGCGATGAGGAGCGCGTCGCCCTGCTCTACGCGGAAAGCCTGAGCGCGGTGACTTTCCTGTTCGAGCGTTGGGGCAGCGAGGGGATGAGCCGCCTGCTGGCCGCCTTCCGCGCCGGCAGCAACACCGACGAGGCCCTGCTGGAGGCGACCGGCCTGAACTTCGAGGAGTTCCAACAGGCCTGGTGGGAATGGCTGGGCCAGAAAGCCGGCACCTATCCCACCCCCATCCCCAACGCTACCGGCGCCACACCACGCCCGCCCGACCAGCGCCCCACCGTCCCTCCACGGCCCACCAGCGCACCACTTGCGCCATCCCCCGCCCCCGCGCTTCCCTGCCTGCCCTGCGCCGGTGCGGCGGGACTCATGACGCTCGGCCTGGTCATCCGGCTCCGCTGTTCGCGGAGCGGAGGTTGGGCGCACGAGACGAGCCTGACCACAGGAGAATGCCGGTGAAGAGCCACATCTCTGTCATCTTGCTGACGCTGGCGACCCTCTCTTCCTGCTGCCTGCTCTCGCTGTTTGGGGTCGGGCCGCTGGAGAACGGCACCGTCGCGCCGGATTTCACCCTCACCAGCCTGGAAGGGGCCGACATCTCCCTCTCCAACTACGCCGGGCGTCCTGTCCTGCTCGACTTCTGGAGTCCCTCTTGACCTCCCTGCCTGGAAGAGCTGCCGGTCCTGGCAGCCCTGGAAGAGGAGTTCGCTGATGAGCATCTGGTGCTGATCACCATCTGCATGGGTTCCGCCGATGATGCGCACCGGGCGCTGGACGATGCCGAGGTTTCTCTGCTGACCGTCCTGGACGAGAACGGCAGGGCCTCCAGTGCCTACCGCGTCGGCGGCACGCCCACCCTCTACCTGATCGCCGCTGACGGCACGATCCTGATGAGTGACATCGGCTACGGCACAGGTACGGAAGAGCACCTGCGCCAGGAGATTCAACGCCTGCTCAGGTGACGTCAGGTGGCAGGCACCTGATAGGTGCCTGTCACCTGGTAACTCACCTGGCACCGCCCGACAAACGGAGGTTCACGATGTCCCATATGACGCCTCACCCTGGCCTGCTGAAGGCGCTGGGCGACGGGATGACCCCCAAGTTCCTGGCCACCCGCTCCGCCGAAGGCGTCCCCAACGTCGTGCCCGTGACATCTATCATGCCCGCCGGGGATATGGAGGATCGCCTCATCTTCGGCAACTTCCTGCTGCGCAAGTCCGTGGGCAACCTGGAGGCCGACCCGCGCGTGGGCATCCTGGTCATCACCACGGCGTTGGAGGGGTGGACGCTGCAGGGGAACTTCGCAGGGTGGCAGCGGACAGGGCCGTATGTCGAAGCGATCATGAACACCGACCTGCTGCGCTACAACGCCTACACCGGCATCCGCAACGCGGGCATCATCGAGGTGCGGGGAGTGCAGCGCCACTTCCGCCTCTCGAAGCTGCGTGTGCTGGGGGACTACCTGCTGGCGCGGCTGGTCGCCCGTCCGTCCGCGCTGCCGGCAGATGCTGTGACGATGCCGCCGGTGGTGCGTCAGCACTTCTCGCCGCTCTCGGCGGTGCGGGTGCTGGCCTTCCTGGACGATGAGGGCTACCCCGTCGTGGTGCCGCTGCTTTCGCTACAGCCGGCGGGGGCGCAGGCGATGGTCTGTGCGCAGGGACTGGCCGCCGAGGCGCTCCAGGGGCTGGCCGCCGACACGCCCGTGGCCGCGTCGCTGCTCACCTTCGGCGCGGTCTCCTTCCAGGTCCACGGTCGCTGGCTGGGCAGCCAGCGGCGGCTCGGTGCGCCTGTGGGGGCGCTGGCGGTCACCGCTGTCTATGCCGGCGGCCCGCCAATCCCCGGCCGGCAGGTAGCCTAGCCCGGGAACCGGCCCAATCCCAGAAAGAGCGTACGATGGAAGATCTCAGCGGTCGGCAACTGGGTCCGTATCGGGTCATCGCTCCGCTTGGCGAGGGCGGGATGGCTGCGGTCTACAAGGCCTTCCAGCCCAGCATGGACCGCATCGTCGCCCTCAAGATCCTGCCGCGCCACTACGCCGCCGAGCCCGGCTTCGCCCGGCGCTTCGCGCAGGAGGCGCGGGTCATCGCCAGCCTGGAGCACCCCCACATCCTTCCGGTGTACGACTACGGCGAGGCCGATGGCTACACCTACCTGGTGATGCGCTACGTCGAGGGCGGCACCCTGGCCGATCGCCTGAAGGGCCGGCCTCTCCCGCTCCCGGAAGCCCGCCGCATCCTCTCCCAACTCGCCGCCGCGCTGGATTATGCCCACTCCCGCTCGGTCGTCCACCGCGACGTGAAGCCCAGCAACGTGCTGATGGACGAGCAGGGCAACTGTCTGTTGAGCGATTTCGGCATCGCCAAGATGCTGGAGGGGACCAGTCACATCACCGCCACCGGCGACTTTCTTGGCACGCCTGCCTACGCCTCGCCGGAGCAGGCCCTGGGCCAGCCTCTGGACGGGCGGAGCGATGTCTACTCGCTGGGCGTGATCCTCTACGAGATGCTGACCGGCCGCCCCCCCTTCCTGGCTGAGACGCCGATGGCCGTGTTGGTCAAGCACATCCACGACCCACTGCCCCTGCCGCGCATCCTCAACCCCGCTATGCCGGAGAGCGTCGAAAGGATCATCCTCAAGGCGCTGGCCAAGCGGCCGGAGGACCGCTACCAGACAGCCGGGGAACTGGCCCAGGCGCTGGCCGCGGTGGAGGTGGCAGAGACGGCAGGTGAGGCGGCCACCCGCCCGGTTCCCCGCCGCGCACCCACTCGCCGTCTCCCGGCCTGGGGCTACGCGCTGCTGGCCCTTCTGGCCGTGGCGTGCCTGCTGGCAGCGTTGCTGCTGGGCGGCAGCGTGCTGATCTCCCTTTACAACCGCCTTTCGGGCACGCCTGTCGTCTCCCCCACCACCGCCCCCACCGTGCCCGCTGTCATCCCAGAGGTCTCCTCCGTCCAGCGGTTCTATCTGGGTGAAGAGGGGGTGCTCACCGTGGAGCCGCCGCCAGCAAACACCAGTTCCTACATGGAATGCACCTGGCAGTGCGTCCAGACCTGGGCGTTCACGCTGACCCATCCCCTGGACGGCGACACGTACAGTTATTCTCTTCCCGGTATCCGCGGACGGTACAACGTGCGCCTGCTGCTGCGCCTGCGTGACGGTCAGGAGAGGTTGCTGGCGGAGTGGCAGGGCCGCGAGGGGGAGGACAACGGCATCGCCCGTGGTCCTGCCCTGGACGGCCGACCTGGCGACGTCCTCTTCCTCGAAGTGAGCCTGCCCAGCGGCGGCACGGTCTGCCTGAACGACCGTGGGCGCAACTCCTTCATCGCGGTCGGCTTCTTGACGGAGGAGACCCCTCTTATCCCGACCTCTACTCCTGCCTCCTCCGCTGCCGTCCCGGTGCACACCGCCCCGCACCCCGTGCTGGCCGCCGGCCCTGCCGCCCTCTACCTGGCCTGGGCCGACACAAGCAGCGGCTCATGGGAGGTCCACGCCGCCCGCTCGACTGACGGCGGCCTTACCTTCACCCCGCTGGCGGCGGTGAACCCTCAGGCGCCCACCCCCGGGCGCGGCTACCCTGCGCTGGCCGTGGCTCCCGACGGCCGCGTCTACATCGCCTGGGAGGACTGGCGCTACGGCAGCGGGGACATCTTCTGCGCCCGTTCCGACGATGGGCTCACCTTCGCGCCCGCTGTACTCGTCAGTGTCGACATCGGCAGTGCAGAGCAGGGCCACCCGGCGCTGGCCGCCGGGCGGGACGGCCTGGTCGTCCTGGCCTGGCAGGACCGTCGCGACGGGGATTGGGACATCTACACGGCCCGTTCATCCGACGGTTGCGCCTCTTTCGGCGTCAACGTGCGCGTCAACGACCCCGCCGGCGGCCAGCAGGTAGACCCGGTCATCGGCGTGGATGGGCAGGGCCGCGTCCACGTGGCCTGGGCCGACGACCGCTCGGGCGCCTGGGCCATCCGATACGCCGTCGACGCAGGGGGCGGCTTTGGCGCAGACCGGGTCGTGGGCAGCGGCCTGGTGGCTGACCTGAGCGACGAACTCCCTGCCCTGGCGATGGGGCCTCGCGGTCACGTCCATCTGGCCTGGAGCAACGCCTATATTCGCCACCCCACCTACAACGCGCTCCTCTATCTGCCCGTCTACGCCCTCTCCGCCGACGGCGGGGCGACCTTCACCGACCCGCGGCAGGTGGGTGAGGGCTATCGGTACGTCTCCGTCCGCCCGACCGAGGTTAGCCTGACCGCTGACGGCACCACCATCTATGTGGCCCTCACCACCTACAGCCCGCGCGATGGGAGTTGGGTGTGGTTCTACCGCTCCGACGACGGCGGGCGCACCTTCAGCGCCGGGGTCGGGGTGGCGCAGGCGGATGGAGACGTGTTGCACACCCCCACGGTCGCTGTGGACGGCGCGGGTCGCATCCACGTGGCCTGGGCGCATCAGCGCGGCGACGAGTGGGATGTCTACATCGCCCATTCCACCGACGGCGGGATGACCTTCACGCCGGGGCAACTGGCCGCCGGAGGGTGAGAGACCAGGAAGGGGCAATGAAACGCAACCCGCTCATAGCCCTAAGCGCAGTGACGCTCCTTGTCCTCCTGGCCTGCGGCGGCGCGCCTTCCTCTTCTCCCACTGCCGCCTCAACCTATGCCCAGTCACCGCCCGAACTGGGCGGTTGCACTGTCTTCCCCGCCGACAATGTGTGGAATATGCGTGTGGACGGCCTGCCGGCGGACCCCCAATCCGACCTCTACATTGCTGCCATCGGGGCCGACGCGCCCGTTCACCCCGACTTTGGCTCCGGTGACTGGCCGCCTGGCTCTGGCGCGCCCATCGGCATCCCTTACGTCATCGTCCCCTCCTCCCAACAACCGGTGACCGTCACCTTTGTCGCCTACGGCGATGAGAGCGACCCCGGCCCCTACCCCATCCCACCCAACGCGCCCATCGAGGGCGGCCCACAGGCGGAAGGCGACCGGCATGTGCTGGTGCTTCAGGAAGAGACCTGCCTCCTATATGAACTTTACGCCGCCTACCCACAACCGGACGGCTCGTGGGAGGCCGACTCCGGGGCGCGGTTCGACCTGAACAGCAACAACCTGCGGCCTGCCGGTTGGACCTCCGCCGATGCCGCCGGCCTGCCCATCTTGCCGGGACTGGTCCGCTACGACGAGGTGGTCAGCGGCGAGATCCGCCATGCCCTGCGCTTCACCGCCCCGCAGACGCGCCGCGCCTACGTCTGGCCCGCTCGCCACTACGCATCCAGTCTCACCGGCGCGCAGTACCCGCCGATGGGCCAGCGCTTCCGTCTGCGCCGCGACTTCGACCTTGGTGGCTTCTCGCCAGAGGTCCAGGTGATCCTGCGCGCGCTGCAGCGTTACGGCATGATCCTGGCTGACAACGGCGCTCCGTGGTACGTCTCCGGCGCGCCGGACGAGCGATGGGACAACGATACCCTGGTCAACGAACTGCGCCAGGTCACCGGCGCCGATTTCGAGGCGGTAGATGTGTCGCCGTGGATGGTGGACCCGGACTCGGCGCAGGTCTGGGTGCCCTCTGCCAGGCTCTACCTGCCGCTGGCCCGCTCGCACGGTTAGGGCTGCTCTGGTTTGGGCCGCCTCTGGCCAGGGGACCCTGCAGGCTTTCGTAGCATCTGTGGCCGTATGCACAGGCTGAACACATACGCGATGTCTACAGACAAGGAGTGAGATATGATCGCTATTACCAACGGCAAAGTGATGACCATCACGCAGGGCACATTCGAGCGCGGCACGGTATTGGTCGAGGGCGGGCGCATCGTCGCCGTGGGCGAACGGGTGGAAATCCCCGAGGACGCCGAGATCTACGACGCCACCGGCAAGGTGGTGCTGCCCGGCCTGATTGACGCCCACTGCCATGTGGGAGTCTTCGCCGACGGCGTGGGTTGGGAGCACGCCGACGGCAACGAGATGACCGACCCCATCACCCCGCACCTGCGGGCGTTGGACGCGCTCCATCCGGAAGACCCCGCCTTCCCCGAACTGGTGGCCGCCGGCGTGACGACGGTGCTCACCGGCCCCGGCAGCGGCAACCTCATCGGCGGGCAGTGGGTCTGCGTGAAGACCATGCCCCGGCCCAGCGTCGAACAGATGGTGCTGCTGGAGCCGGCGGGGATGAAGATGGCCCTCGGCGAGAACCCCAAGCGGGTCTACGGCGAGCAGAAGAAGACCCCCTCCACCCGCATGGGCAATGCCGCTGCCCTGCGCGCCGCGCTGGTGGAGGCGCAGAACTACCTGGACAAGTGGAGCCGCTACCACCGGGAACTGGAGGAGTACCAGGACAAGGCAACCGCGGGGGACGAGAAGGCCAAACCGCCGACCCCACCGGAACGCGACCTGAAGTTGGAGGCGCTGGGTCGGGTGCTGCGCCGGGAGATGAAGGCGCGCGTCCACGCCCATCGCGCCGACGACATGCTCACCGCCATCCGCATCGCCGAGGAGTTCAACCTCGACCTGACCCTGGAACACGCCACCGAGGGGTACAAGATCGCCGACATCCTGGCCGCCAAGCGCATCCCCGTCACTGCCGGCCCGATCCTCTTCTCCCGCGTGAAGTACGAACTGCGCGACATGACCCCCAGGAACCCCGGCCTGATGGCCCGCGCGGGGGTCAAAGTGGCCATCCAGACCGACGAGATGTCGGCAGTGAAGTACCTGACCATCAACGCGGCATTGGCGGTACGCGAGGGCATGCCGGAGGAGGAGGCGCTGAAGGCCATCACCATCAACGCCGCCGAGATCATCGGCGTGGAACGCCGCGTGGGCAGCCTGGAGGTGGGGAAGGACGCCGACATCGTCGTCTTCAGCGGCCACCCGCTCGACTACCGCACCGTCGCCGAACTGGTGCTGGTGGATGGGCAGGTCGCCTACCGACGGGAGACGCAGGCGTAAGGAGGGGGCATGCTCGACCTGATCAAGAAACGGCGCAGCATCCGCAAGTACACCGCTGAGCCGGTGTCGGATGAGGAGATCCGCATACTCCTGGAAGCGGCCATGGCCGCGCCGTCGGCGAACAACGAGCAGTCATGGGAGTTCGTCGTTGTGAAGGATGCCGCCATGCGCCGCACGCTCGCCGAAACCCACACCTGGAGCCATATGTGCGCTGGGGCGCCGGTGGTCTTTGTCGTCTGCGGGCGGACGGAGCAGCGGCACTGGGTGGAAGACACCAGCGCGGCGACGGAGAACCTGCTGCTGGCCGCTGCCGGGCTGGGCCTGGGGGCGGTCTGGATCGGGATCTACCCGGACCCGCAGCGCGAAGCGCATGTGCGGGCGGCGCTGGACATTCCGCCCGAGGTGAGCATCCTCTGCCTGGTGCCGGTGGGCCGCCCGGCGGAGTCCAAACCCCCGCGCACCCAGTACGACGAGCGCAAGGTGCACCGCGAAAGGTGGTAGGGGGTGATCGGCTGCCACGAATGGCACGAATTGGACAAAGGATTCGTGCAATTCGTGCCATTCGTGGCAAAGGCCCTGCACCTCACAGCGCCCTGGTCGCGTTAGCCGCCAGCAACGGCTGCAGGCGACGATACTCCGCGGAGGCGGCGTAGCGGCGCAACTGTTCGATGCGCCGGCCCATCATCGGATGGGTCGAGAGCACCTCGCCCAGGCTGCTCAAGGGGTCGTCATCCTCGGCCTGGATGTACCGCAGCGCCCGCTCCAGGTCCACACTACGCCCTCTCTCCCCCAGCGCCAGGCGCACCAGCGCCGAGATCGCCTTCTCAGGTCGCCCGCAGGCCAACAACCCCGCCCGGTCGGCTGAGTACTCGCAGGCGCGGTTCCACCACAGGAAAGCCGCCGCCAGGAGCGCCGAGGCGGCGAAGGGGCTCGGAATGCCCGCCATCCCGCCGATCAGCGAGTTGAGCCAGGTGTGGCCCAGGCGGACATGCCCCAGTTCGTGCCCCACGACGAAGGCCACCTCGTCCCGATCCAGCACCTCCAACAGGCCCGAGTTGAGCACCACCACCTGCGGCGGCACCAGGCCGAAGGTGTAGGCGTTGAGCGTGCGATCGCGGACCACGAAGACCTTCACCGGCCCGGTCTGCAGGCGGGCAGCGACCTCGGTCACCAGGGCGTGCAGTTCGGGGGCGTGCCGCGGCGTGACCGGCAGTCCATGCTCCACCAGTGCCTGGTGCTGGGCGCGGGTCATCAGGTAGGACAGCACCACCGCGCCTGCGACGAAGACCGCGCTCAGGCAGACGGTGGCGGTAGCGGTGACGGCGATGACGATACAAACCAGTAGCAGGGTGATCGCCAGGATCAGCCCCTCGTTGGGGTAACGGTAGGCCGTGGTATTGAAGGGTCGTCGCGCAGCGATGGTGCACCTCCCTGTGCCGTTCCAAAGGTGCCAGGCACCTTCCAGGTACCTGCCACTTCAGGCCTCCGCGGTCGCCCCGGCATTGGGATGCCGGGGCTACGGCGTTGAAGGGCTACGGCCTTCGGGCCTCCGCGTGAGACACCGCCATTGTACTCCCTGCCGCCCCGGCATTGGGATGCCGGGGCTACGGCGTTGAAGGGCTATGGCCTTGAAGGGCTGCGGCCTCCAGGGGCTACGACCTTCAGGCCTCCGCAGGAGACACCGTCATTGTACCCGCTCCCGTGCCGGTCGTCAACTGAGTCTGGAGGTGCCAGGGGGTGCCTGGCCCCCCCTGGTATCCGGTTTGCCTCGCATCCCGGTTTGTGTTACACTCCGAACAGATGAAAGTAACACGAGATTCCTCCCACCTCATCGGCGGAGCCGCGGTCGTCGCGCTGATGTTGGCCGCGGTCTTGATCTTCCTCAGCCTGCGCCCGATAGCGCCTTCCCCTGGCGAGGAGATCGCCTTGCAGAACCCGCCAGGTGGGGCGGGACACCTGACTGTCGGCCAACGGGGGGCGCAACCTCCTCTCACCCCAGGCGGCACACCGACTCCCGCCTACCCCGGCGTCTACGATGCCACTCCCACACCCAACCCAACCCCGACGGGCCGGCCCGACCCCACCCGCTCCCAGGTCTACGAAGTGCAGACCGGCGACACGCTGAGCGGCATCGCCTACGCCTTCGACTGCACGGTGGACGAGATCGCCGCCGCCAATGGCCTCACTGGCGACGCCATCTGGCCCGGCCAACGGCTGACCATCCCCGTCGGTGCCAGCCAGTTCGGCCCGGCGGTCAAACTCCTGCCCGACAGCGAACTGGTCTACGGCCCCGCCTACATCCATTTCGACCTGGAGGGCTTCGTCGCCGCGCAGTCCGGCTACCTGGCCGGCTATACTCAGGAAGTGGAGGGACACACGCTGACCGGCGCCGAGATCGTGCGCCTGGTGGCGCAGCGGTACAGCGTGGGTCCGCGCGTGTTGCTGGCGCTGTTGGAACTGCGCGCCGGCTGGGTCACCGATCCCGACCCGCCCGCCGACACCCTCGAACATCCGGTGACGGTCAACCAGGGCACCCAGGCGGGGCTGTTCGAGCAGCTGAGTTGGACGGCAGCGGAACTGAACAGCGGTTACTATGGCTGGAAGTACGGCGACTGGACGGTCATCCACCTGGCCGACGGCAGCCGCATGGGCATCTCACCGGGCCTGAATGCCGGCACGGTGGCCGTGCAGAGCCTTCTGGGACAGTTATTCTATGGCGCAGAGTGGACGGCGGCGGTGGGACCGGACGGCTTCGCCGCCACTTACCAGCGTCTCTTTGGCAACCCCTTCGCCTATGGGGTGGAGCCGCTGCTGCCGCCGGGGCTGACGCAGCCCGAACTCCGCCTGCCGTGGCCGGAGGGGGAGACCTGGTACCTGACGGGTGGTCCCCATGGTGGCTGGGGGCGTGGCAGTGGCTGGGCGGCGCTCGATTTCGCCCCCGCCGACGAGTTAGGCTGCACCGTCACCGCCGACTGGGTCACTGCCGCCGCGCCGGGCCTGGTCCTGCGCAGCGACTACGGCGAGGTGGTGGTGGATCTGGACGGCGACGGTTACGAGCAGAGCGGCTGGGTGCTCACGTATATGCACATCGCGGCGCAGGACCGGGTGGAGGCCAGCACGTGGCTGGAGCAGGGCCAGGCTATTGGCCATCCGTCGTGTGAGGGCGGCTACGCTGACGCCACCCATCTCCACTTCGCCCGGCGCTATAATGGGGAGTGGCTGCCCGCAGGCAGCGGTCCGCTCCCGCTGGTGCTGTCCGGCTGGACCGCGGAGCAGGCTGACCAGGAGTATGACGGGCGGATGGTGCGCGGGGGGCAGGTGCGCGAGGCCTGTCAATGCGCTGTAGACGAGATCAACGGTCTCCTTTCCGACAACACCCCCAGGTGACCTCAGATGACGGGCACCTGCGAGGTGCCTGTTACCTTCGTAAGACGGGTTGCCCGTTCGCCAGTTTGTGGTATAATCCGCCTTCGCCCCATGGGGCAACCGTCTGCGAGGTAACAGTGCGATGAACCTGGTTGAGTCTCTGGAGCGACAACTGGAAGCCAATCCCAACATCCCCCACATACGGCCGGGGGATACCGTTCGTGTGCATGCCCGTATTGTCGAAGGGGATCGGGAGCGGGTGCAGGTTTTTCAGGGCACGGTCATCCGCGTGCGCAAAGGCGGCGCGGCGGCCAACTTCACCGTTCGGCGTGTCGCCTCCCACGGCATCGGGGTCGAGCGGACGTTCCCTCTGTACTCTCCGCGCCTGGAGAAGGTGGAAGTGACCCGGCAGGCCAAGGCCCGTCGTTCCCGGCTGTATTTCCTGCGCGAGCGACGCGGCAAGGCCGCCCGCATGAAGGAACAGCGCCCATAGGGGGCGGTTTACTGCGTCCCTACACGGTTCCCTGTGCGGTTGCCTCCCAATCCCGGCAGCCCACTGCCTTCCAGTGCTGGGCGCGGTCAAGAGACCGTGCCCAGCATCGTGTTGTTTGACGGTCTCCCTTACCCATGTGCCTGCCCGGATTGCCGTGGGGCGGCACCCCAAAGCCGCCTGCCGAGGCACAGAGATGCGCCAGCGCACGGGGGTGCGCTGGCTACGGGGCTGTTCGAGCAGGCTCCAGGAGGGAGGTTGCCCGGTGGTGCGGCTGGGGAGGAGCGGCATGCGAGTGGTGATGATCGGCCCCTTCGGCCTGCGCCCGCGCGGCACGATGGCCGTGCGTGCGCTGCCGATGGCGCGTGCGCTGTCGGCACGGGGGTACACCGTCACCGTGCTGCTCCCCCCCTGGCAGAACCCCGAAGACGCCGGACAGCATTGGGACGAGGAAGGCGTGACGGTCGAGAACATTCCTCTTCCTCCGCCTCTGCCGCTCTTCTTCCACCTGGCGACTGCCCTGCGGCTGGCCCGACGCGCCCTGGCGTTGGAGCCGGACGTTGTGCATGCCTTCAAACCTAAGGCCTACAGCGGGCTGGCGCACTGGTTGTTGACCTGCCTCCCGCGTGGTCGGCGCCCGCCGGTGGTGGTGGACAGCGACGACTGGGAGGGGGCCGGCGGGTGGAACGACGTCGTCCATCCTGTGACCGGCCGTCGCCTCTACTCCGCCCCTCAGCGTCGCTTCTTCGTCTGGCAGGAGCGGTGGGGGCTGACCCATGCCGACGCCATCACCGTCGCCAGCCGGACCCTCTACGGCCTGACCCTTGGGTTGGGTGTCCCCGAAAGTCACCTCTTCTATGTCCCGAACGGCGTCGCAGAGGTCAAGGCCACAGGCCCGACCCCGTACCGGGAGGCCAAAGACCTGCTCCTCTACACCCGCTTCTTCGAGTTCCCCGCCCGCCGTGTGGTGGAGATCCTGCGCCGGGTTCGGGAGCGCCTGCCGCAGGTGAGGCTGCGGGTGGTGGGACAGGGGCTGTTCGGAGAGGAAGCCGTGCTGCTGGAAGAGGCCCGTCGTGCCGGACTGGAGGCGGCGATAGACCTGGTGGGGTGGGTGGAGCCGCAGCGGCTACCGGAGACCTTCGCGCGGGCGGCGGTGGCGCTCTATCCCTTCGATGACACGCTCCTCAATCGCGCCAAGTGTCCGGTCAAACTGCTGGACCTGCTGGCGGCGGGGGTGCCGGTGGTCGCCGAGGGGGTGGGGGAGATCCGCCAGGCCATCCGCCACGGCGAGACCGGCTGGCTGGTGGAGCCGGGGGACGAGGCGGGGTTCGCTGCGGCGGTGGTGCGCTTGCTCGAAGACCCCGCACTGCGTGACAGGCTGGGGCAGGCCGCGGCTCAGGACATCCGGCTGCGCCGTTCCTGGAGCCATCTGGTGGAGACGGTCGAGCAGGCCTATCAGGCGGCAGGCCATTTCATGCGGCAAGGGGTATGAGGTCACTGCTCAATCGCTGGGGTCCGCCGCTGGCCTGGATGGGGCTGATCTTCTTCCTGTCCTCTCAGCCCGACCTGCCCAGCGCCCCCGAAGCCTGGCTGGACCTGCTGCTCAAGAAGGGCGCGCATGCGTTGGCCTTCGGGGTGCTGGCCTGGCTCTACCTGCGGGCGCTGCGCGGCCCTGCGGCTCCATCCGACCGGTTGCGGCTGCTCAGTCTGGCGCTGGCAGTGGTCTACGCCATCAGCGACGAGGCCCATCAGTCCTTCGTGCCGGGGCGCACGCCGCGCGCGGCGGATGTCCTCATTGACACGCTGGGAGCGGTGTCGGTGCTGCTGTTGGGGCGTTACTGGCCTCCGGCGCGTCCTCCCGCTCCTCGATGACGATGGGGCCAAAGAGCTTCTCCTGCCACACCCGCACCCGGTCCCGCTTGAGCAACTCCAGCACGGCCAGCAGGGTGACGATGACCTCCACCCGGCTGGCAGCGTTGGACAGCAGTTCGAGGAATTGGACGCGTCTCTGTTGTTTCAGGCGCTGCCTGATGTACTCTATCTGTTTGGCCACGGTGAGGGTCGGTGGAAGGACTGCAGCAGGGGCGGGGGGCTTCGCGTTGAGCGCCTCCTGCGCTGCGGTCAGCAGATCGGCCAGGGTCACCCCGCTCAGGTCGAACGGCGGCGGGGGGAGCGGGGCCAGGCTCAGCCGCAGGTAAGCCCGCTGGCCCTCCTCGTCCCGTTGGGCCAGCATCTGCGCCACGCGCTTGAAACGGCGATACTCCTCCAACTGGTGGATCAGATCGGCGGCCACGTCCTCCTCCGGCGTTGTTCCGTCGGAGGGGGGGCGGGGCAACAGCACCTGGCTCTTGACCCATACCAGTTTGGCCCCGATGACCAGGAACCCGCTCAGGTCGGCGATGCACCAGCGCCCCAGTTGCTCGATGACCGCCAGGTACTGGTCTGCCACTTGAGCCAGCGAGATGGCCGTGATGTCCAGTTCCTCGCGCTCGATGAGCAGCAGCAGCAGGTCAAGCGGACCTTCAAAGGCAGGCAATTGGATGGTGGGGGTGGTCAGAAACATCGGCTCCCTGCGAGCATGTCACTCCCCTGCGGGCTCCAGGAGGACAACTGCGAGTTGTTGTCCTGCCTGGGACACACCCGAACGGGATTCCCCATTGACAACAGGCCAAAACCGCGTTATATTAGAGGGCGCAAAGCGGCTTACCAAAACTACTCCCTATGGAGGAGCGAGATGTCACGTTGCCCGGAATGCAATGCGTTGCTCTCACTCCCGCCCGAACTGGGCCTCTACGACCGCATCTATTGTGAGGAATGCGGTGCGCTTCTGGAGGTCGTCAGCCTCACTCCTCTTGAGCTGGAATACGTAGAGGATTTTGACGAGCTGGACGAAGAAGACCTGGATTGGGAAGACGAAGAGTTTGAGGAGGAGGAGTTCGAGGAGGACCTCGACGAAGACGAATGGTGAAGGTCCTCCTCTCGGTCAGACCAGGAAAATCGCCAGCACGATCATGATGACGAGTATAGCGGCGGCGATGATGCCGATGCGCTTCAGATCGGCAGCGACGTAGCGGTACTCCTGGCTCAGGTCTGGTAGACTGGCAGCCTTTCGCGGGTCGGGCCTGCTCGCGGCAGCGCGTACGGGAGCGGGTTCGGCCTTTTTGATTTTCTCCTCGGCGCTGCCCGGCTGCACCATCTGCGCAGCCGTCAGGCGCGGCCCCTGCGAACGACGCTGGCTCCGGCGTGATTTCTTGCTCATTCTCTCTTACTCCGTTCAAGGAATCAAGGTTGCAGTTCGGCGATAACGACGATGCGATGGGAGTCAATCCCGTAAGGATAGCAGGAGATCAGTGTCAGCACTGGCGTGCTGGTCGGATACATCACGCTCACCTCAGTAGGCACGATGATCCGCTGCTGAGTGACGATGTAACGGAACATCTGGCTGGCGGTGTAGACTTCGATCACGTCCCCCAACTGTACGTCCGGCAGGTCACGGAAGATCTCCCCGTAGATGTCGTTATGCGCCGAGATGACACAGTTGCCGCGCTCGCCCGGGTTGGCCGAGCCAATGTGGTGGCCTGCCCCCCGCTGCAGGCTCTCCCAGTCATCCCCCTCCACAACCGGCGCGTCCACTCCGATGGACGGGATGCGGATGCGCACGGCCTGCTGCGGGCCGGGAGTGGGCACCGGCAACGGCGTGATCGCCGCCACCAGGTCGCGCAGGTGAGCCGGGACCTCCGCCGGCGCGGGGGTGCTGTTCGGCTGCGGCGGGACGTGACCGCCAGGCAGGATGGCCACCTGGATGAGCGGGGTGGCCGTCGGGCTGGCGATGGGCTGAGGTAACTGTCCCTGTTGTCCCAGCCGGGCCTGCCGGTTCAGTTCGTTCAACGTGCTCAGCGTGGCCAGCAGGGCGATCAGCAACCCGACCGTCGCCGCGATCTCCAGGATCAGCAGGCTCTTGTCCCGCAGCCAGTCCCAGCGGATCGGCCGCCGCGGACGGGCCGGCCGAGGCTCGGGCTCCTCGTCCACCGCCCGGGCGCGAAAGCCCGCTGTCGCTCCCTCTTCCTGGAAGCGCAGGTGCTCGTCGGGCAACGGCGGCGGCGACGGTTCTGTCGGCTCCGGGGCCAGCGGGTCCGTCGCCGGCATTGACCCCTTCAGGCGGCGCAGCCGTTCCAGCCGCGCCTGCGCCCGGCGGATACGGAGGATCTCCTCCAGTTCCTCTATCGAAAGTTCATCAACCGTGCGACGGTCCTTCATCGCGGGGGCCATTCTACACCGGGAGAGCGCCCCTGTCAACCGAAAGTTGCACATTGACCAGAGTTGGTGTACAATGACTCCCAGAGACCAACATGAACCGACTGGCAATCACCACGCGAGAGTTAGACATTTCCCGACATGTCGCTCTCGCTTCTCAATATCAGACGGGCATCGAGCTCCAGGTTTACGGCTACAACCCCGATCTGCTGGATGGCGACTGGCGCTCCCTTGTGGCAAGCCATCGGGAAGCGTTGCGCGGCTTTACCGGAGAGATCGCCCTGCATGGCGCTTTCTACGATATGAACAGCGCCAGCGCGGACTCGCGGATCACGGCCCTGACGGTGGAGCGCTATCGGGCAAGCCTGCGAGTCGCTGCGGAGTTGGGCGCTCGCCACACCGTTTTCCACGCCAACTATCTCCCCTTCATCCAACATCCCTCCTACCTGCCGGAATGGACGCGCAAACAGGTGGCTTTCTGGGACGCACTGACCGAGGAGGCCCGCCGCCTGGGGTTGATCATCGCCCTGGAGAACATGTGGGAGCCGGAGCCGGACATCATCGCCGCCGTGCTCGAAGAAGTCAACTCCCCCCACCTCCGCGCCTGTCTGGATATCGGCCACGTTTACCTCTATTCGAACTCGCTGCCGTTTCCAGACTGGCTGAAGCGCCTGGGGAACTGGGTCGTCCATGTTCACGCCAACAACCATCGCGGGCATTACGACGAGCATCTGCCGTTGGACGTGGAGGGCGGCGCTGTTGACTACAGCGCTGTCCTGCCGTTGTTGAGCGAACTGCCTTCTCCCCCTCTGGTCAGCCTGGAGATGGAGCACACCGAGGACCTGGAGCGCAGCCTGCGCTACCTGGGACGCTGACCCTCACTTCGTTCTCTTCCGCTTCCGACATCACTCGCACCTGAATCGGTAACACAGGCCGCTGCCGTGTCCTCTTGACTGGATGTCAGGAGGTGAGAGATGCGTAAATCCCGTCTGGTCGTCTTGGTGGGATTGGCCCTGATGGTTACCGCCGCGCTGGCCTGCGGCCCGGCAGCCACGGAAACGCCGCCCATTGCGCCCACCATCACCATGCCGCCCGAGGTGGGAGGGATCACGCCAACGGTGTCCCCCCCCGAACCGACCAGCACCACCCCTCCCGATGTATACGGTCCTGGCGGCTGTGCCTTCAACGCCGCCTTTGTTGCCGATATGACCGTGCCCGATAACACCCCCTTCGCGCCGGGAACCCCTTTCGTCAAGACCTGGCGGTTGCGCAACAGCGGCACCTGCGCCTGGGAGGCGGGGACGATGCTGGTCTTCATTTCCGGCGACGCATTGGGCGGGCCGACCGGCGTGGCTGTGGGAGCCGTCGCCCCTGGCGCGACGACCGACGTCAGCGTCAACCTGACGGCCCCTTCTTCCCCCGGCACCTACAAGGGCAACTGGCAACTGCAGCGGCCTGATGGCACCCGCTTCGGCGCGGTCGTCTACGTCCAGATCGTCGTCGCCGTCACGCCGACCGTCCCGCCCGCTGGCTTGCCCGATCTGCGGGTCACCGACCTCACCTTCGACCCGACCACCCCCACCGCAGGTACGCCGTTCCACGTCCGTGCCGTGCTGCACAACAGCGGCTCTACCGCCCTGTCCAACGTAACCGTGCGGATCGAGAACCGCCTGCCCACCCCTCACACCACCTGCTACTACCCCTCGACGTTCAACACCCTCTATCAAACCACGGTGAGCCTGAACCCCGGACAATCCCTGCCGGTGGACTACCTGGTCACCATCAACGAAGTCTGGCATCACTTCGTCTGCATCAAGATAGACCCCGATGACGTGATCGCCGAGACGAACGAGGACAACAACGCGCAAGGACAGGAAGTCTCGGTGGAGTCGGGAGAATGTACCACCATGGACCCCTTCCTGGAGCCAGTCGTGAGCGTGGCCAGCGGCTTCGGCGTCAACCCGGGCTGTCCCACCGCTTCCTCCATCTCCGTCTACGGGGCCTTCCAGAAATTCGAGACCAACCCTGAGAATCCCAACCCGCACGCCCGGATGGGAGCCTTCATGATCTGGCGGTCGGACACCCGGAGAATCTACGCCCTGGGATTCGGGAGCGAGTCCGGTTACCCGACGCAGAACGGGAGATGGCTCAGTTCCTACAACGACCTGTGGGACGAGAGCCAGCCGTCGGTGCACCCCGACTGCGCCTCGATGACCGCGCCGACCGGCTACCAGTTGCCCGTGCGTGGCTTCGGCAAGGTCTGGTGTGAGAATGGTCTGTGGGCCTCCGACCGGTTGGGCTGGCCGCGCGACCGGGAGTGGGCGGTGAGCCTGTTGCTGCAGCCCACCCAGAACGGCTGGCTGATCCGGGTCATTGATTACCCGGACGGCTATGACTATGTCTTCGCCCTGGATCTGATGGCCCAGAGGTGGGCTTCCATCGCGGTTGCGCCCTGAACGGGCACGCGAGGGGCAGGTGACGGTCACCTCAGAGGTGACAGACACGAGAGAAGGTGCAAGATGCAGGCGAAACACTGGCTGATCGTCCTGAGCCTGGCCCTGGGGCTGGCTCTCCTCGTCTGGAGCCTGCTGGCGCTGACCAGCCAGCCCGGCCAGGCCGCGCCCGTCTGCGACCGCTATGTGGTCAATGGCGGCAACAACAGTTCGACCAATCACTGTGACAACCCCAACGACCCGTGCAAGAGTGTCCAGTATGCCCTGAGCAGGGCCTCGGCTGGCGAGAGGATCTGCGTGGCCGACCGCGATGACATCGCCGGCGCTTCGACCTACTACGGCACGATCATCATCACCAGGTCCGTAACCCTGGACGGGGCATGGGCGGCTCACCCGAACCCCTTTGGGGGAGGGTGGACCTTCACTTCCGTACCCTGCGCGCCGGAGAACGTGGTCCTGAGCGGGGATGGGACCCAGCGGGTGATCAGCATCACCCATGCCAGCCCCACTATCTTTTGCTTTACCATCACCAACGGCAACGCCGGAGGGGCCACCGATCAGCCCAACCACGGCGGCGGCATCGCCGTGCAGGACGCGGCCCCCATCATCCTCAGCAACATCATCACCGCTAACTATGGCTGCACAACGATGGCCTGCACCGGCTATGGGCGCGGCGGCGGCATCTTCCTGGATACCGTCTCTGCCTCTGCCGTCATCAGCGACAACCTCATCGCCAACAATGTCGCCGACGACGCCACCTGGGGGCAGGGGGGCGGCATCTATCTGGTGAACGCCTCGCCGCAGGTGCTCTCCAACACCATCCGCGCCAACCGCGCCGGCCACTCGGCCGGTGACGGCGGAGGGATCGCGGTGGTCGGCGGCAGCCCGCTCATCGCCGACAACGATTTTCTGCAGAACGTCGCCGGTCAGGGCGTGATGGGCAACGGCGGCGGCATCTATGTCTCCTCCGGCTCGCCGGTGACCATCGAGCGCAACCTCTTCGACGGGAACATCGCGCTGCAGGGGACGGCCAGCGCGGGCCTCTACAACCGGGGCGGGGGCATCTGTTTTGGCGGCCCTCTTGCTCTCATCCGCGACAATCGTGTCTATGGCAACACCGCCACTACCGGCCCGCGGGGTCTGGGCGGGGGGATGTACCTCTCGCATCTCTCCGCTGCCGCGCTGGTGGCCGGCAACGTCATTTCCGACGGCAACCGCGCCAGTTACGCTGCCAATGGCTATGGCGGCGGCCTCTACCTGGAAGAGTGCGACGCTACGGTGGTGGAGAACCAGATAGTCCGTAACACCGCTTCCTCCGGCGCCCCTGCTGAGGGTGGCGGCATCTACGTCAGCGGCGGGAGCGGGGTACTCCGGGACAATGTCATCGCTGAAAACGATACGGTTGTCTGGGCGCCCGGCGAATGGGCTTACGGCGGCGGGATGGCGCTCCACAACAGCAACGCCCTTGTCCAGGACAACCTGATCGCCCGCAATGAAGCCGCCTGCGGGACCAACGCGCGCGGAGTGGGCGGCGGCGTTTATGTCTGGGCCGGCGCCCCCCGGTTCGTTGGGAACCAGGTCCTGAGCAACACCACCGGCGACGGAGGCGCGGAATGGGGATATGGCGGCGGTTTCTCAATCGGAGGCAGCAACCCCTGGCTGGAGGGCAACATCATCCTGGATAACCGGGCTATCGGCACGAGCGGTGGTGTGGGTGGAGGCGTAGATCTGACGGCAAGCGACATCTTCACCCTGACCAACAACATCGTCGCCCGCAATGGGATCACCACAACTGCCGCGACCAGCGCGCAGGGCAGCGGGGTGGCGATCGCTGGCAGCGGCGGTGTCAATGGCCGCGTGGCGCACAACACTATCGCCGAAAACCGGTTTGGCGACGGCGTGGGGGTCTACGTCGGCGCATCGAGCACGGTGTGGCTGACCAACACCATCATCGTCAGCCAGACGACGGGCATCGTCAATGCCTCGCCGGGGGGCAGCACGGTCACTGCTGACCACACGCTCTTCGAGGGCAACGGGGCCAACTATGGGGTGGGGGTTACCAGCACAAACGAAGTGCCCGGACCAGCAGGGCTGGCGGCGGATTACCACCTGACCCTTGGCTCCAACGCTATCAATCATGCCACCCCCCTGGTCTGGGTGGCGTGGGACATGGATGGAGACCCGCGCCCGATGGGCGCGGCCCCCGACGTGGGGGCAGACGAACTGCCTTATCTCTACCTGCCGCTGGTGCTGCGCAACGGCTAGCGCTCCGTCTCGTCGAGTCGCCGTTGGGCGCGGTCGGAGACCGCGCCCAATCTTTTCCACTTGCGCAACCACGCCGATGATGGTATAGTCTGGCCGTCCCCTGGCCCGCCAGCCGCTGCCCTGACAGCATACACAGGAGACGCGCATGATCCTGCACACGCTTGTCGTCGGCATCACCCAGACCAATTGCTACCTTCTCGCCTGCGAGCAGACCCGTGAGGCGGCGGTGATTGACCCCGGCGGCCACCCTGAACGGATCCTGGCCGCCCTGAAGGAGCACGGCCTGACCGCTCGTTACGTGCTCAATACCCACTGTCATTTCGACCATATGGCAGCCAATGCCGACATCCTCGCCGCCACCGGCGCGCAACTGGCGCTTCATCCTGCCGAACTCCCCATCCTTCAGGCGCGCGGCGGGGCCGCGTGGTTCGGCGTGACAGTGAAGCCCAGCCCCCTGCCCGACGTGGAACTCGTCGCCGGCCAGGTGCTGGAGGTGGGCACGCTGCGCCTCCAGGTGCTGCATACCCCAGGACACTCCCCCGGCGGGGTGACCTTCTACCTGGAACAGGAGGGGATGGCTTTCGATGGCGATGCCCTCTTCGCCGAGGGGGTCGGCCGCACGGACCTGCCTGGCGGGGACTGGGCCACCCTGCTTCATTCTATCCGTCAGGTCCTCTTCGAACTGCCGGATGAAACGGTGCTCTATCCTGGCCATGGCCCTCAGACCACAGTGGGCCACGAAAAGCGCTTCAATCCATGGGTGAGTCTTTAGACAACGAGGAGGTGGAATGTCGCAGACGACCCTTGTTTTAGTACCTCATCCCGACGATGCTGAGTTCTTCGCTGGCGGGACCATCGCCCGGATGGTCAAAGAAGGGCGGCGGGTGGTGATCGTCGTCGCCACGGACGGCAGTAAGGGCTCTTTTGAGCACACCGCCGAGGCGTTGGTGCAGGTACGCCGGCGGGAGGCGATGCGCGCGGCGAGTATCCTGGGCGCTGAGCCGCCGGTGATGCTCGGTCACCCTGATATGGGACTGGAGCAGTTGCCGCCTGGAGCGTTGCGCCAGGAGTTCATCCGCGCCATCCGCCAGTACCGCCCCGACGCGCTCATTGCCGAGGACCCCTTCGCGCCCGGCGACTGGCATCCCGACCATCGCGCCGTGGCCTGGGCGGCGACAGAGGCGGTGAACGCAGCAGGCCTGCCGCTGGTGCACCCGGAGCATCGTGATGAGGGGTTGGAGCCTCATCAGGTTGCCGAGAAGTACTTCTACGCTGAAAGCGATGCGGGCGTCAACAAGGTGGTGGACATCACGGCCACGCTGGAGACGAAACTGGCAGCGCTGGCCGCGCACGAGAGCCAGATGGCTTTTCTGGTCGAGGGGGTGCTGCGGCAGATGCGGCTGGCTGGTGTGGACCCGCGCCCGCTGCTGGAGGCGGCGGGTGCGGACCCCGCAGCGCTGGTGGGCCTGGCCGTACGGGCGCAGGCCGCTGCCGCCGGCCAGCGCATTGGCGTGCCGTTCGGCGAACCGTTCCGCTACGAGCGTTTTCATCCGCTGGTGGAGGCCCTGCTTGCCGGGTCATGATCTCCCATCTGTAGGGGCGCGGTCGGAAGACCGCGCCCGGCACGGCGACGAGACCACGCCCGGCACGGCGAGTCGTCAGAGCACCGTGTCCATTCCACGACAGGGAGGAAAAGGATGAGTGCGTCATCACGGCACCGCTGGTTCGTCGTTGTAGTATTCTTCTGCTTCATGCTGTTGCATCAGGCGGACAAACTGCTCATCGGACCGCTCACCACTCCGATCATGGAGACCTTCGGCATCAACGAGGCGCAGATGGGAGCGGTCTTCACCGGCGCGCTGATCGTCGGCGTCATCTTCTACCCGCTGTGGGGGTACCTGTATGACCGGTACGCGCGCTCCAAACTGCTGGCGCTGGCCTCGTTCATCTGGGGAGCCACCACCTGGCTCAGCGCGGTCGTGCGCACCTACCCGTCCTTCCTGGCCACCCGCGCCTCCACCGGCATTGACGACTCCAGTTATCCTGGCCTCTACAGCCTGATCGCCGACTACTTCCCGCCGCAGGTGCGCAGCCGTATCTACGGCATCCTCCAGTTGACCGCGCCCCTGGGCTACCTGCTGGGGATGATCCTGGGCTTGCTGCTTAGCGGCATGATCGGCTGGCGTGGGGTGTTCTACATCACTGGCTCGCTGGGCATCCTCCTGGCAGTGGTCATCTTCTTTGGGGTGCGCGAGGCCCCTCGTGGTAAGAGCGAACCAGAATTGGAGGACCTGGAGCGGATCGGCGTCTATCGCTTCAACTGGCGGCTGGCCGGGGACCTGTTCCGCAAGCGCAGCCTGCTGCTGATCTTCGTGCAGGGCTTCTTCGGCGTCTTCCCGTGGAACGTCATCACCTACTGGTTCTTCCGCTACCTGGAGACGGAACGGGGGTATCCGTCGGAGGCGGTCTTCACGACGATGGTTCCGGCGGTGCTGGTGCTGGCGGCGGGTTATTTCGTCGGCGGGGCGACAGGGGACTTCTTCTTCAAGCGCACGCCGCGCGGCCGGGCGCTGGTCTCCGCCACGGCGGTGCTCCTGGGGGCGATCCTGCTCACGCTGACGCTCAACGTCCCGCTCGACAATCGCGGCTTGTTCATGGGCCTGCTGTGCCTGACCGCCCTGTTCATCCCCTTCGCTGCGCCCAATGTCGTCTCCACGGTGTACGACATCACCCTGCCAGAGGTACGCAGCACCGCCCTGGCCATCGAGAGTTTCATCGAGTCGGCAGGAGCGGCGCTGGCGCCGTTGATAGCCGGACTGATCGCTGTGCGCTCCTCGCTGCACAACGCCATCCTGCTCATCTGCGTCTCCACCTGGGTGCTGTGCGCGGCCTTCTTCTTCGTGGCTGCCTACCTGCTGCCGACCGACATCCACACGCTGCGCCAGCAGATGCGCGAGCGGGCGGAGCGGGAACGGGCGGCGCAGGTGTCCTGAGTGTACACCCTCCCGCAGGTGCTGGCGCTTGCGCCAGGACCTGCGAGAGGGCACAGGCTGGGCGGTTACGAACCGGGGATTCTCAGGGCAGCGCGCGCAACCGCGGAGCGAATAGCCAGACCAGCGCGGCGCAACCCAGGGTGATCAGCGCCCCGATGGTCAACGTGATGGGCTCGCTGGTGTGGTCGGCCAACGTACCGACCCACAGCGAGCCCAGTGGCATCAGGCCGAAGAAGAGCAGGCTGTAGATGCTCATCACCCGCCCACGCAGTTCGTCCGCTGCCTCGGTCTGAACCAGAGCGTTGGCCAGGTTCAAGACCAGCACCATTGAAGCCCCCACGACCACCAGGATGGCCATAGAGAGCGGCAACCAGCGCACCTGCGCGAAGACCAGCAGGGCGATGGGGAAGACGAACGTGCCCACGGTCAGCAGGCGCCCCTTGAACCGGAAGCGGCCCAGTGAGGCGATACCCAGGGCACTGATGAGCGCTCCTGTCCCCCGCGCCGAAAGGAGCAGTCCGTTGGTGGTGGCATCCCCCCGCAGCACGTTGACCGCCCAGGCTGGCATCAGCGTGACGAAGGAGACGCCGAAAAGGCTGGCGATGGCGATCAGGCCGATCAGCAGGCGGATGGTGGGGTGGGCGATGACGTAGCGGAACCCGGCGCGCAATTCTGGGAGGATGGCGCGGCGCGGGTTGGAGGAGGGTGCGGGAGAGGCTAACCGCATGCGCAGCAGCGCGGCGATAACGGCGAGGAAGGAGAGGCCGTTGATGGTGAAGCACCATCCTGGCCCGAAGAGGGAGTAAGCCATCCCGGCCACCGCCGGGCCGATCATCGTCGCTGTGTTGAACATCGTCGCGTTCAGCGCGATGGCGTTGGTCAGGTCTTCCCGCTGTTCTACCAGTTCCGGCACGAAGGCCAGGCGGGCTGGGGCGTCGAAGGCGTTCGCCACGCCCAGGCCGGCGGCCAGGATGACGATGTGCCACGGCTGCACGACGCCGCCAAAGGTCAACCCGGCCAGGATGAAGGCCAGCAGCATCATGCTGCTTTGGGTGATGAGCAGCAGCGTGCGCCGGGGGATGCGGTCGGCGATGACGCCGGCGTAGAGCATGAACAGCCAGGTCGGGACGCCGGAGGCAAAACTGACGTACCCCAGATAGGCAGGCGAGCGGGTCAACTCGTAAACCAGATAGCCCTGGGCAGTGGACTGCATCCAGGTGCCAAAGAGAGACACCATCTGCCCCCAGAACCACAACCGATAGTTGCGGTATCTGAGGGCAGCGAAGGTCTGATACTTCAGATGTTCGAGGATCCGCTCTCCGACGATCTCCGTGTCTCCGCGCTCCGCGTCACCGAATCGCCTGTTCCGTCGCCTTGTCGAAGACGTGCATGTTGCCCATGTTGAAGGCCACGGTCATCTCCTGGCCCACGCGCGCCTTCGTGCGCGGGTCGAAGCGGCCGAGGAACTCATGCCTGGCGGTATCCAGGTAGACCACGACCTCGTTGCCCATCAGTTCTGTCACGGCGACCCGGGCCGTGACGTGGGCGGCGTGGATCGCCGGTGGGGCGAACTCGGGGTCGTGGATGTCTTCCGGGCGGATGCCGAGGACGACCTCGCGGCCCAGGTGCGGCCGATAGACCTCCTGGCGGCTCTCGGGGATGCTGACGACGAAGTCGGAAGTTTCCGCCGCGATCTTGCCGTCCTGCTCGACCAGCCGGGCGTCGAAGAAGTTCATCGCCGGGCTGCCGATGAAGCCGGCGACAAAGATGTTGGCCGGCGACTGGTAGAGGTTGTGCGGTGTGTCCACCTGCTGCAACACGCCGGCGTTGATCACGGCGATGCGTGTGCCCATCGTCATCGCCTCAACCTGGTCGTGGGTCACGTAGATGAAGGTCGTGCCCAGCCGCTGATGGAGTTTGGAGAGTTCCGCGCGGGCCTGCACGCGCAGTTTGGCATCCAGGTTGGAGAGCGGCTCGTCCATCAGGAAGACCTTAGGCTCACGGACGATGGCGCGGCCCACCGCCACCCGCTGCCGCTGACCGCCGGATAGTTGCTTCGGCTTGCGGTCGAGCAGGTGCTCGATGCCCAGAATCTGGGCGGCCTCCTTCACCCGCCGATCAATCTCCGCCTTGGGGGTCTTGCGCAGGCGCAGACCAAAGGCCATGTTCTCGTAGACGCTCATGTGCGGGTAGAGAGCATAGGACTGGAAGACCATGGCGATGTCGCGATCCTTGGGCGGCACATCGTTGACCCGCCGGTCGCCGATGTAGATGTCGCCTGTAGTGGCCTCTTCCAGGCCGGCCAGCAGGCGCAGGGCCGTGGTCTTGCCACAGCCGGACGGGCCTACGAAGACCAGAAACTCGTTGTCGGCGATCTCCAGGCTGAGGTCGTTGACAGCGATGACATCGCCGAAGCGCTTGGTCACATGGTCGAATGTCACACTTGCCATTCTCGCTCTCCTTTCTTTTCTTCTCCTCTTCTCCCTGTCTCCTACGCCAGCACCACCCGCACTCCCAGTTCCGCCAGATCCCACAAGGGAGCGGAGTCGGCCTCGCGGGCGGTGACGATCACATCGGCTTCAGAGGCGGCGGCGATGAGGACAGCGGCCACGCGGCCCACCCGCTCCGGCGGCACCAGGGCCACCACTTCGGCCTTCAGGTCGAGCAGCAGGCGGGCCAACTCGGCCTGGGGCAGGCTGTCGGTGGTCAGGCCGGCGACGGCGTTGACCCCGTCCAGTTCCAGGAACAGCCGGTCGGCACGCAGCGAGGGCAGGGCCAGGTGAGCCAGATGGCCGACCAACCCCTGATCATGCCGCTCCAGTTGTCCGCCGGTGAGGATGAGGGTGTGGTCGCTCCCCTCGGCCACCTGGCGGGCGACGGCCAGGCTGTTGGTGACGATGGTGAGCCTCTGGCGACCGGTCAGCGCCCGCGCCGTCTCCAGCGCCAGCAGTCCAGGGGTGATGAAGAGCGTCTCGCCGTCCTGCGCCAGGGCCGCCGCTGCCCGCCCGATGCGGGCGGGGATCGCCTCCGGGGTGAAGGGGGAGGGGGAGCGGCCGGTCAACGCCAGCGCCCCGCCGTGCACCCGGCGGGCCAACCCCTGTGCCTCCAGCCATTCCAGGTCACGGCGGATGGTGGGCGGGGTCACGCCGAAGCGGGCAACCAGGCTTGCCACCTGCACCATCCCGGCCTCCGTGATCAGCCGGGCGATCTCTGCCCGCCGCCGCGCGGTCTGACTCCCCTCTTCTGTTTCCATTGAATCCATCTTACCACAAATAACGAACCCTGTCAACCTTTCCGTTCTTTTTCGTTCGTAACCGTTCGGTCTGCCGCCAAAAGGGCAGGTTCCGGGCGACGAAGCCATCTCCCGAACCCGCAGGGGGATCGCTCCGACGGCTGGGTAGTTTCCCTTGAGCGTTGTTCCTGGTTTAGAGTGCCGAAAAGCCAGGAATCGGTCAGCAGATTGAGCAGGTGCTGGCTCTCTCTTGTGCACGCGTCTCCGCGTCCCCCGTCACGATAGCCCCGGTATCCCCTCCACCGTGCCGGTGACGGCGTAGCGGAACAGGTCAATCAGCCCGATCTCGATCATGGCTACGATGAACCCCAGCATCAGGGGGACTGCGGCGTCTCGCAGGCGGTGGTAGCGGTTCTCCCAGCCGGTGAGGATGAGGATCAGCGCGACGTGGACCAGGGTCAGCATCGCCACCACCCCCGCCGCGCTGAGGAGCGCCAGGGGGTACAGCAGGGGTGCCCATCGGCTGAACACCAACCCCGTCATCCCGGCTTCCAGCGCCAGCAGGACACCCAAATCGCGCCAGCCGCGGATGGCTGGCTGTGGCGAGGGGGTTGCCCACAGGCTGAGATTGACCACCGGCCACAGCAGGCTGCTGAGAGCCAGGCCGTTGAGGGAGCCGGTGACCAGCCGCAACCACTGCTGTGGCTCGTAGAGCAATGGACGGTTCAGCACCATCGTCAGGTAGGAGTTGAGGCCATCCGCGCCCATCAGGATGATGAACAGCACCAGCAGGATCATGATGGGGACAGGAGGAAAACCGGATTCGCGGCGCCGCTTCAGCACCACCGCCTGACCGACCAGACCGGTCAGCGCGCCCAGAAAGGTGCCGCTGCAGCGCGCGCAGAGCGGCAGTTGCCGCCCGGCGATGTGGAAGGAGTGGGAGGGAATGCGGTGGCAGACCGCGTAACCGACCATGTCCGCCGCGGAAAGCAACCCTCCGGGGGCCAGGGCCAGGTAGAGACCGAGAACCAGGCCGGCCAGCGCGGCTACCCAGCGCCCGGCGCGGACAGAATGGGGGGCATGTCCTGCTGAGGGGGTCCCTGTCTGTGATGGGCCGTTTGTGTGTGTGGTCACCGTGACGTTGTGGCTCCTGACGTGGGTTGTTGCGGCAAGGGGATTATAACCCAAGCGCTGGTAGGGGCAAGTTTGCCTCAAGCCGAGTTCGTGCTATACTCTTCGCCGTCATTCCGGGTACAGCAAGGGGAGACACGTGACGATCAACCTTCCCTCACGTCTGACCGACCTGCGCGGTCTGTTGCAGGCGTTGGAGTGGGACAAAATGTCGCTGGCGGTACAGCGGGAGGCGGCAGCCCACCTGGCCATCGTCGGGCCGGTCAACTCTGGCAAGTCCACCCTGTTCAACCTGCTCAAGGGTCAGAAGATCGCTGCCGTCACCGCGGTGCCGGGCACCACCCGCGGGGCGATCGAGGAGCGGCTGGGGCCATTCGTGATGGTGGATACCCCGGGCTTCGGGGAGGTCGGCGGGGTGGACCGGGCGGAGGTGGCCGCCCAGGCCGCCGCGCGGGCGGACGTGATCCTTCTCCTGTTGGATGCAGGAGCCGGCCTGCGCCAGTCGGATGTGGAGATCCTGGAGTCGCTGCGCGAGACGGGCAAGCCGTTGGTGGTCGCTCTGAACAAGATTGACCTGATCCGCCGCGACCTGAAGGTGGTGCTGGAGGACATCGAGCGCAAGTTGGGGGTGGCTCCTATCCCCATCTCGGCCAAGACGGGGGCCGGCGTGGCGGAGCGGTTGATCCCTGCGGTGGTGGCGGCGCACCCGTGGATGGTGGTGGCGTTGGGGCGGGAGTTGCCCGCCTACCGCCGTCAACTGGCGCAGCGGCTCATCCGCAGCGCCGCTGTACTCAACGGCTTTGTCGGCACCGAACCGGTGCCGATTTTGGATGTCCCGCTGCTGCTGGCCGGACAGGTGCGCATGGTGCTGCGCATTGCTGCCATTTATGGCGAGTCGCTCTCCGTGCGTCACGCCCGCGAACTGCTCACGACCATTGCCGGCGGGGTGGGATTGCGTTTCCTGGCTTCCGAACTGGCGAAGGTGGTGCCTGGCCCTGGTTGGGTTGTCTCTGGTATGGTCGCTGCTATCGGCACGTGGGCGATGGGGCAGGTGGCCATGCTGCACTTCGAGAAGGGGCGCCAGTTCACCGCTGCACAGTTGCGGGAGCAGTACCACCGGCTGCGAAGTGAAGGCCGCAAGAGGCTGTTCCGACGGAAGGGGATCGAGCCGGACAACCTGGAGAGCGCCACGCCGTAGCGCGCTGGTTACCCGTAACCTGAAACGTAATCACCTACCCGGCTGCTTGCCGCCGTGCACCGATTGGAAATTGGCCTTTCTGGGCGCCTGCGGCCGCAGGCCGAAGGCCCAAAGCGGGCGACTTCAGTCGGCGTGGGTGGGCAGTTACCCTGAAACTTCGAGAAAGTGGTGCTACAACGGCCACTTTGCATTCAGCGCGATTTATGTTACAATGTCGCCCGCTTGACGCCTGACAGTACCAACTCTTACAGGAGGCCGTCCGTGCTCGATCAGTTTACCCTTGTCGGCGTTCTGTTACTGGTGGCTCTGTTTCTCAGCGCAGCGATGGTGGGCCTGGCCTGGCTCCTTCGGCCCAAGCGACCCAATCCCCGGAAAAGTGAAATCTACGAGTGTGGCTTGCTGCCTCACGGCGAGCCATGGGTGCAGTTCAAGGCACAATACTACGTCTTCGCTGTCGTTTTCCTCCTCTTTGACGTCGAGGCGATTTTCTTCTTCCCCTGGGCACTGGTTTACAACCTCCTCCCGTTCTACGCAGTGCTCGAGGGAGTGCTCTTCATCCTGCTCCTCGCTGGTGCGCTGGTCTACGTCTGGCGCAAGGGCGAACTGGAGTGGATGTAATCCCAGCCGACAATTCTGAGGAGCGTGACGCATGGGGGTTTGGGCTTTTCTCTCCAACGTGATCGTGAACATCGGTGACTGGCTGCGCGGGTTGCTGACGGCCGCCGGAATGGGTGCGGGATGGGTCAACCTGATCATGTCGCTGATCTCCGCCGTGGTCCTCGCCGCTTTTCCGCTGGTGGTGGTCATCTTCATGATCTGGGCCTATCGCAAGATCGCGGCGCGCATGCAGGGGCGGTTGGGGCCCAACAGCAGCGGCACCTGGGCCGGGCCGTGGGGCATTATCCAGACCTTTGCCGACGCGATCAAGATGCTCACCAAAGAGGACATTCGTCCGCAGGGGGTGGATGTTGTCCCCTACAACCTGGCGCCGATCCTGATCTTCGCGGCGGCGCTGATGGTCTGGGCGGTGATCCCGTTCGGGCCGGGGCGGGCGATCGGCAGCGACCTGGGTATCGGCATCTTCTACATCCTGGCCTTTTCCTCGGCGGCGTTGTTTGTGGTGCTGATGGCCGGGTGGTCTTCCAACAACAAGTATGCCACGGTCAGTGCCTTTCGTGCCGTCGCCATTCTCATCAGTTACGAGATTCCCCAACTGCTCTCCGTCCTGGCCGTGGTCATGGTTGCCGGCAGCCTCTCGATGCAGCGCATTGTGGAGGCGCAGGAGGTGCCCTTCCTCTTCGTGCTGCCCCTGCCGGCGCTGATTTTCTTCCTGGCCAGCCTGGCCGAGGTCAATGCCCGGCCGTTCGAACTGCTGGAGGCGGAGTCGGAATTGGTGGCCGGCTACCAGGTGGAATACAGCGGGATGAAGTTCGGCATGTTCTACCTGGCGGAGTTCATCAATGCGGTGGGGATGAGCGCGATCTTCACGACGCTCTTCCTGGGCGGTTGGCGCGGGCCGTGGGTGGGTGCGGCTCCCATCCTGGGCACGGTCTGGTTCCTGCTCAAGGTCTCCCTGATGGTGTTGGTCTGGATGTTCGTGCAGATCACCCTGCCGCGCCTGCGCATTGACCAGGTGCTGGCGTTCAGCTGGAAATTCCTGGTGCCGCTGACTCTGGTCACCGTGTGTGTGGTGGGGCTCGTGGACAGGGGCCTGTCGGAGGTGGCGGCGGGTGGTGTGGGTGTCTGGGCGCGGGCGGGGGCGTTGCTGGCGGCCAACCTGGTCGTGGCAGTGCTGACCTGGCTGGTGGCCTCCCTGGGTGCGCGACGGGAACAGCGCCGTGTGGAGGCCTGGAGAGCCGCCCAATTGGAGGAGGCGGAGGTGGGCGCATGACGGCACAACAGGCGCTCTTCCTGCTGTTTGGCGTGATCACTCTGGGCGCGGCGCTGGCGGTGGTGGTGGGCCGCAATCTCTTCCACACCGCGCTGTGGCTGCTGCTGGTCTTCTTTGGCGTGGCCGGTATCTACGTGCTGTTGGAGGCCCCCTTCTTCGCTGCAGCGCAGCTGTTTATCTATATGGGCGCGATCGGCATCCTCATCATCTTCGGTGTGATGCTCACGCGACGGGTGATGCGCCAGCCACTACCCCGCGCCAATGAACAGTGGTGGTTGGCAGCGATTATGGCCGTGGCGCTGCTGGGCGTGCTGGCCTGGCTGGCCTGGCAGCAGCCGTGGACAGCCGCTGCCGCAGCGGTACCTGAGAACTCCATCAGCCTGCTTGGGCTGGCCCTGGTAGACCCCGAGGGATTCGCGCTGCCGTTTGAGGTGGCCTCGGTGCTGCTGGTGATGGCGCTGATCGGGGCGGTGATGATCGTCAGGGAACGGTAACTTCACCGCGTCACCGCGTCAACATTATGGAGGGAGGATGGTCCCACTCAACTGGTATCTGATCCTGTCGGCGGCTCTGTTCTGCATCGGGATGTACGGGGTGGTCGTGCGGCGCAATGCCATCGCCATCCTGATGGCGATCGAACTGATGCTCAACGCCGTCAACATCAACCTGTTGGCCTTCTGGCGGTATCACGAACCGGTCGCTGCCACCGGCCAGGCTTTCGCCGCCTTCGTCTACGTGGTCGCTGCGGCTGAGGTGGCCGTGGGACTGGCGCTCATTGACGCCGTCTACCGCCGCCGCCGGACGGTAGACCCTGAAGAGATCAACCTGCTCCGCTGGTGAGGTGCGGCGAATGACCGGTTATGACCGTACAACCCGAGAACCTGGCGAGGTGAACGGATGATAACTGTCCGCCAACTGCTGACCTTACTGATTCCTCTGCCTCCTTTCCTGGCCTTCGCCCTCATCGTATTGTTCTTCAACCGGTGGAAGCGGCTCAGCCATTCGCTGGCCATCGGCGCGATGGCCATCTCCTTCGTGATGGCCCAGGTGATCTTCTGGACCGCGGTTGCTGGCGGCGGGGAGGCGCTGGCCGAATCCCCCATCGCCTTCCAGGTGCCGTGGCTGCCGTCGGGGGACGCGGCCCTGGCGATGGGCGTGCTGGTGGACCCGCTGACGGCGATCACGCTGTTCTTCGTCTCCATCACCTGTCTGGCCATTTTCATCTACAGCGTCGGCTACATGCACGGCGACCCGCGCTACAGCCGCTTCTTCGCCTACATCAGCCTCTTCGCCACCGGGATGCTGGGGTTGACCGTCGCCGACAACCTGCTGATGCTGTTCATCTTCTGGGAGATCATGGGGCTGTGCTCCTACCTGCTGATCGGCTTCTGGTTCGAGAAGCCGTCGGCGTACCGGGCGGCGATCAAGGCCTTCCTCACCACCCGTATCGGCGACGTGATTATGCTCCTGGGCATCGCCTACCTGTACACGCAGACGGGCACGCTGAGTTTCGAGGCGATCCTCCGTGACAGCGCTGTGCTGCACGAGTTGGGGGTGACGCCATCGGTGATCCCCGGCCTCTCTGTGGCTGCCGCGGTGGGACTGTTGCTCTTCGCCGGGACGGTGGGCAAGAGCGCGCAGTTCCCGCTGCACGTCTGGTTGCCGGACGCGATGGAGGGCCCCACGCCGGTCAGCGCGATGATCCATGCCGCGACCATGGTCTCTGCTGGCGTGTACATGGTGGTGCGCATGTTCCCGCTGCTGGCGGAGGGCTTCGGCCACGGCGTGATGACGCCGCCGATGGTGGCGATGGCGGCTATCGGCACCTTCAGCGCCTTCTTCGCGGCCACCATCGCCGTCGCCCAGAACGACATCAAGCGGGTGCTGGCCTATTCGACCATCAGCCAGCTGGCCTACATGGTCGCCGCGCTGGGCATCGGCGCCTACGTGGCGGCGGCCTTCCACCTGGTCAGCCACGCCTTCTTCAAGGCGTTGCTGTTCCTGGGCTCGGGGTCGGTGATCATCGGGTCACACCACGAGCAGGACATGATGCAGATGGGTGGGCTGCGGCGGCGGATGCCGATCACCTTCTGGACCTTCCTGGCTGGTGGGCTGGCGCTCTCTGGTTTCCCCATCATCACTGCTGGCTTCTGGAGCAAGGATGAGATCCTGGCCCATGCCTGGGCGCATTACCCGCTCATCTTCTGGGTGCTGGCGCTCTCGGCGCTGCTGACCGCCTTCTACACGATGCGCCAGATCTGTCTGACCTTCGCTGGCGAGCCGCGCAGCCATCATGCCGAGCATGCTCACGAAACGCCCTGGACAATGACGGCGCCGCTGGTGGTGCTGGCGTTGTTCGCGGTCTTCTTCGGCTTCGTCGGCGTGCCGGAGGATTTCCCGCTCCTGGGGCAGTTGCTGCACGGCAACTGGTTCCATCACTTCGTGGGGGCCACGCTGGGCGAGGTGCCGGAGGCGCTGCCGTTCAACCCCATCCCGGTACTCCTCTCGGTCGGCGCGGCGCTGCTGGGCCTGACCGGCGGGTGGCTGGTCTACGGGCGGCAGCCGCTGCGCGAGGGACAGCCAGACCCGTTGGTGCGCTGGCTGGGGCCGCTGCACACCGTGTTGCGCAACAAGTACTACATTGACGAGTTCTACGGGTGGGCCTTCATCCGCCCCACCATCTGGCTGGCCGGAGCGGTCTATCGCTGGTTCGACCGCGGCCTGATTGACGGCATCCTGCACGGCGTGGCGAAACTGGGCGAGATCCTGGGCCGGGCCAACCACTGGGTCCACCGTCACATCATTGACGGCGGCATTGACGCGCTGGGCGCGGGCGCGGGGGCTGCCGGCCAGGGGCTGCGCCGCCTGCTGCAGACCGGGCAGGTGCAGAACTACCTCCTTTCCGTTCTCTCTTTCCTGTGCGTACTGGCGTTGGTCTACCTCCTGTGGCTGTCGCGATGAGGGAGAAAGCCGAATGGAATTCATCCAACAGCACGCGTTGACCCTGATCACCCTGATCCCACTGGCCGGGGCGGCCCTGGTGGCCCTCCTGCCGCGTCACCAGGAACGGCTGATCCGCTGGGTGTCCCTCCTGGTCAGCCTGATCCCGCTGGCGCTGGCGGTGTTCGTCTGGACGGGCTTCCGCCCACAGGCGGCGGGGTTCCAGTTCGAGGAGTACGCTCCCTGGTTCCCGCAGGTCGGTGCAGCCTACCACCTGGGGATTGACGGCATCAGCCTGGCGATGGTCCTGCTGACCACCTTCCTCACCCCGCTGGCGATCCTGATCTCCTTCAGCATCAAGGAGCAGGTGCGCTCTTACTTCGCCCTGTTCCTGCTGTTGGAAACGGGGATGCTGGGGGTGTTCGTCTCGCTCGACCTGCTCCTGTTCTTCCTGTTCTGGGAGATCGGCCTGGTGCCGATGTACTTCCTGATCCTGGTGTGGGGCAGCGCCAACCGCCGCTATGCCGCCAACAAGTTCTTCCTGTACACAATGGCCGGGAGCCTGGGGTTGTTGTTGGCCATCCAGGCTATCGGCCTGACGGCGGGGACGTTCGACATCGTGCGGCTGCTGCGCTTCTGGCCGGCTTTTGACCAGCCGCTGTTTGGCCTGCCGATCGCCGTGGTCAAGTCCATCGGCTTCTGGGCCTTCACCATCGCCTTCGCCATCAAGGTGCCCATCTGGCCCTTCCATACCTGGTTGCCCGACGCGCACACCGAAGCCCCCACCGCTGGCTCGATGATCCTGGCCGGGGTGCTGTTGAAACTGGGCGCCTACGGCTTCCTACGCCTGGTGCTGCCGCTCTTCCCGGAACAGGCGGCGCAGTTCTCGATCGTGCTGGCCCTGCTGGGACTGGCCGCGGCGGTCTTCGGCGGCCTGGCCGCGCTGGGGCAGACCGACTTCAAGCGGCTGGTGGCCTACTCTTCGGTGGGGCATATGGGCTTCGTGGTGTTGGGCATCGCCGTGGCGGCGCGGGCGCTGGGCGGTGGGGTGAACCCGCAGGACGCGGCGCTGGCGGCCAACGGCGCAGTGTTGCAGATGTTCAACCACGGCATCACTGCGGCGGCGATGTTTGCCCTGGTGGGCGTCATCTATGAGCGGGCGCACACGCGCAACCTGGCCGACTTCGGCGGGCTGGGGGTCGTCGTGCCGGCCTACGGCGGCATCCTGCTCTTCTCGACCCTGGCCTCGCTGGGCCTGCCGGGGCTGAACGGCTTCGTCAGCGAGTTCATGGTCTTCCGAGGGGCCTGGCCGGTCTTCACTCTCATTACCGCTCTGGCCACGCTCGGGTTGGTCTTCACCGCGGCCTACCTGCTGTGGACGATCCAGAAGGTGCTGCTGGGCCCCCTGAACCCGCGGTGGGCCAACCTGACGGAGATCAACGCCCGCGAGGTGATCGCCCTGGTGCCGTTGATGGCGCTGATGTTCATCGTCGGTGTCTGGCCGGCGTGGCTGATCAACCTGTTCAATGCCACGGTGATGAGGTTGATCGGGTAGGGGATCGCGATGCCTGTGCAAAGCAAGGCTGGCCTCTTGTCGCTGTTGATGTCGCACCAGGAGCAGATCAGGGCGCTCGGAGTGCGCAGGCTTGGCCTGTTTGGCTCCTTCGCCCGTGAACAACAGGGCCTGGAGAGCGATGTGGACTTGCTGGTGGAGTTTGAGCGAGGCCAGAAGACTTTCGACAACTTCATGCGACTTGCTTTCCTGCTGGAGGACATTCTCGGGAGAAAGGTGGAACTGCTGACGCCGGAGTCTATCAGCCCCTATATTCGGCCTCATATGATGCATGAGGTTGAGTATGTCGCGTTCGCCGCTTGAGTACCTGCGGCATATCCTGGATGAGACGAAGTACGTCTTGGGGCGTGCCAGGGGCCTGAGTTACGAGGAGTTCGTCGCGGACGAGACGTTGCGTAGGGCGTTCGTGCGCAGCCTGGAGATCATTGGTGAGGCAGCGAAGAAAGTACCCGATGATTTCAAGCAAAAGCACAACGTCGTTGAATGGAGAGCCATTGCTGGAATGCGTGATCGGCTGATCCATGAGTATTTCGGCGTGGACTACGAGATCGTGTGGGATGTTGTTGTCAATAAGCTGCCGCTTCTCAGAGAAGCGATTGAGCGGATCATCGTCGAAGAGAGCGAGCGAGGCTGATTCTGCCAGAGGCGTGATCATCGAACCAAAGTTGAGGTGACCATGGAATTTCCCTTTCTCAGCGTGATCATCTTCGCCCCGGCGGTGGCGGCGGTGTTGATCCTGCTGCTGCCGAAGGACCGGCAGACGGAGCCGAAGGTGCTGGCGGCTGCTGGCGCGTTCATCTCGCTGGCCCTGGCTTTGTGGGTCTTCATGACCTACGACCGGGGCGCAGGAGGGTACCAGTTCCAGGAGCAGGCCCCCTGGTTGCCGATGATCGGCTCCTCTTACCACGTCGGCGTCAACGGGATGGGCGCGACGCTGGTGCTGCTCAACGGCATCCTGCTCTTCTCCGCTGTGCTCATCTCCTGGGGCATCGAGGAGCGCCCGCGCGACTTCTTCGCCCTTCTGCTGCTGATGGGAGTGGGGGTCTTCGGCGCTTTCGCCCTCCTCGACCTGTTCCTGCTGGTGCTCTTCTACGAACTGGTGCTCTTCCCCATCTACCTGCTGATCGTCAACTGGGGCTGGAAGCCGCTGCGCGAGTACGGGGCGATGAAACTGACCCTCTACCTGCTGCTGGGCAGTCTGGTCGCCGTCGTCGGCATCCTGGCGATCTACTTCACCTCCGGCCTGCGAACCTTCGACCTGGTGGCACTGGAGGGGGGGCCGTTCTCGACGACCTTCCAACGCATCTGGTTCCTGCCCATCTTCCTGGGCTTCGGCGTGCTGGCCAGCATCTGGCCCTTCTACTCCTGGTCACCCGACGGGTACGCCGCGGCGCCCACCGGCGTCTCGATGCTCCACGCGGGGGTGCTGAAGAACGTCGGCGCGTTCACTGCCTTCCGCGTCGCGGTGCTCCTCCTGCCGGAAGGGGCGCGTTTCTGGATGCCCTACGTGGTCTTCCTGATGGTGGCCAATGTGCTCTACGCTACCTTCGTCGCCCTGACGCACGATGACTTCAAGTACATCATCGGGTTTGCCAGCGTGGCCCATATGGGCATCGTGCTGATGGGCTTCGCGGCGCTGAACCGCGACGGCTGGAACGGCGCGGTGACGCAGATGTTCGCCCACGGCATCATCGCGGCTATGTCCTTCGCCATCGTCGGCATGGTCTACGACCGCACCCACATCCGTGACATCCATCAGTTGGGCGGGCTGGTGAAGGTGTTGCCTCAGCCAGCGATCGGTTTCATCGTCGCCGGACTGGCCTCGATGGGCATGCCGGGCTTCCTGGGCTTCATCGCCGAGGTGCAGGTCTTCCTGGGGTTGTGGCGCGCCGCCAGCCTGGCCTGGTGGTATCCGCTGGTCGCCATCGTCTCGGCAGTGGGTATCCTGGGCACGGCGGCGTACATCCTGCGCGTGGTGCAGAAGGTCTTCTTCGGCGAGATGAAGCCAGCCTACGCCGATCTGCCGCGGGTGCGGGTGCTGGACTCGGTGGCGTTGGTGATGATGAGCGCGGTGTTGATCGTGGGCGGGCTCTTCCCGACGCTGGTGACACGCGTCGTGCAGGCGGGGGTGCAATCCGTGCTGGCGCTGGTGGGAGGTGCTTAGGTGGGAGGCAGCACAGGTTTCGACGCAAGCGGACTCTTGACCATCTTACCGGAACTGCTGCTCTTGCTCCTGGCGGCGGTGGTGCTGGGGGCGGATCTGGCCCTCTCAGCGGAGCGGAAACGCTCGCTGGGGGTCATCACTGCGCTGGGGTTGCTGGTCATCTTCGGCGTGGTGTTGGTGGTGCCGGCCCCGACCGATCCAGCGTTCGGCGGCATGGTCCGAGCCGACGGCGTGGCGCAGGTCTTCCGCCTGACCTTCCTGCTCGGCGGCGCACTGGTGGCTCTGCTCTCGATGGACTTCGAGCCGATGCAGCAGGACGGCACCTACTACGGGGTGCTGCTCTTCTCGCTGATCGGCATGTGCCTGATGGCAGCGGCGGAGAACATGGTGCTGCTCTACGTGGCGATGGAACTGACCGGCATCAGCGCTTATGTGCTGGTCGGCTACCTGCGCAACCAGCCGCTCTCCGCCGAGGGCGGGGTGAAGTACTTCCTTTTCGGGGCGTTCTGCTCGGCGGTGATGCTGTATGGTCTGAGCCTGCTCTACGGCCTGGCCGGGAGCACCGGTTATGCCGCAGTGGCGACGGCCCTGACGCGCACCCCCTTCTCGCTGGCGATGGTCGCTTTCCTGATGGTGCTGGTGGGGCTGGGCTTCAAGGTGGCCATGGTGCCGATGCACGCCTGGGCGCCCGACGCCTATCAGGGCGCACCGACGCCGATCACTGCCTTCATCTCTGTGGCCTCGAAGGCCGCGGGGTTCGCCGCCCTGCTGCGGGTGCTGCAGTTCCTGTTCCCTGCGCTGAGTGCGGAGTGGATTGCGCTGATCGTCGCCATCTCCATGGTGACGATGACCCTGGGCAACCTCTCGGCCATTCCACAGCGCAACATCAAGCGTATGCTGGCCTATTCCAGCATCGCGCAGGCCGGCTACATCATGATCGGGGTGGCGGCGGCCTCTCCGTTTGGCGTCGCCGCGACGGCCTTCTACCTGATCGTTTACACGGTGACGAACGTCGCTGCCTTCGGTGTGGTGGTGCTGATCTCTAACCTGACCGGCAGCGAGGATCTCGATGCCTTCGCCGGTCTCAGCCGCCGCTCTCCGTTCCTGGGCTGGGCGCTGTTGCTGGCGCTCTTCTCCCTGGGTGGCGTGCCGCCCTTCGGCGGCTTCGTCGGCAAACTCCTGCTCTTCGCGGCGGCGGTGCAGAGCGGCCTGGTGGCCCTGGTGGTGGTAGGGGTGCTGAACGTCATCGTCGGCCTGTATTACTACCTGAACGTGGCCAAGATCGTCTTCGAGCGCCGGTCCGAGCAGGAAGACGAACCGCTGCCGGTGCCGGTCCCTTCGCGCTGGGTGCTGGGCTTCACGATGGCCGCCATCGTGCTGCTGGGCATTCTCGCCGCGCCGGTCTTCAACTGGGTGTTGCAGGCCAGCGCAGCGTGGTTCTAGCCGCTTGTGAGGGAGTCCCGCCCGTTTGTCGCTTGCGGGAGGGTGGGGTATAATCGGCGACTGCGCAACTGCTGTCCGCCTGTCCGGGAGTGGTTGCAGGGGCGGTGGAGGGATGACCAGGCCGGAGAAGACAGGGTCACGTAAGGGAGGAGGCCTGACCTGGCGGCAGGGTGCCTTCCTGGCTGAGGGTGTGGCTCAGATCGGCTGCCTCACCCTGGTGATCGTCATCGCCGCGTTGGGCGCCGGGCTGTGGCTGGACAGCCGTCTGGGCACCCGCCCGTGGTTCACGCTGGGATTGGTGTTGGCGAGCATCCCGGTGAGCCTGGTGGCCCTGGTCTACACTGCCCTGTCTGTCGGTCGGCGAGCGCAAATGCCTCCGCCGGAGGGAGACGTAGAGACGCAGAGACGCAGAGAGGCGGAGATGGAAGGACAGGGAGAAGCCGAGGTCGGCGACGAGGACAGCGTGTTATGAAGAAGAAAGTCATCACCATCCTGGTTATCCTGTTTTCTATCGGGCTGTGCGTTTTCTCCTGCATTCTGGGGCCACTCGGCCAGGCGGCTGTGGTGCGGCCGCACATCCAGATGCCGGCGGAGCACCTGCCTCTGGGGGCGCTTTCCCTGCCCAACTCGCTTATCGCCACGTTGATCACCGACGTGATCCTGATCGTCGGAGCGGTGGTGGGCACCCGCTTCATCCGCGCGCGACGGCCTGAGGCCTGGCGGCCCAAGGGGCTGCAGAACCTGATAGAGGGGATTGTCGAGGTTCTCTCCGGCCTGCTGCGCAACGTCGCCGGCGAGCGGGGCCTTGCTCTGTTGCCGCTCCTGGCGACTTTCTTCATCTTCATCCTGGTGGCTAACTGGATCGAGCTCTTCCCCGGCTTCGACAGCATCGGCCTGATCGAGCACGCCCCGGCCGGGGTCGAGGGGCACGCGCTGCGCGAGGTCGGCCCGCTGGCCGTGATAACCAGCGCTGAGGGAGAGTATACCCTGGTGCCTTTCCTGCGTGCCGCCAATACTGACCTGAACACCCCGCTGGCGCTGGCTCTGGTATCGGTCGTGATGACCCAGTTTTACGGGGTCCGCGCCCTGGGGTGGGGCTACTTCAATCGCTTCGTCAACCTGCGTGCGCTGACCAGCGGTGGCGCGATGGGCATCATGGACTTCATCGTCGGCCTGTTGGAAGGGATGAGCGAGGTCACCAAGATCATCTCCTTCGCTTTCCGGTTGTTCGGCAATATCTTCGCCGGTATGGTGTTGTTGTTGGTCATCTCATCTTTGGTGCCGTTCCTGGTTCCTGTAGTCTTCTACCTGCTCGAACTGTTCGTCGGTGCGGTGCAGGCTTTGGTCTTCATGATGCTGACCGCAGCCTTCATCGCGATGGCGACTGCAGGGCACGGCGAGGGACATTAGGAGACGCGGAGACGCGGAGACCCATTCAAATTCTTATCAGGAGGAACAGACAATGCCACGCAAGATCACGGATGAATGCCTGGCCTGTGGGCTGTGCGCCAGCGAGTGCCCGGAAGAGGCCATCAGCGAGGGGGACCCCATCTACGTGATTGACCCCGAGAAGTGCACCGATTGCGGCACGTGCCAGGAAGTCTGCCCCAACGACGCCATCATCGAAGTCTAGGCAACACCGGCTGACCTTCGGGAGGGTTGGCTGGGACCGCACTGAGAATATCACCGAGAGGAGGCTTGCATGGGGAACCTCGACCCATCCTACTGGAAACTCCTGGCCGCTGGTCTGGCGATCGGCCTGGGGGCCATCGGCCCCGGTATCGGCATCGGCCTGGTTGGACTGGGGGGCACGCAGGCCATCGGGCGCAACCCGGAGGCTGCGGGCAACATCCTCACCAACATGATCCTGGCCATTGCCTTCGCCGAGGCCGTGGCCATCTACGCCCTGGTCATCGCCCTCATCCTGCTGTTCGTCGTGTAGCAGGGGGTCAGGGATGGAAAGGCTAGGGATCAACCCCTGGATCCTGTTGGCGCAGATCGCCAACTTCGTGCTGCTTGTGGTGATCCTGCGACTGGTCGCCTACAAGCCGGTCATGAAGATGCTGCGCGAGCGGCAGGAACGCATCCAGAAGGGCCTGGAGGATGCCGAGGTTGCCGCGCAAGCCCGTGCAGATGCGGAGAAGGAACGGGAGCAAATCCTGGCCCAGGCGCGCGCCGACGCCGGGCGCATCACCGCCGAACTGACCGCCCAGGGGCGGGCAGAGGCGGAGAAGATCCTGGCCCAGGCGCGGGAGGAGGCGGAGCGCCTCCGCGATACCGCCCGTCAGGAAGCAGAGGCCGAACGCGCTCAGATCCTCGGCCAGATGCGTGAGCAGATCGCCACGCTCGTCGTCGCTGCCGCGCGGCGCCTCATCGGCGAGACGCTGGACGAGCAGCGCCAGCGCGCCCTGGTCGAGAGTTTCTTCAGCGGCATCCGCGAGGGGCGGGTGACGGTGCTGCCGGAGGAGGCAACCCGCCTGGAAGGACCGGTCGTCGTCACCAGCGCCCTGCCCCTCTCCGAGGCGGAGCAGGCTGCCCTGCGTTCCTATCTGGGCGATGTGAAGGAGCTCTCCTTCCGCGTGGACCCGGAGATCCTGGGCGGTCTGGTCGTTCGCGCGGGCGACCGTGTGGTGGATGGCAGCATCGCCGGGCAGATGGAACAACTGCGGCGGTCGCTGACGTAGCAGACGACGGACCACGGACCACGGACGACGGACGACGGACCACGGACCACAGACCACGGACGGCGGACCACGGACCGTTGAGGGCTACATTCCGTCGTCCGTGGTCTATCGTCTGTCGTCTGTGGTCTATCGTCCGTGGTCTGTCGTCTGAGTTCACACTATGCGTCTCGATCCTCTACTGAGTGCCCTGCCTGTGTTGCTCTGGCGCATCGGCGGTGACGCGGAAATCGGCGCCATCCGCGCCGACTCGCGCCAGGTGCGCCCCGGCGACCTCTTCGTCGCCATCCCTGGCGTCAGCGTGGACGGTCACACCTTCATCGCCCAGGCCATAGAGGAGGGGGCGGTTGCTGTCGTGGGCGAGCGCGCCCCGCAGGAGATGCCCAACCTGCCGTGGGGCTCCTTCGCCTACGCCCGCGTCCCCGACGCCCGCCAGGCCTGGGGTTGGCTGTGCGCCGCGTGGGAGGGCTTCCCCTCCCGCCGCCTGACCCTCGTCGGGGTCACCGGAACCGACGGCAAGACCACCACCGTCACGCTGATCCACGCCATCCTTGAGGCTGCCGGTCTGAACGCCGGGCTGGTCAGCACCGTCAGCGCGCGCATCGGCGGGGAGGAGGTGGATACCGGACTGCACACCACCACGCCCGACCCGCCGGACCTGCAGCGCTACCTGGCGCGCATGGTCGCCTCGGGAGCCACCCACGCCGTGCTCGAGGTCACCTCACACGGGCTGGCCCAGCAGCGCGTGGCCGGCTGCGATTTCGACGTCGCCGCGGTGACGAACATCACCCACGAGCACCTCGACTTCCACGGCTCGCTGGAGGCCTACCGGCAGGCGAAGATGCGCCTGTTTCAAGACCTGATGCCCTCGGCGCGCAAGCCTGGCGTGCCGAAGGTGGCGGTGCTCAACCGGGATGACGGCTCTTACGAGTACCTGCGCCCCATTCCCGCCGACCGACAGATCACCTACAGCCTGGAAGGCCCCGCCGATGTCACCGCGACCGGTATCCACACGGCTCCCGACGCGACACGTTTCAGCCTTCGCCTTCCCGACGGCGAGACGCCGGTCGAGACCCGCCTGGTGGGCCTCTTCAACGTGAGCAATATCCTGGCCGCTGCGGCGGTGGCCGTGGCGCTGGACATCCCGCCATCGGCCATCGCCAGCGGGGTGGCGGCGGTGCACGGCGTGCCGGGGCGCATGGAGCGCGTGGACGCCGGGCAGGACTTCCTGGCGCTGGTGGACTTCGCCCACACCCCCACGTCGCTGCGCCGGGCGCTGGAGGTGACGCGCACGATGGCCCGCGGGCGGGTGATCGTCGTCTTCGGCTGCGCTGGCCTGCGCGACCGCGAGAAGCGCCCGCTGATGGGCCGCATCGCCGCGGAACTGGCTGACGTGGTGGTGATCACCGCCGAGGATCCGCGCACTGAACGGCTGGAGGAGATCATGGCCGTCAGCGCCGCCGCCGCGCAGGAGGCAGGCAGGCGCCAGGGGGTGGACCTGTTCCTCGAACCAGACCGCGGGGAGGCGCTGCTCCTGGCCTGCCGGATGGCGCGCCCCGACGATGTGGTCATCGCCTGCGGGAAGGGACACGAGCAGTCTATGTGCTTCGGCACGGTCGAGTATCCCTGGGACGACCGCGAGGCGCTGCGGCGGGCGCTGCGGGGGGAGACGCTCGACACGCTGCCCACCGCCCGGCACGCCACGGTGTAGCAGAGGAGGCTGGCGTGAGCACCTCAGGCCGTTGGGCGCTGGTGGCGATCCTGCTGGCCTGCGCGGCGCTGGGCCTGCTCTACGCCGCCTACACCCCCGCCTGGCAGGTCCCTGACGAGCCGGCCCACTACAACTACATCCGCGGTCTGGTCGAGCGCGGCGCGCTGCCGGTGATGGAGCCGGGGGACTACGACCAGGCTTACCTGGAGCGGCTCACCGCCGGGCGCTTCCCGCCCGATCTCTCCATTGCCCCCCTGACCTACGAGGACCATCAGCCGCCGCTCTACTACCTGCTGGCCGCGCCGCTCTACCGGCTCTTCGACGGCGCGCTGCTCCCCCTGCGGCTCTTCTCGGTGGGGCTGGGCCTTCTTCTCCTGGTTGTCACCTGCCGGCTGGTGAGGACGTTGTTCCCCGACCGCCCCTTCCTGGCGCTGGCGACGGTCGCGCTGATCGCCTTCCTTCCCCAGCATCTGGCGATGACCGCCGGGGTGGAGAACGACGGTCTGGCGGAACTGCTGTTGGCCGCGGTGCTGTGGGTGACCGTGCGGATGACGACGGACGAGAGCCGTGGGCTGGCCCGACGAGATTCCCTCATCCTCGGCCTGCTGCTGGGGTGCTCTCTGCTGACCAAGACCACCGCCTATGTCGGCCTGCCGGTCGCGCTGGCGGGGCTGGCGCTGCGGGGTTGGCGGGAGCGCCGCGGGGGCGGGTCGGCGCGACCGGCCGTCGTCGGCGCCGGCCTGGCGCTGCTCGTGGCGCTGCTGCTGGCCGGGCCGTGGCTGGCGCGCAACGTGGCCGTCTACGGCTGGCAGGACCCCCTGGGGCTGGCCCGTCACGCGCAGGTCGTCATCGGTCAGCCGCGTACCGCCGACTGGCTGGCCCGCTATGGCTGGGTTGGGCTGACGGGGCGCTTCCTGCGTACCACCTTCAACAGTTTCTGGGGGCAGTTCGGCTGGATGGGGGTGCCGCTGCACGAGCCGTTCTACGCCGCCCTGGGCCTCTTCTCCGCCCTGCTGGCGGCGGGATTCCTCGGCTGGCGCTTCGACCGGCGGCGGCCCCGTCTGAGTCCTGCCCAGGCGGATGGGCTGCGCCTGCTGGCGCTCTCCGCCCTGCTGACGACGGCGACCTACGTGTGGTACAACCTGACCTTTGTGCAGCACCAGGGGCGCTACCTGTTCCCGGCGCTCGTCCCGCTGGCGCTGGGGGCGGCGTTGGGGTTGGACTGGCTTCTCTCCCCGCCGGTGGCGCGTTGGGCGGCGGGCGGGTTGATGGGCGCGGCTGCCCTGTTGGTCGTGTGGGGGCTGGCGCGGGGGGACCTGCCGTTGCTGCCGCTCCTCACGGCGGGCGGACTGGCGGCCTTATGTGGGCTGGCCGCGTGGCGGCCGGGGGCTGGTCGGTGGCTGGCGTTGGCGCTGCTGGCGTGCGCGCTTGTGGCGCTCGACCTCTACGCGCTGTTCGGCGCCATCGTCCCCACGCTGGCCGGATAGCCGTAGGGGCGGCATCCCGATGCCGCCCTGTCCGGATAACCCGCAGGGGCGGCATCCCCATGCCGCCCGCCCGTCCGGACAACCCGTAGGGGCGGCATCCCCATGCCGCGCCGCCTGTCCGAATAACCCGTAGGGGCGGC
>DAOTYX010000078.1:0-19217 GCA_034434635.1 Anaerolineae bacterium | reverse complement strand
CAGATCATCCGTGAACTGGAGGCACGCGGCCGTGGCTCCTTCCAGTTCAAAGAGGGGCTGATCTACCCCCGCCTGCACCAGATGGAACGGGAGGGGCTGCTGCACGGGCGATGGGAAGAGGGAAGCGGCCGCAGACGCAAGGTCTACACCATCACCGAGAGCGGCCGTCGCCGGCTGGAGATGGAACTGCGCGAATGGGAGTCCTTCCGTCAGGGCATGGGCTGGCTGCTGGGCCTGGAGAAGGGGACATCAGCAGGGTAGAGCCGCCGATGAACTCCATTGACGACATCCTGCTCCTCATCCGTGCCCGCCTCGACCTGGAAGCGGAGACGGAGACGGATGTCCTGGAGGAGATCCGCACTCACCTGGAGGAGGCTGTCGCCGAGGGGCGGGCCCGCGGATTGACGGAGGCGGCAGCCCTGACGCAGGCGGCAGCGCGCTTTGGCGTGGAAGAGGCGGCGCAGGCGTTGCAGGTCACCCACGCCGGCTGGGGCGCGCTGGAGGGGATCGCTGCTGCAGTCCTGCCGGTGCTCTGCGCCCTGACGCTGCGCTGGCTGGTCTTCGCCCCCGACGGCACGGCGGTGGGTTGGCGGGAGGTGCTGACCCGTCCCGCTTTCTGGGCCGTTGCGCTTCTGGCGCTCTTCCTCCCGTTGCTCCGCTTTCCCCGCCGCCGTTATGCCCTCATCTCCTGGGGTATCTTCTGGGGGTTGTCGGTATTGACGGTCATCGTGCCAACGCTACGCTGGTAGGACCGTTTCGATCAGCCGGCGCGGGGTGTCTCCCAGGAGACGTGGGCCGCCAGCCTCCACGACGACAGTATCCTCAACTTTCGCCATCAGCCCGGCAGCGGGAGCGTTGACCTCGATTTCGACGGCCAGCACCCATCCGGCCTCGACAGGGCTCTCGTCCTTCTCCCACACCACCGGCGGCTCGTCCAGTTCCACCCCCACCCCGTGGCCGGCGAAGCCCGGCAGGGCCAGGTCGCCCGGGGCGAAGTGGGGCGGCGCGCCGTGGGCCACGACCTCCGCCGCCGCAGCGTAGAGTTCGGCCACCGGAACGCCAGGCCGCAGCGCGGCGAGCACCGCCTCCTCGGCAGCCAGGGCCACGTCGAAGAGCGCCTGCTGCGCCGCTGTCGCCTTGCCGACCACGAAGGTGCGTGCCACGTCGGCGGTATAGCCGTCGCAGGCTGCCCCGATGTCCAGCACCACCAGGTCGCCAGGGCGGACCGGCTGCCGGGAGGGGCCGTAGGGAGTGGCCGGCCCCAGACCCGCGCCGGTGATCACCAGCCCGTGGCCGCCGCGAAAGGTGAGGCGCTCACCGGCCATCAGGAAGACGCCACCGCCGCGGGCGCCGGGGTAGCGCAGCGGCTGGAAGGCCTCGTGACCGGCGCGACGCAGCGCCGCCTCCACCTGCGCCGCCAGTTCCAACTCACTCAGCCCCGGTCGCAGGATGCGGGCCAGCGCCGCGTGCCCGGCATCGGCCACGGCCGCGGCGCGGGCCGTCGCCTCGATCTCCTTTACTTCCTTCACCTGCCGCTGAGCCAGCACCAGCGGGCTCACGTCAGCCAGTTCCCAGCCGGGCAAGGCTTCGCCGATCCGCAGGAAGAGGCGCGCCGGGATGACGTCCAGTTCGACTCCCAGACGTCCGCCGTCCAACCCCTGCGCGGCCAGTTCCGCCGCCACTGCGTCCAGGCCCCCGCCTGGCTCGACGCGGCTCACGGTCGCCTCGCGGCGGGCCAGTTCCAGGCCGCGGCGCACGAGCAGGGTCTCCTCGCGTGGCCCGATCACCAGCGTCGCCGGGCGGGCGGTGTTGACGTAGTAGAACAGGTCTCGCGGATGGACCAGCACCGCGGCATCCAATCCGGCCATGGTCATCCGCTGCCGCAGGCCCTCCAATCGTTCCTTCACGCATCCCTCCGTTCAAGCCGCCGCCGCTCCTCCTGCACCAGCAGCGCCGCCAGGATCAGCAACCCACCGCCAGTGAACTGCAGCGCGCTGAGGCGGTCGCCCAGGAAGAGCACCGCCAGCAGCACGCCGGCCAGCGGCTCCAGCGCGGTGACAATGGCCGCCCGCGCTGCGCCGACGACCTCCGCGCCAGCGAGGAAGGCGAACATCCCCAGAAGCGTGGGCAGAAGGATCAGGCCGGCGACTGCCGCCCAGCCAGCGGGCGCGAAGCCCAGGTCCAGCCGTCCGGACAGGCCGCTCCACAGCAGGCTGAGCACGCCCGCCCCGGTCGTCACGCAGGCCGTAGCCACCAGCGGCGAGAGAACGCGAGTGGCGCGAACGCTGACGACGATATACAGGGAATACAGGCCAACCGCCACCAATAGCAGCAGCACGCCAAAGGGATCGACGCGCCCGCGCGACCCGCCAGCGAGCAGTACCCCACCAATGACAACCAGGACCAGCGCCACCCGACCTAGAGTGCCCAGCCGTTCCTGCAACAACAGCCTGGACAGCACAGCCACCATCACCGGGACGAGCGCTACAACCATCGCGGCAATTGCCCCAGGAACGCGGGCCGTACCCTGGTAGTAGATGAACGCGTTGGGAGCGTAGAGCAGCATGCCAATGGCTGCCGCCAGGAACGCTGGCCGCCAGGGAATCCGCAGCGGGGAGCGACGGGTCAGGATCACCGCCCACCAGATCGGCGGGGCGATGGTGAAGCGAAGCGCCAGCGCCGTCTCCGCGTTGACCCCTGCCAGCACGGCTGCCTTGATCAGCACCGCCAGGCTGCCGTAGGCGCCAGCGGCAAGGAGCAGGAGGGTCATGCCCCGGCACATCAACAGCACCTCCCCTCATCTGACGCCGCCGGTCTGTCCTGTAGAAAGTCCGCCAGGAAGTCCGCGAAGCCCTGGGGACAGGTCTCACTGTAGCGGAGCAGCGTGCAACCGTCCACCGGGTAGCGGGGGTAACAGGAGGCAGGCCACGCCCCACAGGGTGCCTCCACCACTGCGGTCACGATCAGGCTGCCCAGGTCCACCGGCCCGGGCAGCCGTTCGACCACCTCCTCAGCCGTTACGACCGTCTTCCTGGCGACCATCGCCAGTTCCACATCCACCGCCAGATTACCCCCCAGAACGGCGTTGCCGGAGCGGTCGGCGCGCAGGGCGTGGATCACCGCCAGGTCACAATGGATGGCGGGGTAGGCGATCAGTTCCTCGCCGCTGTAGGGGTCGCGCACGGTGCGCACGTCCGGGCGGACGCGGGGGAGGTCAGTGCCCAGCCAGCCGCGCCCGGGCATAAAGCCCACGTCGGCCAGTGCGGCGCGCAGTCCGAAGGCAATGCTGGCCTCCGTCTCCTCGACCACCTCCAGACGCCCCTCGCCGACAGCCTGGGTGAACATCGGGGCCAGGCCGAAACTCTCCAGGCCGAAGTAGCAGGTGCGCACCCGGCGGACACAGCCGGCGCCGACCAGCAGATCCGACTCCAGGCCGGCGGTGAAAGCCAGCAGCGTCAGGTCGCGGGGAGGCGGGTCACGCCGCAGCAGCGCACGCACGAAGGCGGACGGACGGCGGTAGAGAGTCATGCCGCCCAACGCCAGGGTCTCCCCGTCGCCCAACAGGGCGGCGGCTTCTTCCATGGAGAGGCGTTTGTCGTTCATCAGCATCTCTTCAGCCGCCGCGTGCGGCCAGTTCAGGAACGGCCCCGTGCAGGAGCCTCTCTACCACGGGTCCGACTTCCACCACATCCTGCACCACGAAGTCCACCCCGTCTCCGCCGGCACCGTCCACCTGCACGGTGGTCATCCCCAGGCGGTGCGCCGGCAGCAGGTTGGCCGCGCGGTCGTCCACCAAGATACAGGCTGGCCCGCGGGCGTCCAGCAGGGCCAACAGCCGCCCATAGGCCTCTGGGCGGGGCTTGTTGCAGTAATCCAGGCGACGGATGTCCACGAGAGCGGTGAAGTGTGCCTCCACGTCCAGGGCGCGCAGCACGCGGCGGCTATGTTCGGCCGTCGAGTTGGTGAAAATGGCTTTCTGCAGGGGGATGGCGCCCAGCATCGCCCCGAGGGCCGGGTTCGGGCGCAGGAGGGCCTCGACCGGCACGTCGTGGACGAACGCCAGGTAGGCCTCAGGGTCTATGTGGTGCTCAACGATCAACCCGCCCAGGGTGGTGCCGTACTCCTCCACGTACTGGCGGCGCAGGGCCAGGGCCTCCGTCGGGCTAAGCCCCAGGCTCTGCTCGAGCCACAGCGAGATCCGCTGGCCGATCGCCTGCATCAGGCCGCCGCTGCGCGGGTAGAGGGTCTCATCGAGGTCGAAGATGATGTGCGTGAATGCCAAGTGTGCGCTCCTGTGGTCCACTGTGGCGGGAGTATACCTCATTGTGGGTTGGGGAGCAACTGTCAGCGCCCTGAGCGGGGTCGAAGCGAAGGGCGCGGGGGGCCTTCGGCTGCGCTCAGCGCAGCGCGCTCCGGGTGGCTTGCGCACATCCTGGCTCTCTGCTATGATTGTCCCTATGTCACGCTCCCGCTACCTGCTGCTGGCTTTCGTCCTCATGGCCGTTGTCGCCCTGCTGCTGGCATCCTGCCTGGCATTGCTGCCGACCCTGGTGCGCGCCCTCCCCGGCCGGTACGCCTACTACCTGCCGGAGCCGCTGCAGGAATGGCGCCACGTCGAACATCCCGACGTTCTCCCCACCCCTCAGATGGCGCCGACGGCCACGCCGCTGCCGCCCCCTTCCACCCCTCTCCCCCCCACCCCATTGCCGCTGCCGACGCCCAAGCCCACGCCCTCACCGACCCCCGAACTGCCGCCAGCGGTGCTCCTCGGCGGCATGCGCCACGAACATCAGGGCTGGAACAACTGTGGCCCCACGACCCTGGCGATGGCCCTCTCCTTCTGGGGGCGCCCGGAGACCCAGTACGACGTGGCCCCTGCGCTCAAACCCGACCCGGAGGACAAGAACATCAGCCCGGAGGAGATGGCCGGGTACGTGCGCGGGCTGGGGTTGGAGGCGGTTGTGCGCGTGGGCGGCGACCTGACGCTGCTGAAGCGGCTGGTCGCTGCCGGCTTCCCGGTAGTGGTAGAGACCTGGTATGTGCGCGCCCCTAACGATCAGATGGGCCACTACCGGCTGATCATTGGCTATGACGACGCTGCCCAGGAGTTCATCACTCACGACTCGCTCCATGGGCCTGAACTTCCCATCGGCTACCAGGAACTGGACGAACTATGGCGGGCCTTCAACCGCGCCTACCTGGTGGTCTATCCGCCTGACCGGGAGGCGGAGGTGGCGGCGGTGCTGGGGGTCCGCTTCGACGAGCAGGCGGCCATCGCCCAGGCGCTGGAGACGGCGCAGCGGGAGGTGCTGGACCCACCGTCGGCCTGCATCGCCTACGCCGACTGCGGCGATGGCGAGGTCTTCGCCTGGTTCAACGTCGGCTCGAGCCTGGTGGCGCAGGGGGAGTATGCGGCGGCGGCAGCGGCCTACGACCAGGCGCGGCTGTTGGGCCTGCCGTGGCGCATGCTGTGGTACCAGTTCGGCCCCTACGAGGCCTACTACCAGGTGGGCCGATATGAAGACGTCATCACCCTGGCCGATGCCACGTTGCGGGTGACCGGCAACCTGGAGGAGTCGCTCTACTGGCGCGGACGGGCGCGGCTGGCGTTGGGGGACCGCGAGGGGGCGCGTAACGACTTCCGGGCGGCGCTCCACTACCACGAGGGCTGGCCCCCAGCAGTGGCGGCTCTGGCGGAGCTGGAACCATGAACGCGCTGATGGATTGGCTGCTCGCCCTGACGCCGATCCTGCTTGTCCTGGGGCTGATGGTGGGCCTGCGCTGGACGGGCGGGCGCGCCGGGCTGGCCGGATGGCTGGCGACGCTGTTGATCGCCGCACTCCGTTTCGGGGCCGGCTGGGGGGTGCTCGCCTGGGCGCAGGTGCGGGCCGCGTTCCTCACGCTGTTCGTGCTGTATGTCATCTGGGCGGCGTTGCTCTTCTACCGCGTCACGGACGAGGCAGGGGCGGTCGCCGCCGTCGGCGCGGGGTTGCCACGGCTCACCGCCGACCGGGCGCTCCAGGCGCTGCTGCTGGGCTGGGCCTTCGGGGCATTCCTTCAGGGAGTGGGCGGCTTCGGCGTGCCGATCGCCGTGCTGGCCCCGTTGCTGGTGGGGCTGGGTTTCCCACCGGTGGCCGCCGTGGTCATCCCCTCAGTAGGCCATTCCTGGTCAGTGACCTTCGGCTCGCTGGGCGCGTCCTTCTACGCGCTGATGGCCGCCACGGGGCGACCAGGGGCGGAACTGGCCCCGCCCGCGGCGCTGCTGCTGGGACTGACTTGCTTCCTCTGCGGCGCCGGGACGCTGTGGGCGGCGGGCGGGCCGCGCGCGTTGCGTCAGGGGCTGGCCCCATTGCTGCTGATGGGCGCGGCGATGGCCGGCACGCAGTACCTGGTGGCAGCGGTGGGCGGGATGTGGGCCATCGGCGGGATGTGTGGCGGGTTGGCCGGGCTGGGGGTGGGGGTGGCGTGGGCGCGGTGGCGCGGGCGACCGCAGGGCCTTCCCCCCGCCACCGGGATGGAGTTAGGTTGGGCGTTGACCCCCTACGCACTGCTTATCCTCATCGTCCTGCTGGCCCAGTTCGTCCCCCCGATCGCTGGAGCGCTTGACCAGGTGGTCCTGCGGGTGGCAGTGCCAGAGACGGTCACGGCACGCGGCTGGGTCGTCCCGGCCGGCGCGACGCAGTCCATCAGCCTGTTCGGCCACGCTGGCGCGCTGCTGGTCTACACCGCCTTGATCACCTACGGCCTGTTTCGTCGGCGCGGCTACTATCGTCCCGGCGTGGAGCGGCGCATCGCCCGCGACGTGGTCAAACGGGCACTGCCGGCCAGCATGGGCATCGCGGCAATGGTGGGGATGGCGGTGACAATGGAGCAGGCCGGGATGACCCACCTGCTGGCGGAGGGGATCAGCCGGGTCGTGGGGCAGGCCTTCCCGCTGGCCTCGCCGTTCATCGGCGCGCTGGGAGCCTTTATGACCGGCTCCAACACCAACTCCAACGTCATCTTCGCTGCCCTGCAAGAGCGTGTGGCGACGCTGGTGGGGATGAACCCCCTTTGGGCGCTGGCGGCGCAGACGACCGGTGGGGCCATCGGCGGGATGTTCGCCCCGGCGAAGGTCATCGTCGGCTGCGCGCCAGTGGGGGCCAGCGAGGGCGCGACGATGCGCAAGACGATGGCCTATGGCGTGACGATCCTGGCAGTGGTGGCGGTGGTCGCGGCGGGGGCGACGTTCCTGGCGCTCGCATGAGGGGGGAGGCAAGAGCCCCGTAGCCGACGCATCCCATGCGTCGGCGCATCCCAATGCGTCAGCGGGCGGCATGGGGATGCCGCCCTACGGCATCACCCCGTAGCCGACGCATCCCTATGCGTCAGCGGGCGGCATAGGAATGCCGCCCCTACGGCATCACCCCGTAGCCGACGCATCCCCATGCGTCGGCGGGCGGCATAGGAATGCCGCCCTACGGCATCACCCCGTAGCCGACGCATCCCTATGCGTCGGCAGGGCGGCATAGGGATGCCGCCCTACGGTGTGCCCCTCGACCCGCCCCTGCGGCGTCGGCGGGCAGGTCATGACAAGGCAGGACAGAATGGTCTTCGAGCGTATCTACCGCCTGGTCGAGCGCATCCCGCGCGGGAAGGTTGCCTCCTACGGCCAGATCGCGCGGATGCTGGGCCAGCCGCACGGCGCGCGCACGGTGGGTTGGGCGCTGCGGGCCCTGCCCGACGGCACCACCGTCCCCTGGCACCGCGTGCTCAACAGCCAGGGGCGCATCAGTGCGCCGTGGGGGCCGGCTGCCGTCGCCCTGCAGCGCGCCCTGCTCGAGGAGGAGGGCGTTGTCTTCGACGACACGGGACGGGTTGACCTGACCCGCTTTGGCTGGGCCGGCCCGGAGGAGGAGTAAGCCCGCTACAGCAGGCTCTCCGGATCTATCTCCACTCTGCAGCCGGCCGGCAGCTTCACTCCGCGCAAGAACGCTGGCGGGTTGGCGTGGCGTAACACAACCTGCCAACGGTACTGTCCGCGCAGCCGGGCCAGGAAGGCTGGCGTCGGCCCGATCAGGTCGCTGGCGGGTAACCCTGCGCTTTTCAACGCCTCGCGCAGGCTGGCGGCCAGGTCCGTCGCCGCCGCCTGCGCCCGCCGTGCGTCGCGATCCAGGATGAGCAGCCGGGCCAGGCGGGTAAAGGGCGGATAGTTGAGCCGACGGCGCTGCGCCAGTTCCTCTTGCGCGAAGCCAGCATAATCATGCCGCTCCACAGCACGGATGGCGTAGTGGTCTGGATAGTAGGTCTGCAGCACCACCCGCCCGCCGCGCAATCCCCGTCCCGCCCGCCCGGCGACCTGCTCCAGCAACTGGAAAGTACGCTCGGCAGCGCGGAAGTCGGGCAGGTTGAGCGCCGTGTCCGCCAAGATGACCCCCACCACTGTCACCAACGGCATGTCCAGCCCCTTGGCGATCATCTGCGTCCCCACCAGCACCTCCGCCTGACCGTCGGAGAAACGTTGCAGGATATCCCAGTGATCGCGTGAGGAACGGGCTGTGTCGCGGTCCCAGCGCAGCAGGCGGGCCTCAGGCCAGCGCTCACGCACTGCCTGTTCCAGCCCGGCCGTGCCCAGGCCGAAGGGGCGAAATCGTCTCCCGCCGCAGCGGGGACAGCGCTCCGGGAGTTCCTCGCGGTAACCGCAGTGGTGACAGATCAGGGTGGTGTGCAGGCCATGCACAGTCAGCGGCACGTCGCAGCGCGGGCAGCGGGAGACCGCGCCGCAGTCACGGCAGAAGGCGAAAGTCGCCGTACCACGACGGTTGAGGAAGAGGATGGCCTGTTCCCCGTGCCCCAACGCCTGGTCCAGTGCCCCCTGCAGGGCACGGCTGAAGATGGACGTGTTGCCCGCCTTCAACTCAGCGCGCATATCCACCACCTGCACCGGCGGCAGAGGGAGATAGCGCGCTTGTGGCGGGTCGCCCTGCCGCTCCAGATAGCGGCTTTGCGACACACCATACACTATCTGCAGGTCGCTCAGGCGGCGGACATGGCCCAGGATACGCTGGCGCAGTTCCAGCAGGTAGAACTCGCCCCGCTGCGCGCGGTGGTAACTTTCCAGACTGGGGGTAGCCGAGCCGAGGATCACCGTCGCGCCGCTTCGGCGGGCCAGTTCCAGCGCCGCGGCGCGGGCGTGGTAGCGGGGCGGGTCTCCTTGCTGGTAAGAGGGGTCATGCTCCTCGTCCAGCACGATCAGCCCCAGAGGGCTCAGCGGGGTGAACAGCGCCGAGCGTGCGCCGACCACCACGTCCACCTTTCCCGCACGCGCCCGCCGCCAGACATCGTACCGTTCCCCGTCGCTCATCTGGCTGTGGACGACGGTCACCCGCCCTGGGAAGCGCGCGGCGAAGCGGGTCACGGTCTGCGGGGTGAGACTGATCTCCGGCACCAACACGATCGCCTTGCGCCCTTGGGCCAACACCTCGCCCACCGCGCGCAGGTAGATCTCGGTCTTGCCGGAACCGGTGACGCCGTGGAGCAAGAAAGTTTCAGGTTGGAAGGTTTCAGGTTTCAGGTGCGCAGAACGCAGCGAGGGGCGGATGGTGTCCCAGACCGCCTGCTGGTCAGGAGTGAGCGGCAAGGGGGTAGCAGGGATGAAGACCTTGCCTTCCAACGGGTCGCGCCAGCGCTCCTCCAGATCGAACCCGATCAGCCGCCGTTCGGCCAGGCGGTCCAGATGCGCGCGCGTCGCACCGGTCTGGGCATAGATCCAGCTGACATCTACCGACCCGCCTTCCGCCGCGAGGAAGTCGAGGATAGCCCGATAGACCGGCAGGCGCAGGCCCTGCAATCCCGCTTCGACGTCGGCGTCGGGCGCCAGGCGCACGGTGGTGACCTGGCGAGGGCGGGCGCGAGGAGGCAGCAGCACCGGCACGCGAGCCAGCAGGCCACGATGCACCAGGGGCTCAGCCGCCCTGCGCCAGTCGGAACGGGGGAAGGCCAGATCGAGTTGCCGGCCCAGCAGCGGTCCGCGCCGCTCCAGCAGTTCCACCAGGCGGCGTTGCAGCGGGCTAAGGGGCCTGTCATCAGGGGGCCTGGCGACCAGTTCCAGCCGCGTGTCGGTCAGGCCCACCACTCCCGGCGGCAACATCAGCAGGAGGCAGCGGTACAACGGGGTGAGCGTCTCGCGGCTCATCCAGCGCGCCAGCGCGATGTGCAGGGGGGGCAGCACAGGCTCCGCATCCACCAGCGCCGCCACTGGCTTCGTCTCCGCGACTGCCGGCTGCTCCGGCAGTTCCACCACCAGACCGTAGAGGCTGCGCGACCCGAAGGGCACGGCCACCAGGCAACCCACATCCACCCGACCGGCCAGGTCTTCCGGCAGGTGATAGTCGAAGGTCGGCTCGGCGCCCGCAGAGGGGCCAAGGGCAGAGAAGACAACAACCCGGGCGTACATCTTGATATTGGTCTGGAATCTGTTCGGCAGCCGCGCTTTCGGATTGCGGCGACGAAGTCGCCGCTTTCAAAGCGCCGACTCCGTCGGCGCAGTCCAAAAGGCTGGGCCGCAGACCTCTTCGCCAAAGCGCGAGCCGAGGCGCAGGAAAAAGACCTGATCGGCAGCCGCGCTTTTGGATTGCGGCGACAAAGTCGCCGCTTTCAAAGCGCCGACTCCGTCGGCACAGTCCAAAAGGTTGGGCCGCAGACCTCTTCACCAAAGCGCGAGCCGAGGCGCAGGAAAAAGACCTGTTCGGCAGCCGTGCTTTCGGATTGCGGCGACAAAGTCGCCGCTTTCAAAGCGCCGACTCCGTCGGCACAGTCCAAAAGGCTGGGCTTCAGACCTCTTCACCAAAGCGCGGGCTGAAGCGCAGGAAGACCAGGTAGCCCACCACCAGCACCCCCAGCGCGGTGACGGCGGTGCGCAACAAGAAGGCCAGATCGGTGGGGGCGCCCCAGTAGAGGAGTTCGCGGTACGAAGAGACGATGGAAGCCATCGGGTTGAGCCGCAACAGCCAGGCCCGCACCGGCACCGTCACGCCCCAAAAGGTGTGCTGCTCAGGGACGGTGTCCAGCGGGTAGAAGATCGGGGTGAGGAAGAACCAGGCCAGCAGGAGCACATCCATGATGATGCGCGTGTCCCGGTAGAAGACGTTGAGCGTGGCGGTGATGAAGCCCACGCCGAGGGTGAAGGCGAACTGGATGACCATGATGAGGGGAAGGAGCAGCACCCAGCCGGTGATGGGATTGCCCATCACCAATGCCAGGAGGAAGAAGACCGGCAGGGCGATGAGGAAATTGATCAGGTTGCCCAGGACGATAGAGAGGGGCAGCACCTCGCGCGGGAAATAGACCTTCTTGACCAGCGGCGCGGCCTCAACGATGCTGTTCGTGGCCTGGGCGACCGACGTGGAGAAGAAGTTCCACGGCAGAAGGGCGCAGAAGAGGAAGACGGGGTAATTGGGCAGGTTGGAACGCCCGGCCAGGATGTTGAAGACGACGGTGTAGACCACCATCATCAACAGTGGATTGACCCACGACCAGGCGACACCCAGGATGGAGTTCTTGTAGCGCGCCTTCAGGTCGCGGATGACCAGGTTGCGCACCAGTTCCCGATACTCCCACAGTTCGCGCAGTCGTTTCATAGCTGAATCCTGAGTCCAGAGCGTGATGCCGCCTTCTGCCGCACCATCTCTTCGTAGATGCTCACCAGTTGCCGACCGGCGCGGTCCCAGGAGAAGTGCAGTTCGGCGCGGCGACGTAACCCTTCGCCGAAGAGTTGCCGCGTCTCCGGCTGCTGCGCGAGCATCTCGATACCGGTGGCGAGCGCTGCCGGGTCGCCGACGGGCCGGGCATACACGCCCAGCGAGCCCAGGTACTCCCGGCTGACTGGCGTGTCGAAGGCGACGACGGGCAGACCGGTAGCCATGTAGTTCAGGATCTTGCCGCTCCCCTCGGTGGCCGAAAGCTTGGGCGCCACGGCGATGTCGCCCAGCGCCAGGAAGGCCGGTGTCTCCTCGTAAGGCACCTTGCCGGAGAATACCACCCGATCCGCCACGCCCAACTGCGCCGCCTGCTGGCGGTACAATTCCACGCCAGGGAAACCCCCGATCAGGAAATGGACTGCCAGGCCGCGCTCCTTGAGGATGCGCGCTGCCCGGAGCAGGTGAGGGATACCCTGGTAGTCGGCCAGCAGGCCCACATAGACGACGATGAGGCCGTCGGGCGGGAGGCCAAGGGCGACGCGGCGTTCGGCGATCTGCCCGGCAGTCAGGAGCCCCGGCCGGAAGAAGTCCAGGTTGACGCAGTCGGGCAGCGGGCGGATGCGGTCGGTGTGACCAAGGCTGCTCTGCTGCAACTGCAGCGCCCCCTGTTGGGTGCTGGTGATGATCATGTCGGCCATCTCGTCAATGCGCTCCTCCAGCAGGCGCACCCAGCGATACCACGGTCCGGAAGGGTTCAGAAAGCGATGATCCACCATCTCCCCGCTCAGGCTGCCCTGGCGGTCGAACAACACCGGCAGGCGGCGCAGTTGACCGATGACCGCGCCCATCAGCGCGCCCTCATAGAGGTGGCCGTGGATCAAGTCGAAGCGACGACGCAGGATGACCCCCAACACACGCCAGCCCAGGAGGAGGTCGAAAGCCAGTTTGTGCAGGCTGGAACCCACCTCGTAGTCGGCCCGCCAGGGCGTGGGGCGACAACGGATGATCTCCAGGTCAGGCAGGTCGCGCCCCAGGTAGTAGGTGACGATGGTGACCTGGTGGCCCAGCCGCTGCAGGACCCGCGTCTCCTCCAGGATACGGACGTGGCAGCCGTAGTCGAGGAAGAAGGAGGTGGGGGCGATCATCAGGATGCGCAGGGGTCTGCTCAAGCGGGCGCCTCATTCGCGGGGTGACTGTCCCTCCCGGCGGCGGGGACGGAATCGGTCGGCCAGCCCGCCCACGAGCAGACGGGCAATGTGCTCACCCAGGCCCGGAACCTCGCTCATATCAGGCCGTTCGCCCCACTCCCCCTTTCGTCGCTCCTGTTGCCAGCGCTCGCGGGCTGTGGCGGCCTGAGTGTAGGCTTCCTCCAGGCCACTGGCGTCGTTGTCCATCAGTTGTTGGCGGATGAGGTAGAGTGCGTCCATGAACATATCCAGCCGGCGGACCAGGTTCTCGCGGTTGAGGACGGCGGTTGCCAGGAGGCTGGCGTCACCGGTGGCCGGGCCGGTCATGGTGAGGAAATCGGGTCCCGCTACCTTACGCATATCCAGCCAGCCAGGGGAGTCCACCGTGGCGCGCAGGAGGGCCACGGCGATCAACGCTGGCAGGTCAACGACCCCCGCCTGCAGCCCGTCGTGCTCCAGGGGGTCCACGAAGATCGTCCGTGCGCCCAACGTCCTGGCCAGCCCCATCAGTACGTTCAACGCCTGCGGGTCGGTGTCGGCGGCCGGCGTGACGCAGTAAAGGCCATCGGTGAACAGGTCGGCGCGCGCGCCTTCCGGGCCTGCCGGGAGTGGCTGGTCGCCGGCAGCGGGGCCGGGCAATGGCACTCCGGGGACGAAGCGGGCTGATGGAGGCAGGTACTGGCGCGCCCAGTCAATCACCGGCACCTTGAGTGGGGCAGTGTCGGTGACGATGCAGCCCTCTTCCAGGTGCGGGCCGATCATCTCCAGCGTCTCACGCACCTCATGCTGGCCCACGGCCAGGATGATCAGGCCAGCCCCCTGGCATGCCTCCGGCAATCCCCACGTGCTTCTGGCGATAGCGCCCAGGCGCGTGGCCTCGCGGACGCGCGCGGGGTCCATATCGAAGCCCACCACCTCCAGGGTCTGCTCTCGCTGGCGCAAGGCCAGCCCGATGGAGCAGCCCACGCAACCCAATCCAATGATCGTCACACGGTTGGACATTTCTTCCTCCTGCTACCACCGTCCGTCCGCCTCCTGCAGCAGCGCCAGCAGGTGCTCTTCTTCGCCGGTCATCTCGCCGCCTGGTTCGTGATGACGGCGGATGAGGGCGATGGTGAGGGATGAGCAGCCCGCCGCAGCCGCCTGACGCGCCCCCAGTACAGCGTGTTGCCGGTAGAGCCAGAGAGCGCGCTGCCATCTGCTCCCCTCCTCCTGTGCCCAGCGCTCCAGGAGCCGTGGCGCGAACCGCTCCAGCAGCACCGTCAGCACGCGCAGCCACAGAGCAGGGGCCGCCTCCGCCTTGCCCACATCGTGCAGCAGCGCCGCTACCAGCAGGTCCGGACAAGCCACCCCCTGCGCGCGCAGCGCCCGAAAGACCGCCAGGCCATGTCGTCGGTCGGGGGCTGGCATGCGCAGGAAAAGCGCCCACTGCGCTGGCGTTAGCGCCCGTCGCACTTCCTGCAGGTCCTCTGTCACCCAGGGGGCGAACAGGGCGTGCAGGAACTGCCGCACCCGATAGGCCGCCCGTCTGGTCACAGGAAGAAAAACAGAACCAGTGCAGGTGCCATTATCAACCCGATCAGCCAGCCGATCGGGTCCAACCCCACCAACCGCGGCAGGAAGAGCAGGCCGATCAGCGCATAGGTGCTGTAGGGCCGGAAGTCCAACAGGCGGTTGCTCCAGCGAGGGGGCAACAACCCCACCGCTACCTTTTCCCCGTCCAGCGGGAAGAAGGGCAACAGGTTGAAGATTCCCAGTCCCAGGCTCGTCTCAGCGATCAGATAGAGCAGGCGGGCCGGGTTGAAGGCCGACGCCGAGGCGAAAGCATCCGCCAGGCTCAGCAAGCCAAGGCGGAAAGGGATGGCGCACAATGCGGCCACCAGGACGTTAGCGATCGGTCCGGCGGCAGCGGAAAGGGCCATACCAGCACGCGGAGAGCCCCGCATGCGGTAGGGGTTGACCGGCACCGGGTGTGCCCAGCCGAATCCCCCCAGCAGGATCAGCAGGCTACCGATGGGGTCGAGGTGAGCCAGCGGGTTGAGCGTCAACCGCCCCTGCAGGCTGGCGGTGTCGTCCCCCAATTCATAGGCCGACCAGGCGTGAGCCCACTCGTGCACCGGCATGGCGATCAGCAACACGACCAGCCGGGCGATCAGGGTTGAGATATCCAGGTTGAAGAACATACCCCCATTATAACACACAGGCCGTCACTCGGCTACCCGGCACCTGACGTAACTGCCTGCCACAAAGGACAACCCTTCGTGCCCTTTGTGGGGGTGTGCCCCAATTTTGTCGGACTGGCCGCTTTGCAGGACAACTGCTCGCAGTTGTCCTGCGGAGTGATGTTGTCAAGGTCTGCAAAGTGACTATAATACTATTGCCATCATGTCTGTGGGAGGGCTCCTTATGACCAGCGATCCGCACACCGCTCAACCTCCAGAGGGCGAGCACCCTATGACCCGCCTGCTCGAACAGTACCTTCCCGAGCGCCGCCTCAAGGCCGGACAGATCGTGCGCGGGACTGTCGTCCGCGTGGATCCGGGGATGATTGTGGTGGATGTGGGGGCCAAGTGCGAGGGGACCATCACCGGTCGGGAACTGGAACGGATCGCTCCTGAAGTCCTGGCTCCCCTCAAGCCCGGCGACGAGGTGGCGGTCTACATCCTCGACCCGGAGAGTGAATGTGGGGAGATCGCGCTCTCTTTCGTGCGGGCGCAACAGGAAGAAGGGTGGCTTCAGGCCGAAGCGCTGCTCAGAAGCCAGGAGACGATCGAACTGGAGGTGATCGGCTCCAACCGCGGTGGGTTGATCGTCCGCCTGGGGGGCACTCGCGGTTTCGTGCCGGCCTCACAACTGGACCTGGGCCGTAACATCCCGCGCATCTCCGACATGAACTGCAGTGAAGCGCTGGCCGGACTGGTCGGTTGTCGCATGCGCCTGCAGGTCATCGAGGCGGATCGCGAGCGTAGCCGGCTGATCCTCTCCGAGCGGGCAGCGATCTCCCGCCAACAGATCGAGCGCGCCAACTCTTTGCTGGAGTCCTTACGGGAGGGAGAGCGCCGCAAGGGCCGGGTGAGCAACCTGACCAACTTCGGCGCCTTCGTGGACCTGGGTGGCCTCGACGGCCTGCTTCATCTCTCCGAGATCTCCTGGAAATCTGTGAGCCATCCCAGCGAGGTGCTCAAGGTGGGCCAGGAGATAGAGGTGATGGTGCTCGGCGTGGACCGCGAACGACGGCAGGTAGCGCTGAGCCTGAAACGACTGCAGGAAGACCCGTGGGTGGGCATTGACCAGCGGTATCAGGTGGGCCAGACGGTTACCGCGCGCGTCACTCGCATCACCAAGTGGGGAGCCTTCGCCCGCCTGGTGGATGACGAGGCGATCGAGGGCCTCATCCACGTCTCCGAACTGGATGAGCAGCACGTCGTCCACCCGCGCGACGTGGTGCGGCCCGGGCAGGAGCTCACCCTGCGTATCGTGCGTATCGAGCCGGAGCGCCACCGTCTGGCGCTGAGCCTGAAGCAGGTTGCCGCCGGGGAAGAGGCTGGCAGCGACTGGAAATCCGACTACATGGCTGTCGAGCAGCCACCACCGGAAAGTCCCATCGCCACCGCCTTCCAGGAGGCCACTCAGGGGTGATGTAGGAAAGAGCATGGAAAGAGACCACTGGGAGCGATTCACGCCGGAAGCGGGACGGGTGCTGCATCGCGCGGAAGAGGCCGCGACGCAGATGCGTCACCTCTTCGTGGGCACCGAACACCTGCTGCTGGGGTTGATCCAGGAGCAGCAGAGCGGGGCCGCGCGGGTCCTGCGCGACCTGGGGCTGGAGCCCATTGATGTGCAGCGCGTGCTATGGCAGCGCAGTCGTCATGAGTCGCTCCCGCAGGCCAGCCGGCCGCAACTCACCGAGACCACCAAGCGGATCATCGAGATGGCTCTCCGCGAAGCCCGTCTGCGTGGCCACGGGCAGGTGGATACCGAGCACATCCTGATTGCCCTGGCCCAGGAGCAGAGCGGTGTGGCCGCCGACATCCTGCGCCGGAAGGGCATCAGCCCTGAACGGTTGCGCGAGGAGGCCCTCCGCGCCCTTCAGGATCGTCCTGTGCCGGCCCCGACCCTGCCAGCCCGTCGCGCGGCCCGCACGACCCCCACGGTGGATCGCCTGGCGATAGACCTGACCGCACTGGCCGAGCAGGGGCGCCTCGACCCCGTGGTGGGCCGGCAGGCGGAGATCGAGCGGGTCATCCAGGTGCTGGCGCGGCGCACCAAGAACAACCCCGCGCTGATCGGCGAGCCAGGTGTCGGCAAGACCGCTATCGTCGAGGGACTGGCCCAGCGCATCGTCAGCGGCGCCGCTCCCCCCGCCCTGCTCGACAAGCGCGTCCTGCAGTTGGATGTGGGCTCGCTGGTGGCCGGCACGATCTACCGCGGTCAGTTCGAGGAGCGACTCAAGAAGGTGCTCGACGAACTGAAGCAGAGCCGCGCCATCCTCTTCATTGACGAGATGCACATGCTGGTGGGGGCTGGCTCCGCCGGTTCCTCGGTGGACGCCGCCAACATCCTAAAGCCGGCGCTGTCCCGTGGTGAATTGCAGTGCATCGGCGCGACGACGCTGGAGGAGTATCGCCGCCACATCGAGTCGGACGCCGCGCTGGAGCGGCGCTTCCAGCCCATCCTCATCAAGGAGCCTACCGTCGAGGAGACCATCGAGATCCTGCGTGGCCTGGTCTCTCTCTACGAGGAGCACCACGGCCTGCGCATCAGCGACGAGGCGCTGCAGACCGCGGCGCGCCTGGCGGCTCGCTACATCTCCGACCGCTTCCTGCCCGACAAGGCGATTGACCTGATTGACGAGGCTGCCTCGCGCGTGCGGATGCTCAAGATGCCGCTGGCCACCGAGGCGATACCATCGGTGTTGGAGGAGGGACAGGAGGAAGTCGTCGTCGGTCCACAGGACGTGGCCGAGGTGGTGGCGATGTGGACCGGCATCCCGCTCTCTCAACTGACCACTGAGGAGACGCAGCGGTTGCTGGGCATCGAGGAGGCGTTGCGTCGGCGCGTGGTGGGGCAGGATGAGGCCATCAGTGTGGTGGCGCGGGCGGTGCGTCGGGCGCGCGCCGGGTTGAAAGACCCTCGCCGCCCCATCGGCTCTTTCGCTTTCCTCGGCCCCACCGGTGTGGGCAAGACCGAACTGTCCAAAGCCCTGGCCGAGTTTCTCTTCGGCAGTGAAGAGGCGCTGATCCAGTTGGACATGTCGGAGTTCATGGAGCGGCATACCGGCGCGCGTCTGGTGGGGGCGCCGCCAGGCTACGTGGGCTACGAGGATGCCGGCCAACTGACCGAGGCCGTCCGCCGCCGGCCGTTCTCCATCGTCGTCTTCGACGAGGTGGAAAAAGCCCACCCGGAGGTCTTCAACCTGCTGCTCCAGATTATGGAAGAGGGGAGCCTGTCGGATGCGAAGGGCCGGCGGGTGGACTTCCGTAACGCCATCCTCATCATGACCTCCAACGTGGGGGCAGAGACGATCCGCCGCGGCGGCCTGGGTTTCCCCCTCCCCAGCGACGGGACGGACAGCGCGCAACGGGAATATGAAGAGATGAGCCGTCTGCTGCGCGAGGAGATGAAACGCACCTTCCGCCCGGAGTTCCTCAACCGGCTGGACGCGGTGGTGATCTTCCGTCCGCTGGGACCGGAACAGATCGCTCGTATCGTGGAACTGGAACTGGCCAAAGTGGCAGCGCGGCTGAGGGAGCATGGGTTGGAGATGACGGTCACCCAGGCGGCGCGGGAACTGCTGGCGCGCGAGGGCTTCTCCCCCGAATACGGCGCCCGCCCGCTGCGGCGGGAGATCCAGAACCGTGTGGAAGACCCCCTCTCCGATGGACTGCTGGCCGGTACCTTCAAGCCGGGAGACACGGTGGAGGTGGACGCGGAGGGGGATGAGGTGGTGCTGAGAAGCGCCACGAGGTAAAGGTGTGGTAGACCTCTGGTGGACCCTCCAACGGATAACCTGGACCGATGTCCTGGACATTCTCCTGGTTGCCACGGTTTTCTTCGTCATCCTCTATCTGGTGCGTGGCACCCGCGCTGTCCCCCTGCTCCGCGGCATCATCCTGCTGCTCATCCTCCTGGCGTTGCTGAGCGGTATCTTCCCGTTACGGGCCTTCGGCTGGCTGGTGGACCGTGCCCTGCCGGCGTTACTGGTCGCTGTTCCGGTGGTTTTCCAGCCGGAACTGCGCCGCGCGCTGGAGCGGCTGGGGCGTGCTGGCTCGCTGTTCACCCGGTCGGTCGGTCAGCGGGCCACTGTCGAGCGGGCTATCGCTGCTGTGGTCCGGGCCTGTCGCGTGCTCTC
>DAOTYX010000077.1:0-10155 GCA_034434635.1 Anaerolineae bacterium | reverse complement strand
AGTCCGCCTGGCTATGGTTGATGACCAGACGCTGCCGGCCAAATTTGGCTATGCGGTGGGTGGCGCAGTAACTGTAGTAACGCTCTTTCTCCCCTTTGTAGGAAATGGTGATGGGCTTGAAGATGGGTGGGCAATCGCTCTTCAGCGCCGCCAGGTGTTCTTGTTTCAGATGCTCGGCAAACTGATCCAGGTGCTGGGGGCCGCTTTTCAGGAGCACCTGGTCGTCATCGGCTAACGTCCCCCCGTAGGGCAGGTGCAAGGTCTGGTCCAGGTAGCGGCAGAAGCCTTGCTGCGTGTACCAGTTGTCGAAGGTCACCGGTAACTTGGGTTCAGGATGCATCTCCACCCAATGCTGGAGCAATTGCTCGGCGATGATCAGTTTGCTCTGGTATAAGGCCGCACTGCAGCTTTGTCCTGATGGCGTCGCCACACTCCTTGCAGGTAGTTGCGCCATTTGTGAGGCGCCTCGGTTTTCAAAGCCTGTTTGCTCTCTCTGAGCCGGATGCCGGCCGCCCGTAGCCCTTGTTCCAACGCCTCCACATCCGCTGGCTTCCACAGGCGGAAGGCTACCGGATAGTCGGTCTCATCATCACTGTAATGCAAGTTGACCAGGTTGTGCGCCCAAACATAGCGCCCTTCTGCCGCGTCCCACAGGCAAGCGATATGCTCAAAGTGCTGCCCATAGTGCGCCAGGAGCGTGTCATCCACACTCAGCACACCGTTCCGCTTCATCTGCGTGCCGGGCAGATTACCCAACAGCCTCAGGCGAACTCGGTTCAACTCCTCCAGCGAGAAAGGGCTCTCCGTCAGCAAGCGGTTGAGACTACTCTGGTTGCGGCTCTCGAAGACAAACAGTCGGTTGATGCCATCGACTGTCTTGCTCTCCGACACGATCAAGCCGCTGATATAGCGCTTGAACTGAATGAAGGCTTCCGCCGAGAACACCTCTTCAAAGTAGGGCGCATAGTGCTCCACCAGTTCGGGAAGTTCCACCAGCGGAAACATGGTTCACCTCCGTCTGTTGATGATACACGTCTTTCCGCTGAATGTCTACCGGGCTGCTTTGGGTTATTCACCTGTCAAGGTACTGCACAAGTCGAGTCTGTGACACCTGTCAAGCCTCTTCGGGGGCCCGGGTGTCCGTCGTTTTCCTGGACTGATTGTTAGAGCGCGCCACCGGGCCGCCCCTTCTCGTCTCCTGATACACCCCTTCTTGTGTAACTGCTCAGGTCTCCACTTCCACCCGTCATTGCGAGGGCGCGAAGCGCCCCAAGCACTGTCCAAAAGCACTTTGGAGATTGCTTCACCGCCCTTCGGGCGGCTCGCAACGACGGAAGGGTGAGCAGGTGCCTTCTTGCAAGGAAAACCTTTCGGCATATAATCCCAAGTGATGGGATTCCAGATTTTGGGTTCCATGTTCTTCCCGGTTCTCGAATGGCCTGAGCGCTGGGAAGCCATACTGGTCCTCGCTATCTATGCGGCGGGACTCCTGACCCTTTGGGTGCTGAGATGGCGGGACTTCCTCCTCTTGCGCTGGCAACGGCTGCTGCTCTTCCTGGCCCTTCTGCTCGTCGCGCCGGTGCTCAACAGCCTGTTCGTCCTGAGCATTTCTCCCCCCGGCCTGTTGCCGCCCCCCTATCTCGCCGCAGAGCCTCTCCCGCCAGCGTTGCCGCTCCTGGGCCTGCTGCCCGTCGTCGTCGCAGCCGTGTGGACGGGCGTGGGGCCGGCGGCGATGGTGGGGTTGACCGCCGGGCTGTTCCGTGCTGGCGCCACCGACCACACCCTCTTCTCGCCGTTTGTCCTGGCTTTCTACGCCGCCCTGGCGGCGTACCTCCTGCATCAGGATTACCGGGGCCGGCTGGCCAGCGTGCTGCGACAGCCGCTGATTGTCCTGCCGCTGTCCTGCATGCTGGTCTGGCCGCTGGCCCTCTTCGCTACCTTCATAGCGGCCTATCGCCCTGGTGGGGCGATCGCCGCGATGGACTATTCCTGGACCCTTCAAAAATACAGCCTCGGGTTGGGCTTGCTGGAGGCGCTGGGGAACGGTCTGTGGTTGCAACTGCTCTACTTTTGGCGGCAGGTTCGGCCAGTGCAGGCAACCACTCGCCCTCCCCCCTACAGCATCAGCCTCAGCCGCCGTTTCCTCTTTGCCCTCACCCCGATATTCCTGCTCACGATCGGGGTGCTGATCTACGCCGTGCTGAGCAGCGCCGTCACCACAGCCACCGACCAGGCGATGGAGGCCCTCGTCCGTGACGCGGCCAACGGCGCGCAGGCGATCTCGTCGTTCATCTCCAATGGGCAGAGCCTGATCCGCCAGTTCGCCTCCGACCCGGCCCTGTGGGGGGGAGACACGATGGGGTGCCAGGAGCGCCTGCGCAGCGACCTGCAGATGCTCCCCTACTTCAGCCGTCTGACCGCCTATCCCCTCCAGGAGAGCGAGGAAGTTACCGCCACACTGGTCCCTCTCTGCTCCTACCCGTCCACCACGGAGGCCGTTGTCCTCACCGATGAGGAGCACCAGATGTTGGAGGTCGCCCAGGCCACCGGCGCGCTGATGACCACGCCAGTGCACCGCGGTCTGGACGGGGAAGTGTACATCTCCTTCCTCAGCCCGATAGAGGACGCGCGCACGGGCGAGCGCTACGGCACACTGGTGGGCCGCGTGGACATTCAGATCAGCCCGCTGATCGCGGATGTGCTGAGCAGCCTGCAGCAGACGATGGGCCGCGGCGAAGGGTTTGTCGTGGATGAGAACGGGCATATCGTGGCCCACCAGGACGCCGATCGGTTATTGGAGACCTGGGTCGTGGACCAGAGCCGCCCGCCGCTGATGGCGCTGCAGGAGGATCGCGGCTGGGTCCGTCAGGCCTACGATAGCCGGAGCAATGCCCGCCAGATGGTCTGCTATTACAGGGTGGACGGATATCCCTGGGCGGTGGTGTTGCTCCTGCCCTACGAGATCGTGCTGAGCCTGGCGATCAGCATTGCCACCCCGCTGCTGGTTTTGCTCCTGGTGCTGATGGTGATCCTGAGCCTTGTGGTGCTGTTGGTCGCCAACCAGTTGACTCGCCCTCTCAATCTGCTGGCTGACGCCGCCAGCCGTATCGCTATGGGCAACCTGGACATCCCCGTCCACGTGGCTGGTGATGACGAGGTGGCCCGCCTGGGCAGCGCTTTCGAGCAGATGCGCGTGAGGTTGAAGGGCCGGCTGGATGACCTCTCCCTGCTCTTGCGGGTCAGCCAGCAGGTCTCCGCGGCGCTCGACCTGGCCCGGGGTATCCCTCCGCTCCTGGAAGGGGCGCTGCAGGGTACGGGAGCCTCTGTTGCGCGGGTGGTGTTGCTCTCCGCCTCCGGCGAACCGCAGGTGGCGATGGGCCGCGGCCAGAGCGTGGAGGGGATCGGCATGCTCGACCGCGCCCTGGCGCTCGGTGTTTGTGAGGGGGATCGGCCGCTGCTGTTTGAGAACCTCAGCCGCGCCCGCTCTATCGCCGACTTCAGGCCACCGTCAGCGGTACAGGCGGCCATCGCCCTGCCGGTGCGTGGCAGGGGACGAGCAGCGGCGATCATGTGGGTGGGTTACCCGGAGCCCCACCACTTCGACCCGACAGAGGTAGATCTGCTCTCCACCCTGGCCAGCCAGGCAGCGGTGTTGGTGGAGAACGCCCGGCTGTTCCAGATGGCCGAGGGCGGCCGGCAACAGCTGGCGGCCATCCTCGCCAGTACCCGTGATGCCGTGCTGGTTACCGACCGGGATGACTGCCTGGTGCTGATCAACCCGGCAGCGGAGCAGGCGCTGAACCTGGTGGCCAGCGAGGTGATGGGCCGGCGGGTCAGCGAGGTCCCTCTTGAGCCTACGCTCGCCGCGATCCTGACCGAGCCATTGGGCCGCGGTGGGGCGCTGGTGAGGGAGGTGCCTCTGCCCAACGGCCGCACCTTCTACGCCAGCGTCTCGACCATCCTCAGTTCCGATGGCAAAAACACCGGCCGCGTCGTCGTGCTGCGCGACATCACCTACTTCAAAGAACTGGACGAGATGAAGTCCGAGTTCGTTGCCACCGTCTCCCATGACCTGCGCGCCCCGCTGACCTTTATGCGCGGCTACGCCACCATGCTGCCGATGGTCGGTAGTCTGAGCGAGAAGCAGCAGGAGTACCTGGACAAAATCATGACCGGCATCGAGCAGATGGCCACCCTGGTTGAGGACCTGCTCAACCTGGGGCGGATCGAGGCTGGGGTAGGGCTGGAAAAGAGCCCCTGTCACATCGGCGCGGTGGTGGTGGAAGCCGTGGACGGGATGCGCGCCCGCGCGGCGGCAAAGGGGCTCACGCTGCGCATGGAGGCCTCAGACCCTGCCCCGGTGATCCTGGGCGACGCCGCCCTGCTGCGTCAGGCGGTGGCCAACCTGGTGGACAACGCGATCAAGTACACGCCATCAGGTGGAACCGTGACAGTGGGCCTGCGCGCTACCCCCCAAGAGGTCTTCATCAATGTGACCGACACCGGCATCGGCATTGCCCAGGAGGACCAGGTGCGGCTTTTCGAGAAGTTCTTCCGTATCCACCGTCGCGAGTCGGAGAACGTGGTCGGCACCGGTCTGGGGTTGGCGATCGTCAAGTCCATCGTCGAGCGACACGGCGGTCGCGTGAGCGTGGAGTCGGTCTTGAACGAGGGCAGCACCTTCACCATCGTCCTCCCGATCACCGCGCCTGTGACCAACGGACAACGACAATGACCAATGACCAATGGCCAATGACTGGCAATTGAGGGGGCCCCCACAGCCGTTGGTCATTGTGCATTGGTCATTGGTCATTCATTGCACATTGGTCATTGCCACCAAGTCATTGCTGGTTCGGAGTCATATCTCATGTCCCTCCAAATTGGCATCGTTGGGTTGCCGAACGTCGGGAAGTCCACCCTGTTCAACGCGCTGACGCAGGCAAGCGCGGCGGTGGCCCCCTATCCGTTCACGACGATTGACCCCAACCGGGGGATCGCCGCCGTGCCGGACGAGCGGCTGGAAGCGCTGGCCCGCCTGGTGGGACCGACGCAGGTCACACCGGCCACGGTGGAGTTCGTGGACATCGCCGGACTGGTGCGCGGCTCCCATCACGGTGAGGGGCTGGGCAACCGTTTCCTGGCGCACATCCGCGAGGTGGACGCTGTGGCGGTGGTGGCCCGTGGCTTCACCGACCCCGACGTGCCTCACGTCGAAGGCGACCTTGACCCCCGGCGGGACCTGGAGGTGCTCGACCTGGAACTGGCCCTGGCCGACCTGGAGACGGTGCAGCGGCGGCTGGAGCGCACCCGCGCAGCGGCCAAGGCGCGTCCGAAAGAGGTCGCCGGAGAACTGGCGCTCCTGGAAGGGCTGGAGGCTCATCTCCAACGCGGCGAACGGGCCCTCACCTGGGCACGCACGAACGAGGCGGCAGCGCTGACCCGCGAACTCCACCTGCTCACCGCAAAGCCCCGCCTTTACGTCGCCAATGTCGCAGAGGACGACCTGCCCGATGGCGGCGAGAATGGAGCAGCGGTGGCACGCATCGCGCAGCAGGAGGGGGTGCCCTGCGTGGTGCTCTGCGCCCGCCTGGAGGCCGACCTGGCCTCCTGGCCTCCCGATGAGGCGGCGGAGTACCGCGCCGCGGCGGGCCTGGAGCGCTCCGGCCTGGCCGAACTGGTCTGGGCCGGCTACCGCACCCTCGACCTGATCACCTTCTTCACTATCGTCGGCGGACGGGAGGTGCGCGCCTGGTCGGTACGACGGGGGGCTGCCGCGCCGGAGGCCGCCGGCCGCGTCCATACCGACATGGAGCGCGGCTTCATCCGCGCCGAGGTGATCGGCTGGGCGGAACTGGTCGCCGCTGGCGGCTGGGCTGCGGCACGCGAGCGGGGCCTGGTGCGCACCGAGGGCCGCGACTACGTCGTGCAGGACGGCGAAGTCTGTCTCTTCCGCTTCAACCCCTGAAGTCGTTTGCCAAAACTCGCCCCTTGTGTTATGATAGGCCCGCTGCGCGCCCTGTGACGGGCTTTCTGCTCCTGGCGGAGACCGGGGGCAATCCCATAGGAAGGAGGTCAACCGTCTGCGATGCGCAAGTATGAACTCACATATATAGTCCACCCCCACGTGGACGCAGAAGGGCTATCCGCTCTGAATGAGACTGTGAAAGGTCTCATCCAAAACCAGGGCGGCACGGTCGAACGGCAGGACGTGTGGGGGTTGCGCCGACTGGCCTATCCCATCAAGAAAGAACGGGAAGGCCAGTACGTTTTTATGGAGTTCGCCCTCGAACCGGCCGGCCTGGTCGAACTGGAACGCTCGTTGCGACTGAAGGAGTCGGTGCTTCGCTATCTGATCGTGTGCACGGAAGAGGATTGAATCTGATCGCGTGTACGGATCGAACAGAGTGGGGGAATGATGAGCAGGGGGCTGAATAAAGTGATGGTCATTGGCCACCTGGGGCGAGACCCGGAACTGCGTTACACCCCCAGTGGCCGACCGGTGGCCTCGTTCAGCGTGGCGACCTCGCGGGGCTGGACCAACGCGAACGGCGAGCGCCGGGAAGAGACGGAATGGTTCAACGTGGTGGCCTGGGGCAATCTGGCGGAGGTCTGTAAGCAGCATCTGCACAAAGGACAACAGGTCTACATTGAAGGTCGCCTGCAGACCCGTGGCTGGGACGATCGGGAGGGGAAAAAGCACTTTCGTACCGAACTGGTGGCGCAGGAGATGATCATCCTGGGCGGACATGCTCCCGCGGAAGTCGGTGAGGCTCCCTTCTCCGCCGACGAAGAGGAAGCGCAGGGGGAAGAGTTCCCCTTCTAGCACGTTTCAGGAGGTTGCATTGGCTGAGGAAAACGATCGCATGGATGAGCGGGACCAGGAACGCGGTGGACGCGGCGGTCCCCGCAGGTGGCGCCGCAAGGTGCGACGCTGCCATTTCTGCACTGAGGGAGTGCCGAAACCTGACTACAAGGATGGGGACCTGCTGCGCCGTTTCCTGAGCGAGCGGGGCAAGATCCGCCCGCGCCGCCAGACCGGCACCTGCGCCCGCCATCAGCGGCAACTGGCCCGGGCCATCAAGCGCGCCCGTCATCTGGCCCTGCTGCCTTACACTGCCGAACACATCCGCGGCGCCTGACCCCCGCCCGCCGGAGAACAAAATGGCGAAAAAGGGCACAACACCGACCACCCGTAAGCCGACACGCAAGGAGGCCTCCCGCGCCGCGCGGGACGCGCGCTTCAACCGTTGGGTCATCAGCATTGCCATCGCCGTCGGCCTGCTGGTCGTCGGCATCCTCGTCTTCGGCTACCTGAACGAGGTGGTGCTCGTGACTCGCCGGCCGGTAGCCACGGTGAACGGGACTCCCATCTCCCTCGCAGACTGGCAGGCCAGGTTCCGTGAACAGCGCGTGCGGATGCAAATGCAGCTGGACAGTTACTCCGCCCAGCGCATGGAGGTGGATCCTACCGACCCCAACGCAAGCGCGCTCCTGCAACAGCTGGACCAGGCGATCAGCCGCCTGCGATCTCAGATGGAGCCCGAGACCCTCGGTCAGGCAGTGCTGGAGCAGATGGCCCAGGAGGAGATCATCCGCCAGGAGGCCGCGCGACGGGGTATCTCGATCGCTCCGGAGGAGATTGACCGCGCCATCGAGACCTTCTTCGGCTTTGACCGCGAGGCTGCCCCGACGGCTCCTCCCTTGACCACCGGCCCGGTGACGCAGACCGAAACGGTCACCCCCACGACGCCCGCCGCAATGACCGAGCAGGAGTTCCAGGACACCTACCAGAGCTACGTGGAGAACGTGCTGAATCCCAGCGGCCTGGGCGTCGAGGGCTTCCGCGCGATGATGGAGGCCATGCTCCTGAGCAACGAGGTGCGCACAGCGATCGAGAGCGAGGTGCCCACGGCCACGGAGCAGGTGCAGATGCGTTACTTCTCCTGCAACGACGGGGAAGTCGCCGATACCCTCCATCAGCGGCTGGAGGCCGGTGAGGCGTGGGACGACATCGCCGCCGACCTGGAGGAGAACCCGATCACTGGCACCTACGCCAGCGAACCGTGGTGGGTTACCCAAGGCTTCGTCGCTGAGCAGTTCGGCACGGAGATCAGCATCATCCTCTTCGCCACGCCGGTGGGCTCCTACACCATGCCGATGCTCAGTTCGGCGACCGGCGCCACCTACGTGATGCAGGTGCTGAACCACGAGGAGCACGAACTGGACTCGCTGATGCTGAATTACGAGCAGAGTCACGCCTTCAATGAGTGGCTGAACCAGCAGATGATGGGCGTGACCTACAGCGAGGATTGGCGGAATCACCTGCCAACCAATTGACGCTGGCTCTGACACCGCGACCACGAAGAGACCTCCGAAGTCTTTGAGACTTCGGAGGTCTTTTTGCGGCTCGTAGGGGCGGCATCCCGATGCCCCGCCCGCCGACGCATAGGGATGCGTCGGCTACGGGGGCACACCATTGGGCGGCATCCCGATGCCCCGCCCGCCGACGTGTCGGGATGCGCCGACGCCGCAGGGGCGGGTCATGTAGGAGCGCAGCGCTGCTGCGCCCCTCGGAGGTCTCTTGTTCTGTGGTATAATGCCAGGTCGTATGAACGGTATCCTTCGCCTCGCCTGGCGTGCACCGGCCCGGCCATCCGGTGCGGCCGGGGCCATCGCCGGACTGTTTCTGGCCCGCGTCGCTCTCGAGGCCACAGCGCGCCCCTGGCCGGCGGCCACGGTCATCGCTGTGGGCCTGCTGGCGGCACTGGGCGGGTTCGGGCTGAGCCGCTGGCGGGCAGCGCGCGGCCTTCTCTCCTGGCCGTTGCTCCTGCTGTTGGCTTACGTCCTCTGGCCCCGGCGCGACCCCACCGTGGCTGTCGCTGTGGCGCTGTTGGCAGTGCTTCTCCACCTGATGACCGGCCCGGCCCGCGCGCGCCGGAACCTTCCCCTCCTGCTGGATGGCGCGCTCTTTCTCGCCGCGCTGCTTGCCTACGCCCTCACCGCCAATCCCGACATCCTCCCCGCCGATGCCGGCGAGTTCCAGTTAGTGGCAGCACGGTTGGGCGTGGCCCACCCGCCCGGCTATCCGCTCTACACCATGCTGGGCCACCTAGTCATTCGTTTGCTCCCGTGGGGGACGCCAGCCGGGCGGTTGAACCTGCTCAGCGCGCTGCTGGCCGCGGCGACGTTGCTCTTGCTGGCCCAGGCCACCCGCCGCTGGGCCGGGCGGCTAGGGGCGTCTCCCCCAGTGGCGTTGGCTGGCGGACTGGCGGCAGCGCTGGCGCTGGGCACATCCACCACCTTCTGGGCGCAGGCGACGATTGCCAACATCCGCACGCCGACCCTCTTCTTCGCCACCCTGGCGCTCTGGGCTCTATCCCGCTTCGCCACAGCCGCCTCGCCGCGTCAGGCCGACCGTGCGCTGCTTCTCTTCTCTCTGGCCCTGGGACTGGGGCTGACCCATCACGCCTCGTTGGCCTTCGTAGCCCTGTTCTTCGTCGCTTACGTGCTGCTCTGCGACCCGCGTCTGGCGCTCCAGCCGCGCCGCTGGTGGAAGCCGGCACTGGCGGCGCTGGTCGGCCTCCTCCCACTGGCCTATCTGCCCATCCGCGCGGCAATGGGCGCGCCGCTGGCCCCCGAAGGGCTGACGACACTGGCGGGTTTCTTCGAACACGTCCGGGCGAGCGGCTTCGCCGGAGATATGTTCGCCTTCGCCAACGCGACCGATTTGCCACACCGCCTGGCGCTCCTGCCGACGTTGTTCCCCTTCCAGTTCAACGACCTCATCCTCATCGGGGCGGCGGGGGGACTGCTGGGGCTGTTGCGGCGGGACTGGCGGCTGTTCGTCCTTCTGACCGGAAGCCTCCTGCTGCACACCTTCGTCGCTATCACTTACCGCGCGCCGCAGACCGTCGAGTACCTGATGCCCGCCTATCTGCCCATCGCCATCGCTTTCGGGCTCCTGCCCGCGGCCGTCTCTCGCCGTGCGTCCTATGCCCTTCGGTTCCCAGCGTTCGCTCTCCGTCCTCTCATCCCTCCCGCCCTCTGTGGGCTGGCGCTCTGGGCGGCGCTGCTGAACGGCTGGAGCCACGCCCCCAGTTTCGCCGCCCTTGCCGGGGATCAGTCCACCCGGCAGGCGATGGAGCCGCTGCTGGA
>DAOTYX010000076.1:0-7570 GCA_034434635.1 Anaerolineae bacterium | reverse complement strand
ACGCCACCCATACCGTCATCACCGCCACGCTCGACCCCAACACCTCCCTGCTCAGCGCCACGCCGGAGCCCGCGGAGGGCAGCGGCAGGGTGTGGATCTGGCGTTGGGGCGCCATCGCTGGCGAGGGCGGCCACGGCCAGGTCGTCATCCGCGCCAGGGTGACCCTCCCGTTAACCAACGGCACGCCGCTCGATTTCGCCGCGCAACTGGCCGACTCCGAGGGAGACCTGCTCAGCGATGCGGTCCACAGCACCGTCACCAGCGCGCCGCTGCTCAGCCTCCAGACCAGCGATGGCCAGTCCGCGATCCGTGCGGGCGACCGGCTGACCCTTACCCTTACCTGCGCCAACAGCGGCAACGAGAACGCCTATAACCTGGTCATTACCGACACTTTGCCCGATCTGGTTACCTACTTGGATTGCCAGGCGAGCGGGGGTACCTGTCAGCACCTGGGGGACACTGTCGTGATTCGTTACTCGACCCTGGTGGCGAAGACCCAGCGGCAGGCGCAGGTGATCATGGAGGTGTATGATCCCCTGCCGGCAGGCGTGGACACGCTCTCTCACCACGCCGTGCTGGCCGCACCCTGTCTGCCTGCGCCCATTGTGGCTGAGGATGAGAACAGCGTGGCCACCCGTCCCGACCTGAGCGTGGTGGTCGAGCACCAGCCCAGCCTCTACTCACCAGGCCGGGAGATGGACTACATCATCACCTACGGCAACAGCGGGCGCATGGAGGCTGCTGATGTGATCCTCACCACCACCCTGCCGACCGGCACGACCTTCATCGGCAGCGGCTGGCAGACGGGCGACGGTCGCATCTACTCCCGCGCGCTGGGCACGTTGCCTGCCGGCGAGGTCGGGCGCGTCGTCACCTTCACTGTCCTTGCCCCCAACCAACCCTCTGTTCCCGCGCCGTTGTTCGACACCCCCTTCGTCATCGCCGAGAGAAATGGGGTGACGTGGGATGAGCAGCCCGCCAATAACACCACACACGCCGTTGTCGGTGTGCCTGACCTGGTGGTGAGGGAATTCACCGTCGAGCCGTTGCCGCTGCACGCGGACACTCCGGTCACCTTCACTATCGTCGTGGAGAACCGGGGGACTGGAATGGCCTGGAACCCTGATAACCACGGCGGCTTCTGGGTGGATATCTTCATTGACGAGATTCCCCCCTACCCGTGGATCCGCTACAGCGAGAAGGACCTCTTTGACGCCATCCCACCGCTGGCGCCTGGCGTACAGGGCACAGTGGTCATCACCCATTCTGGCTTCAGCACACACGAGATTCATGGGGAGATCGTGGCCTTCTATGCCAAGGTGGACAATCACGAGCAGTACCCCTATGGCCTGGTGCCCGAATCTGATGAGATGAACAACGTTGCTGGCCCGGTATTGCCCGGCTTCTACTACGCGTACCTGCCCCTGGTGCAAAGACTCAGAAGATGAACGCGAACCTGGTTCAACACTTTCTGGAGCAGAGCGCGAACCGCTTCCCGGACAAGGTGGCGCTGGTCTGTGACGGACAGCGGCTCACCTATGCCCAGGTCGAGGAGCGGACCAACCGCCTGGCCCACGGCCTGCGCGAGTTGGGTGTGGCGCGCGGCGACCGGGTGGCGATCTGGCTGCACAACTCGGTCGAGGCGGCGGTGGCCATCTACGCCGTGCTCAAGGCGGGCGCGGTCTTCACTGTCATCAACGCCACCACGCGGCCGGAGAAACTGGCGCGCATTCTCAACAACTGCACCGCCACGGCGCTGTTCCTCCCTGGACGGGAACCGGAACAGGTGGCGGGCCTGTTCACTGCGGTCCCCTCGCTCCGCGCAGCCGTCCTGTGCGGGCCGCAGACGGGCTCTCTGCCGCGCACGGTGTCGTTCGCCGACCTGCTAGAAGGCCATCCATCATATCCGCCTGCCTGCCCCACAATTGATGTGGACCTGGCTTGCCTGATCTATACCTCCGGCTCCACCGGCGAGCCGAAAGGGGTCATGTCCACCCACGCCAATGTGGTCTTCGCCGCCTCTTCCATCACCCGCTACCTGGAGAACCGGCCAGAGGACGTGGTCATTGACGTGTTGCCCCTTTCGTTCGACTACGGCCTCTATCAATGGTTGATGGTCTGCAGTTTCGGCGGCACGCTGGTGCTGGAGCGCTCCTTTGCCTATCCGGCGGCGGTGCTGCAGCGCATCGCCGAGGAGCGGGTGACCGGGCTGCCCGGCGTGCCCACGCTTTTCGCCATGCTGCTGCAGTTGGACCTGAGCCGCTTCGACCTCTCCTCGCTCCGTTACCTGACGAACACCGCTGCGGCCCTGCCGGTGGAACACATCCTGCGCCTGCGACAGGCCTTCCCGCACGCCCGCCTCTACTCTATGTATGGCCTGACCGAGTGCAAACGGGTCTGCTACCTGCCGCCGGAGGAACTTGACCGCCGCCCCGGGTCGGTGGGCATCCCCATTCCCGGAACCGAGGTCTGGATCGAGGATGAGGCGGGCAACCGGTTGGGGCCGGGTCAGATGGGGGAACTGGTGGTGCGCGGCTCGCACGTCATGCAGGGGTACTGGAACGACGCGGAGGAGACCGCGCGGCGGTATCGGCCTGGCCGCTGGCCGGCGGAGCGGCGGCTGTACACGGGCGACCTGTTTCGTATGGATGAAGAGGGCTTCCTATACTTCGTCGCTCGCAAGGACGACATCATCAAGACGCGCGGGGAGAAGGTGGCCCCGAAGGAGGTGGAAGAGGTGCTCTACCGCCTGCCGGAGGTGGCGGAGGTGGCCGTCGTCGGCGTGGCCGACGAGTTGCTGGGCCAGGCGATCAAGGCCTTTATCGTCTGCAGGGACGGGAGTCGGCTGACCGCGCAGGAGGTGCTGCGTCACTGCGCCCAACACCTGGAGGATTTCGCCAGACCCCGCTTTGTGGAGTTCCTCACCGCCCTGCCGCGCACGCCGTCGGGGAAGATTGACCGCCGGGCGCTCGCTGCTGCCCCGCTCCACTCCGAGCCGGCCGGCCCGGTGGAGCCTTCCGACGATGTTGCCCCGTCGCAGGGACAGGCCTGAGGGGACCTATGTGCGGCATTGTCGGCGTGGTGGACTGGAGCGGCGCGCGTCCTCCTGACGAGGGGCTGCTGCGACGCATGTTGGGGTTGATCCGTCACCGCGGCCCTGACGAGTTTGGCATCTACCTCGACCAGCGCGCCGGCATCGGCTGCGCCCGCCTGAGCGTGGTGGACCTGGTCACCGGCCAGCAACCGATCACCAACGAGGACGGCTCGCTGTGGATCGTCTTCAACGGCGAGGTCTACAATCACGTCGAACTGCGCCCTGGTCTGGAGCGGGCCGGCCATCGCTTCCGTACCCGCTCGGATACCGAGGTCATCCTGCACCTCTACGAGCAGGAGGGGCCGCGCTGCCTGGAACGGTTCAACGGCCAGTTTGCCATCGCCATCTGGGATGCGCGGCGGGGCGAACTGTTCCTGGCTCGTGACCGACTGGGGGTGCGCCCGCTGTTCTACGCCCCGCTGGCCAGCGGGCTGGTTTTCGCCTCGGAGATCAAGGCGCTGCTGGCCCACCCGGCGCTGTCGGCGCGGCTCGATCTGCACGCCCTGGCTCAGACCTTCACCTTCTGGGCACCCCTGGCCCCGCGCACCGCGTTCGAGGGAGTGCTGGAACTGCCGCCTGGCTGTTACCTGGAGGCGCAGGGTGATGCGCTTGTCCCCCGGCGCTACTGGAGCCTGACCTTCCCGCCAGCCGGAGAGGAGGAGCGGCTCTCCGCCGGGGAGGCAGCGGAGCAGTTGCGCGCCCTGCTCTCTGACGCCACGCGGCTGCGGCTGCGCGCCGACGTGCCGGTGGGCAGTTACCTCAGCGGCGGGCTGGATTCCACCCTGGTCGCTGCGCTGGCCCGGCAGCACATCCCGCACACCTTGTGCACTTTCTCCATCGCCTTCGAGGAGCGCGCCTTTGACGAGCGGGAGTACCAGGAAGCCGCCATCGCCTTTCTGGGCACCGACCACCGCCGCGCCGAGTGCGCCAACGCCGACATAGGGGCTGTCTTCCCGGAGGTGGTCTGGCACGCTGAAGCGCCGCTGCTGCGCACCGCCCCGGCGCCGATGTTCCTCCTCTCCCGCCTGGTGCAGGAGAACGGCATCAAGGTCGTACTGACCGGTGAGGGGGCTGACGAGTTCCTGGGGGGGTACGACATCTACAAAGAGGACAAGGTGCGTCGCTTCTGGGCCCGCCAGCCCGATTCCACCTGGCGACCGCTGCTGTTGCGGCGCCTGCACCCCTACGTGGCCGACCTGGCCCGCAGCGGCGATTCGTACCTGGCCGCCTTCTTCGGCCAGTGGCTGGACGAGGTGGGTCAGGTGGGGTGTTCGCACCTCATCCGCTGGCGCAACACCGCCCGCCTGCAGCGGCTCTTCTCCCCTGCGCTGCGCGCCGCGCTCCAGGGGTACGACCCGGCGGCGGAGTTCCTGGCGGGGGTGGACGGGAACCTGTCGGCCTGGAGCCCGCTGGCCCAGGCGCAGGCGCTCGAGGTGGCCACGTTCATGTCGCCCTATCTGCTCTCCTCCCAGGGGGACCGCGTGATGGCGGCCCACTCGGTAGAGGGACGCTTCCCGTTTCTCGACCACCGCGTGGTGGAGTTCTGCGGACGACTCCCGCCGCATCTCAAGGTGTGTGGTCTGCGCGAAAAGGCTCTCCTGCGGCGCAGCGCGCGGGGACTCCTGCCGCCAGCGGTGTGGCAACGGCCCAAACAGCCCTACCGCGCCCCCATCCACTCCGCCTTCTTCGCTCGGCCGCTGGAGTACGTGGCGGAGATGCTCGCGCCGGACGCCATCGCCGCGACCGGGCTGTTCGAGCCTCAGGCGGTAGCCCGCCTGGCCCGCAAGTGTCAGACTGGCGAGCGGGTGAGCGAGGGGGACGACATGGCCCTGGTGGGGGTCCTCTCCACTCAACTGTTGCATCACCTGTTTGTCGCCGATTTCTCTGCCCGGCCGGCGCCGGGGATCGGGCCGCTGCGCGTCTGCCGTGGCGGAGAGGAGGGCATGTAGTGAAGTCTTGTACCCGTTGTGTCTTGCCGGAGACCTTCCCCGGCATCCGCTTTGACGAGGCGGGGGTCTGCCAGTATTGCCGTCAGGAAGCGCCCCTCCAGCGACGGACAGAGCAGCAGGCGGCGTTGCAGGCGCGGTTCGAGGAGCGGGTGGAACAGGTGCGCCAGCGTCCCGGCTATCACGCCCTGATGGCCTGGAGCGGCGGGAAGGATAGCACCTACACGCTCTGGCTGCTCAAGGAGCGCTACGGCCTGCGCGTGCTGGCCTTCACGTTCGACAACGGCTTCGTCTCGCCTGGGGCGTTCAAGAACATGCGCACCGTGGCCGAGAGCCTGGGGGTGGATCATCTCATCGTCAAGCCGCGCTTCGACCTGCTGCGGCGGCTGTTCGTCGCTTCAATCGAGCCAGGGATGTATCCGCCGCGGGCGTTGGAGCGGGCCAGCGGCATCTGCAACACCTGCATGGGCATGGCCAAGGGGATTGGACTGCGGCTGGCGCTGGAGAAAGAGATCCCCCTGCTGGTCTATGGCTGGTCGCCGGGACAGGTGCCCCTGACCGCGGCCTTCTTCGCCACCAACCGCCGTTTGTTGCAGGCGACCGTGGAGGCGGCGCGGGCGCCGTTGGAGAGGGCGGTCGGCGATGAGGTGGACGCCTATTTCCCGGATGAGCGCCTGCTGACCGCCGGACGGGAGTATCCCCATAACGTCTCGCCGCTGGCCTTCCTCGGCTACGACGAGGAGGCAGCGCTGCACACCATCACCGGGCTGGGCTGGGAGCGGCCAATGGACACTGACCCCAATTCCACCAACTGCCTGCTCAACAGTTTCGCCAATCAGGTGCACCTCCAGCAGGCTGGCTTTCATCCCTATGCGATGGAACTGGCGGGCCTGGTGCGGGCGGGGTACCTGGATCGGGCGGAGGCCCTGGCGCGCCTGGAAGAGACGCCACCGCCGGATGTGCTGGCCGCGGTGCAGGCCAAACTGGGCCTGCCGCTCGAGAACAGGATGGCACGGCCGAGGTGAACCTGCTCTACGTCACCCCCTATGTCCCCTCGGCCATCCGCACCCGGCCCTATAACCTGATCCGGGAACTGGCGCGCCAGGGGCATCAGGTCACACTCCTGACCGCCGCGACCTCTGCGCCGGAGGCCCGCGAGGCCGAGAGGCTGCGCGACGGGGGCGTGCAGGTCGAGGTCTTCCCGGTATCCCGCCCCCGCTCGTTGGCGAACTGCCTGGCTGCCCTCCTGACGCGGGAACCCCTGCAGGCCGTCTATGCTTACCATCCGGATATGGAGCGTCGCCTGGCGCAACTGGCGGAGAGCGGCCGGTTCGACCTGGTGCACATCGAACACCTGCGTGCGGCGCGGCTGGTGCGGGCGGTCCACGATCTGCCCAAGGTTTATGACTCGGTGGACTGCATCTCCCTGCTCTTCGAACAGACTCTGGCACGGACCCCGCGCCTGGGGTCCCGGCTGATGGCCGCGCTCGACCTGGCGCGCACCCGCCGCTACGAGGCGCTCCTGCTGACCCGCTACGACCAGGTGGTGGTCACCTCGCGGCGGGACAGGGAGGCCCTGGAGGGGCTGGCCCGTCGCTACCTGCCGCCATCGGCGCCGACCGCCCTGGTGACCGTGGTGACCAATGGCGTGGACCTGGACTACTTCCGGCCGCAGGACGGGCCGCGGGACCGGCGTATGGTGGTCTTCACCGGCAAGATGGGGTATCACGCCAACGTCGCCGGAGCGCTGTTCTTTGCGCGTCAGGTACTGCGCCACATATGGGCGGCGGACCCGCAGGTCCGCTTCTGGGTTGTCGGCAAGGACCCCCCGCCAGAGGTGCGTCGGCTGGCCGAGGACGAGCGCGTCGTTGTCACCGGCACGGTGGAGGACCTCCGTCCCTACCTGGCGCGAGCCGCGGTGGCGGTCTGCCCGGTGCCCTACGCCGTGGGGGTGCAGAACAAGGTGCTGGAAGCGCTGGCCATAGCCACGCCGGTCGTCTGCACTGCGGCGGCGCTGGCCGGGCTGGAGGCGCGAGACGGCGAAGACGTGCTGAGCGCCGGCGACAGCGCGGAGTTTGCCCGGCAGGTGCTGCGGGTGTTGGAGGAGCCCGAACTGGCAGCCCGGCTGGGCGCGAATGGGCGGAAGTACGTTGAGGCCCATCATCGCTGGGAGTCCATCGCCGAACGGTTGGTGGGAGTCTACCGCGCGTCTCTGGCACGGCCTTAGGGCTGCGCTCAAGCGTGGCTGCTTGTTGTAGGCCACGAATTCCACGAAATTGGACGTAAGGAAAATCTCTCCTTGTTGATCGAAGATTGCGCCCGAAGATGGCCGGAGACGGTCGGCGGATTTGGCAGACGAAGCGGATTTGTCTACGGAAATCCGCTGAATCCGCCCAATCTGCGGACCGATTCTTCACATTCGACACTCTGATGGTCTTCCCTTACCGTGTTGATCGAAGACCGCACCCAAAACGGCCGGAGAGAGTCAGCGGATTTAGCAGATGAAGCGGATTCGTCTACAGAAATCCGC
>DAOTYX010000075.1:0-6910 GCA_034434635.1 Anaerolineae bacterium | reverse complement strand
TCCTGCCCAATCGCTTTGTACAGCCGTGCGTTCTCGATGGCGATGGCGGCCTGATTGGCGAAACCGGTCAGCACGGGCAACTGCTCCCGGAAGGCGTGCGGGCGCAGGCTGTAGAGATAGAGCACGCCCAGCGGATGGCCTCTGGCGGCCAGGGGCAGGCCAACGAGGGATTTCACGCCCACTTCCACGAGAGGTTGGTTGACTTTGAGGGGGGCCCCTTCGCCTGGATGGGGGCTCATTGTGCCATCTGCTCCGATCTCGTCAACGAGCGCCGTCTCGCCGGAGCGGACGATCCAGTTGGTGAGCCCCTCCTCGCGGATGCGGTGCGAGATGGCCGGCACGCCCGGCAGGTCCTCGGTGCTCTGGGCGACGCGGCCCTCCTCGTCCAGCAGTACCACGCTGACGTACTCCGCGGCAGTCAGTCCGCGGGCCAGGGAGGCGATCTCAGCCAGGACCTGGTCGAGTTCGAGGGAGGCGGTCACCACCTGCGAGGCATGGTTCAGAGCCGTCACCTGCTCCAGGTTGCGTCGTAGCGACTCTTCTGCCCGTTTGCGGTCGGTGATGTCCTCGATGGCGAGCAGGATGAGGGGTTCCTTGCCGGCCTCCCGGTAGACGCGCCGGGCGTTGAGCCGCATCGTGCGCCGACCCAGGTCCGGGAAGTCGTGGGTCACCTCGAAGTCATCGAAGGCGGTGTTCTGCGGCAGGATGGCTTCCAGGAGTTCGTGCAGGGCGGGGATGTCCCATTGGCCGTTCCCCAGGTTATAGAGCCGCCGCCCTTCTGTCTCCTCCGGTGTCGCGCGGAAGGTGTGGTAGAAGGCGCGGTTGGCCGAGACCACGCGCATCTCAGCGTCCAGCACGACCAGCGGCTCACGCACCGTGGCGATGATGCTCTCGGCCAGCCGGCGCGCCTCTTCGACGGCCTGCTGGGCGGCGCGCTCCTGGGTCTGGTCGCGGAAGACGAGCACCACGCCGGTGACGTTCCTCTGGGAGTCGAAAATCGGCGCGCCAGCGTCGGCAATGGGGATCTCCCGTCCGTCCCTGGCGACCAGGAGGGTATGGTTGGCCAGCCCGATGACCACCCCTTCGCGCAGGACACGGCTCACGGGGCTCTCGACCGTGCGACGGGTCTCCTCGTTGATGATGCGAAAGACCTCATCCAGCGGCCGGCCGACGGCCTCGGCCTCGCTCCAGCCGGTCAGCCGTTCGGCCACCGGGTTCATCCGCGTCACGCGCCCCTCCATGTCGGTGGAGATGACGGCGTCACCGATGCTGTAGAGCGTGGCGCGCAGTTCCGCCTCCTGGCGGGACAACGCCGCATATGCCTGCTGGTCGTCTGTCGCCAGCGCGCGAGTGGGCTTCTTGCTCATTTCTGTACTCCGCAGGCCCCTGAGCGACGGTCGGTGCCTGTGTGGTGATAATTGCTATTATACTACAGAATGCCGTAACTGCCCGGCAGGTAGCATCGCTGGCGGGTTGGCGGGGCGGCATAGGGATGCCGCCGCTACGGGCGTTCGGGAGGTTTGGCGGGGCGGCCGTAGACCGTAGCCAGCGCATCCCTATGCGCTGGCTATGCGCTGGCGGGGCGGCATAGGGATGCCGCCGCTACGGGTGTTCGGAAGGTCTCGTTCCGTAGCCAGCGCATCCCTATGCGCTGGCCATGCGCTGGCGGGGCGGCATAGGGATGCCGCCCTACGGGTGTTCGGAAGGTCTCGTTCCGTAGCCAGCGCATCCCTATGCGCTGGCGGGGCGGCATAGGGATGCCGCCCCTACGGGTGTTTGGGAGGTTTGGCGGGGCGGCATAGGGATGCCGCCCCTACGGGCTACACCGCCGATTTGCCAAAACGGCTTCCCTTGGGTACCATGCCGTGCGGGAAGCGGTTTCTCGCCAGAGGATGAACCGCACAGGAGGAGCATGGTGAAGGGGATCGCCCACTTCGTCACCGGTGTGGCCATCGCCACCTTCTTCCCGGAGGTGGTCCAGCAGGCAGCGCAGGGCTCGTTACTCCCCGTGCTGGGCGGCATCGCCGGCATCCTGCCGGACACGCTGGACTTCAAGTTCGCCCGCTATTTCGAGAGGTACGACCTGGAGATTGACCCCGGGCCGCAGCCCGACGCCCGCCAGATCGCCGAATCGCTGGTGCAGGCGATGCGCCGCGCCTACGAGACCGGCAGGCCCCAGAACGTGATGCTGCACACCATCCGCCTGGGCGCCGACCTGTGGCGACAGTACATCATCCGCTTCGACCCGGCGCAGAACGAGGTGGCGGTGCGGGTGGGGCCGGTGGTCAACACCGGGCAGGTGCCCTTCCCCGGATCGGAACCGCCGGACGCGGTGGAGGCGCGGTTGAAGGTGGGCGTGCCAATGGTGCACACCTACGACGCGGAGAACCGCGTGGACATCTTCAGCGGCCCCTCCTTCAAGTTCGAGCGTCGGGGCGACCGTCTCCACGTCCATTTCCTCGACTGGCACCGCCGCTGGTCGCACAGCCTGACCCTGGCGGCGGCGCTGGGCCTGGCCGCGGCGGGGGTGGCTGTCCTGATCGAAGCGCTCACCCGTGGCGCGCTCTCCCGTACTCCCCTATGGGTGGGGTTGGTGACCGGGCTGGGCTTTGCCGGCCACATCCTGGAGGACCAGTTGGGCTTTATGGGCAGCAACCTCTTCTACCCCTTCACGAAGGGCCGGGCGATGGGGCTGCGTCTGCTCCGCTCCGGCGACGCCATCCCCAACTTCCTCACCGTCTGGACAGCCGTGGCGCTGATCCTCTTCAACCTCGACCGCTTCTCGGCGACCCCGCTGCTGGACCCCGGCGTCTACCTGTTGCTGGCGGTGGGGCTGCCGCTGGTGGTCCTGGGCGGCCTCTATCAGTTGCAGCGGCGGAAGGCGCAGCCGGAGACGCGCGAGTCGCTGGGCCAGCGGGACATCGTCTCGGAGACGAAGGAGGTGGATGCGGGGTAGGCGTAACCCCGGCATCGTGCCGGGGCGGCTTCAGGTGTAACCCCGGCATCGTGCCGGGGCGGGTCGAGCGGCTTCAGGCGTAACCCCGGCATCATGCCGGGGCGATTCCCGGTCGGCGTGGAATTGAACGGGAGGGCTACAATGAAACGAACAACAGGACTGGCAATCCCCTGTCTGCTTGCGGGACTGGCCGTGCTGGCGCTGTGGGCCGGGCTGAACCGACCGGCGCGGGCGGAACCCTCCGCCAGCCCCGGCGACGTGGTCATCAACGAGGTCGCCTGGGGCGGCACGGCAGCGAGCTACGCTGATGAGTGGATCGAACTGTACAACACCACCGCCGCCACCATCTCCCTGAATGGCTGGCACCTGACGGATGACGACAATCTGGCCATCACCCTCAGCGGCCAGATTCCCCCCTACGGCTACTACCTGATCGAGCGCAGCGATGATAACACGGTCAGCGACATCCCTGCCAACTGGACCGGCTCCTTTGGTACAGGCCTTGACAACGATGGCGAGCCGCTGACGCTGCGGGACAACCAGGTCACGGTGGTTGACACTGCCAACGGCGACGGCGGCGCGTGGCCGGCGGGGAGCGGCTCGTCCACCTACCTCTCGATGGAGCGGATCAACCCCCTCGCCGCCGACAGCGACGCCAACTGGGCCTCCAATGATGGCGTCGTCCGCAATGGGCGAGATGCTGATAGCAACCCCATCACTGGCACGCCCACCTGCCGCAACTCCACGGCCAGCCCCGCTGCGGACCTGGTGGTGGCCAAGCGGGGGCCGGCTCAGGCGCTCCCTGACCAGCCCAGCACCTACACGCTCCGCCTGCGCAACGTCGGCAACCGGCCCGCCAGCGCCACCCGTCTCACCGATGTGCTGCCTGCTGACCTGACCTTCGTCACCCAGACCTCGCCCTTCACCTTCAGTCAGCCGACCACCGGGACGCTGGTCTGGGAGGTGGGGACACTGCCCATCAGCACCGGCGACCGGCTGATCACCGCTGTGGTGCACATCGGCGCAGCGGCGAGCGAGGACGTGGTCAACGTCATCACCGCGACCGGCGCCATCACCGAGGCGGCGGCGGGGAACAACACTGCCCGCTGGACCACCCTTCTCCCCGCGCCGCGCCTGGCGCTCGCCAAGGCCGGCCCGCCCTTCGTGACCCCTGGATTGGCTTTCACCTGCCGGATCGTGCTGAGCAACACCGGCGAACTGCCGGCGGCGGGCGTGGTGGTCACCGATGCGCTGCCGGCCAGCCTCTCCTTCATCACCCAGACCTCTGCTTTCACCTTCAGTCAGCCCGTCACCGGCGTGCTGGTCTGGGAGGTGGGAGATCTGCCCGCTGGAGCGTTGCGCGTCGTCACCCTGACCCTGCAGGCCGACGCCGCCCTCTCCGGGACGGCGACGAACGTCGTCACTGCCACCGACAGCGTCGGGCGCGAGGCGTCTGCGGTCTGGAACGCCCCCGTCGTTCCCTACGTGCGCCTGTACGCGCTGGCCCCGGTCAATTTCGGCGGCGTGAGCGGCGAGTCCGCCGCGCTGATCAACCTGGGCGTCACCACCGCCTCCCTCTCCGGCTGGCGGCTGAACGATGACCCCGGCAGCAGCGGCGTGACTTTTCCGTCCACCGCCACCCTCCCGCCAGGGCGGACGATCTGGCTGGCGCAGAACGGTGACGGTTTCTACCGCGCTTGGGGCTTCGACGCTGACTGGGCCAGCGGTGCGACCACGCGCCCTGTCCCGCTGCTGGGCGGCTCGTGGCCCGGCTTCACCGACGGCGGCGAGGCAGCCTTCCTGTTCGACGGCAGCGGGCGGCTGGTGGACGCGCTGGCCTACGGCGCCGGCAGCGCGTCGAGCGGGTGGAGCGGCCCCGCTGTCCCCTACAAGTATGCCGGCTACGCCGACGGGCAGGTGCTCTACCGGAAACTGGACCCGGCGACCGCACTCCCTGTCCCCGACACCAACACCGCCGCCGACTGGGCGCAGGACCCCGCCGACCCGATAGACGGCCGGCGGCTGCGTTACCCCGGCTGGGACCTGGAAGCGCTCTTCTTCCCCGCGGTGACGACGGCCACGGCCCCGATCACCCTCGCCGTCGCCCCCGATGGCTCCTTCGACCTGGTCGCGGCCACCCTGGCGGCGGCGCAGGAGAGCATCCTCATCGAAGGCTACACCTTCGAGAGTGTGGCGCTTTATGACGTCCTCAGCGCCCGGCTGCAGGCCGGCGTGGCGGTGACGATGCTGCTGGAGGGGGCGCCGGCCGGCGGGATCGAGGGCGCGGAACTCTGGATCGCCGGGCAGGTGGATGGGCAGCCCAACGGCGCGGTCTATTTCCTCCACGGCTCCACCGCCCGTTACGCCTACCAGCACGCCAAGTTCATCCTGGTGGACGGGCGGGTGGCGCTGGTGAGCACCGAGAACTTCGGCCCCGGTGGCATGCCGTCCGACCGCAAGGACAACGGTACGCTGGGCCATCGCGGCTTCGTCGTCGCCACGGAAAGCCCGGCGGTCGTCGCTCGCCTGGCGGACATCTTTGCCCGTGACCTGGACCTGGCGCATCACAGCGACCTGGTGGCCTACGGGACCTCTCCCTTCATCGTGCCCTCCGGCTTCACCCCCTTGCCGGAGCCGGACTGGACGACCTACCCGGCGACCTTCGCGGCGTCGCTGGCGACGACCGCCACCCGGTTGACGGTGCTCCACGCCCCGGAGAACAGCCTGCGCGTGGCAGATGGCCTGCTGGGCCTGTTGGACCGCGTCGGGAGTGGCGACGCAGTGGCGGTGATGCAATTCGACGAGCCGTTCACCTGGACCGCGAGCGCTGGCTCCGCAGGGCTCAACCCCCGTCTGCAGCGGTTGCTCGGCGCCGCCCGGCGCGGCGCGGCGGTGCGTCTCCTGCTGGACGAGTACTACGACAACGATGGGAGCAACACGGAGACCTGCCGCATCCTCAATGGGATGGCTGAGGCCGAAGGGCTGAGCCTGGCCTGTCGTCTGACGAACAGCACGGGGCTGGGGTTGCATGCCAAGGCGTTCGTTGTCGCTGTGGGGGAGGAGCGTTGGGTGAATCTGGGGAGCATCAACGGCAGCGAGAACTCCAACAAGGCCAACCGCGAGGTGGCGCTGCAGTTCCAGTCGCCCGCGGCTTACGCGCGGCTGCTGGCGGTCTTCGAAGCCGACTGGGCGCGGAGCCACGCTCCCTACATCTACCGCGTCCGTCTCCCGCTGGTGATGCGGGATTATGTCTCCCCGGCGGACTACCCGCTGGTGAGCGAGGTCTTCATCAACCCGGCCGGGGATGACGCGGGCAAGGAGTGGATTGAACTGTACAACCCTGGCCCCACGGTGAGCATCGCCGGGTGGACGATCGGGGACGCGGTCAACGTGGGGGACTACGGCGACGGGCGGTACAGTTTCCCCGCCGGGGCGCAGTTCCTCCACGGGCAGGTGCTGGTGGTGGCCGCCTGCGCCACCGATTTCGCCGCGGCCTACGGCTTCAACCCCGCCTACGAGTGGACAAACTGCTCGGCGGCGGTGCCTGACCTGCGGGCGGTGGGCTCGTGGTCGGGCTTCGGCCTGGCGCTGGGGAACGCGGGCGACGAGGTGCTGTTGCTCAACGGCGCGGGCGCGCGGGTGGACAGCGTCGCCTGGGGGGATGGGGTGCGCGTCGGTGTGGTGCCCTTCCCGTTGGACCCGGGGGACACTTTCCCGTCCGGCATGGCGCTCAAGCGCTACCCGCCGGATACCGACCGCAATGACTGCTCCCGTGACTTCTACATCGGCAACCCATCACCGGGGTATGTGACGGGGGGATGAGGGGGACACCAGCACGAAGAACAGGTCATTGACGTTGGTGCCGGTGGGGCCGGTGAGCACCAGGTCGCCCAGGGCGGCGAAGAGAGGGTAGGCGTCGTTGCGGGCCAGGTGGTCGGCGGGGTCGAGCCCCAG
>DAOTYX010000074.1:0-19384 GCA_034434635.1 Anaerolineae bacterium | reverse complement strand
GTGGCTGAAGTCTCTGTGGAGGGAGGACGGGCAGACGTGGTGGGTGAGTTCGATCTCCAGCCCCGCGACGCAGAAGGGGCTGTGGTCTCCTATGTCACCCTCAGTCCGGATCGTGTCGGCGTGCGTGTGCCGGTGGAGCAGTTGCGCGGCTTCCGCGACCTGACAGTGATGGCCATGCTGGAGGGAGAGGTGGCCTCAGGCTACCGTGTCTCCAGTATCACCGTGGATCCCCCCGTGGTGACGATCTTCGGGCAGCAGGATGTCATCAGCACCATCCCCGGCTATATCGAGACCACCCCCCTCAATGTCGAGGGGGCAAGGGCCGACGTGGAGATCGCTCTGCCGCTGGTCATCCCCGAAGGCGTGTCATTGATCGGGATGGACCGGCCCTACGTCACCGTGCACGTCGTCGTCGTGCCCCGCCAGGGGAGCCTGACTCTGGAACGGACGGTGAGCGTGCAGGGAGCCTCCCCTGGCCTGACCGTCACCGTCGCCCCTACCGCCGTGCAGGTCATCCTCAGCGGACCGCAGCCGATCCTGGAACAGCTCGACGAGCAGGATGTCCGGCTTGTGGTAGATGTCTTCGGGCTGCCGCCGGGCAGTTACTCCCTGACCCCCCAGGCGACGATGGTGCCCGAATCGGTCATCGTCGAAGCCATCGTTCCCGCCAACGTCCAGGTGGTGCTGGCCTCGGGAGTGACTCCTACGCCCACGCCACGGAGGCCATAATGGCCCGTCCGATCGTCGCCCTGGTGGGACGCCCCAACGTCGGCAAGTCCACCCTCTTCAACCGGCTGGTGGGGCAGCGGCTGGCGGTGGTGGACGACCACCCCGGCACGACCCGCGATCGCCTGCAAGCCCCCTGCGAATGGGACGGGGTCTCTTTCACGGTGGTGGACACTGGCGGCATCGAGGTGCTGCCGCAGCGCGTGGCGGCTGGCGACCGGCCGGCTCCGCTCACGCCGCTGGCGGAGGACTCCGTCCCGTTCATCCCGCTCATCCGCGCTCAGGCCGAACTGGCCATCGCCGAGGCGGATGCGGTGCTCTTCCTCACCGATGCCGCTGCCGGCCTGACCCCTGCCGACCAGGAGGTGGCCGACATCCTGCGCCGCTCGCGCAAGCCGGTCTTCCTGGTAGCCAACAAGGCGGAAAGCCCCCGCGTGCGCCAGGCGGCTGTGGAGTTCTACGCCCTCGGCCTGGGTGAGGTCTATCCGGTCTCCGCGCTCCACGGCACCGGCGTGGGCGACCTGCTGGATGACCTGGTGCGGATCCTGCCGGCGAGCGAGGAGGAGGCCGCGGAGGGGGTCAGGCTGGCGATCGTGGGCCGGCCCAACGTCGGCAAGTCGTCGCTGCTGAACCGCCTGGTGGGCGAGGAGCGGGCGATCGTCAGCCCGGTGCCTGGCACCACCCGCGACGCCCTCGACATCCGCCTGGATTGGCAGGGCACGCCGGTCACGCTGATAGACACTGCCGGCATCCGCCGTCGGGGCAAGGTGCAGCCGGGCGTGGAGCAGTACTCGGTGCTGCGCGCCCTGCGCGCCATTCAGCGCGCCGATGTGGCGCTGTTGATGGTGGATGCCACGGAGGGGGTGACGGCGCAGGACGCCCATGTGGCCTCGTTCATCCTCGACGAGGGGTGCGGCGTGGTGGTGCTGGTCAACAAGTGGGACGCCGTGCCGAAAGAGGTGCAGACGATGGCGGTGTACACCCGCCACGTGCGGGAGACGCTGAAGTTCCTGGACTACGTCTCCGTGCTCTTCATCTCCGCCCGCACGGGCCAGCGGGTGGAGCAGGTCATCCCTGAGGCCTTAGCGGTCTATCAGGCGCGCCGGTTTCGCGTGCCTCCTGCCGAACTGAACGAACTGGTGCGGGAGGCGCTGGCCCGCCATGCCCCCCCCAGCAAGCGCGGGCGGCGGCTGCGCGTCTACAGTGTCAGTCAGCCAGAGGTGGTTCCGCCCACCTTCGTGTTCGTCGTCAACGACACGGAACTGCTGCACTTCTCCTACGAGCGGTATCTGGAGAACTCCATCCGCGCCGTTTATCCCTTCCCCGGCACCCCGCTGCGGCTCATCTTCCGCACGCGCAGGAAGGGAAGCGACTGAGCGGTTCGGCCTCCTGCAGGCTGCACATCCGCGGGACTGAACCCCTCAGCGGCGCAGGGGTGGTCTGACCGGAAGCGGACAACTGCCCCTTGCGGGCTGTCCGACGCGCATCCCCTGCGTCAGCGCCAGCGCCGCCAGGGCGATGAGCACGCCAGCCAGGAAGGTGGCCTGCGGCCCCACGCTCTCCCACATCACCCCGCCCACCACCGGCACGATCACCGCCGCGACGTGGTTGAAGGTCTGCCCCAGAGCGACGTTCGGCGTGATCTCCTCGGCACCCAGGGCGATCTTCTGGAGGTAGCACTCCAGGGCCATCGAGAAGCCCACCAGGACGTTGTCAGCGACGAAGAGCACCACCAACACCAGCAGTGCGGGAGTGACAGGAAGTGACGGGAAGAGCACCCATCCTCGCAGTTGCAGCGGCGGCAGCACGAAGGTCGGTCCGGTCAGCCCGCTCACGTCGGGGACGAAGGCGTAGCCGATGAAGATGAGCGCCAGGAGGATGAAGTTGACCGTCAGCACCCGCCGCTCGCCGTGACGGGCCACGATCTGGCCGAAGGCCTGGTTGAAGTAGGTGCCGATCAGGTTGTTGATCAGGAACAGGAGGGTGATCGTCTGCGCGGTGACGTGATACTGGCGCACCAGCAGGTAGACGGCGAAGGTGGTGAAGATGTGGCGGCGGCTGCCGTACAGGAACTGCAGGGCGTAGTAGAGCCAGTAGCGGCGGCGCAGGGACATACCCTGCCGCCGCGTGCGCGCCGGTCTCGGCTGACGGGCCAGGGGCAGCAGCACCAGTCCGCCGAGCACCACCGCCGCGCCGGTGACGTAGAAGAGGGTACGGTAGCCCCATCCCTCCAGCGTGGCGAAGATGAACAGCGTGCCGATGACCGCCGCCAGGGAACTCAGGCTGTTGAGCCGCCCCAGCGCCTGTGGCGCTTCCTCCGGCCCCACCGCCAGCAGCACCGCGGAGGCGTTACTGGAGTAGAAGAAGTGGAAGCCGGTGCTCATCACCAGCGTCGCGCCGATGAGCGCCGGCAGGCTGTGCGTGCCCCCCGTCAGGAAGATGCCCACGCCCATCAACAGCAACGACAGGCCGGCGATGCGCGTCTCCACCAGCAGCAACGCCAGCATGCCCACCAGGAAGCCAACCAACCCCGGCACCTCGCGGATGGCCTGCACCAGGCCGATCTGCCCGGCGCTGATGGACAGGTCCTCCACGGCGAAGTTGTTGAAGAGCGACTCCCAGACCCGGAAACCCAGCGTCCACAGCAGGTTGCTGAGGGCAATGACGATGAAGAGCGTGCGAATTCGGCGCATATCTCACCATCGGGAGAGAAGGGCGGCCATCAGCGCCGCCCGTTCGGGGAGGCTGGGGATCAACACGTACTCGTCCACGCTGTGGGCGCCGTCGCCCACCGGACCCAGTCCGTCGAGCGTGGGCACACCCAGGGCAGCGGTGAAGTTGGCATCGGACGCGCCGCCGGTGCCCTCGGCGGTCAGGTTCAGGCCCAGTTCCGCACCGATCTCCTGCGCCCGGCGGAAGGGTCCCAGCGTGAGCGGGGACTCCTCCATCGGTGGGCGGCTGAGGCCGCCCTTGATCTCCAGGCGCGCGCCCGGCAGTACCGGCTGCAATGCGCCGATGGCTGCGGCCATCCGCGCCCCCTCCGCCGCGGTGCGCACCCGCAGGTCCACCCGTATCTGGGCGCGGTCGGGCACAACGTTGGTGCGGGTGCCCCCCTGTATCCACCCGACGTTGACGGTCGTGCCTGCGCTGTAGTCGGTCATTCCCTGCAGCCGCAGCACCTGATGAGCCAGTTCCTCGATCGCGTTGATCCCCTGTTCGTGGTCGGCGCCAGCGTGGGCAGCGCGCCCGAACGCGGTGATGACGTACTGCCCGGTGCCCTTGCGCCACACCTTGAGCGCGCCGCTGGGCCGCGCCGGCTCGACGCAGAACACCACCGCGGCCCGTTTTGCCTCCGCCTCGATGAGCGAGCGGGAGGAGCGACTGCCCGTTTCCTCGTCGGAGTTGAACAGGACGGTCACCGGGCGAGCAGGAGCCAACCCCAGTTGGCGCAGCCCGGCCAGCGCCCACAGGATGACCACTGCGCTGCCCTTGTCATCGTAGGCGCCGGGGCCGTAGGCGCGATCCCCTTCCACTCGCCAGGGCCGCGCCTCCAGCGTGCCTGTCGGCCAGACCGTGTCCAGGTGGCACAGGAGGAGGAAGCCCCCCTCTCCTGCGCCCCAGCGGGCCAGCAGGTGGTCGCCCCAGCGGGTCGAGGGGACGACCTCGACGGCTGCTCCGGCGCGGCGCGCCTGCTCGGCCACCCAGCGACCCAGGCGGTCAACGGCGGCCTTGTCGGTGCTGGGGGACTCGATCTCGACCATCTGGCGGAGGTGGTCAAGCATCTCCTCCGTGCGCTGAGTGAAGTAGGTCATCATCTCGTGCATCCCGTTTACCTCCGTGACCTGCTGTGTTCCAGGCAGGAATAGGGATTATAGCGCAGAACCGATTTTTGCACGACCTGTAAGGGCGAAGTCGGTACTCTGCGCCGAAGAACGCTTCGCCTCTCCGGGAATACCAAAACAACGCAAAATGTGGTACAATGGGGGCCGTCAATACAAGGAAGGGGATGTCAGATGTCCGCCAAGAGCAGATTCATACTGTCTGGGGAAGGACACCGGTCCGGAGCGGAGGTACACCGCCTGCTGGGTGAGGGATGGGTCGTCCTGCGCCACACCTACACCTGGGAACCGCCTACCGACGTGTATGAGAACAAGGATGGCCTGGTCGTCCAGGTAGAGATCGCCGGCATGTGCAAGGAGGACTTCTCCATCACGTTGGAAGAGCGGCTGCTGGCCATCGAAGGTGTGCGCGAGGATCCCGAACCCAAACAATCTTACCATCAGATGGAGATCCGTTACGGCCCGTTTCGAGTGGAGGTCGCCCTCCCCTGGAGCGTGGACGCACAACAGGTGGAGGCGGTCTATGAGCAAGGCTTCCTCAGGATCTTCCTCCCGCGCCCCGCTGTCCGCCGTGTGCCGATCCTGAAACCGAAATGCGAGTGATCGAAGTGCTGTTGGAAGACACTCTCGCCCTTTCTCATTCGTCCAAATAGTGAGGAGCATGGAACCTGGAAACCTCTTCAAGCAACTGAATATGCCAGCCTTCGCCCAACTGGAGCAGGGTTCGATGAAGGAAAGCGAACAGCCTGACGAGAGCCAGACCCCGGAGGAACTGCCCATCCTGCCCCTGCGTGGCCTGGTGGTTTACCCGCTGACCGCTGTGCCGATCCGCGTCGGGCAGGCCCGTTCGATCCGCCTGGTGGACGATGCGGTGGTGGGCAAACGCCTGGTGGGGCTGGTGGCAGCCAAAGACCCCGAACTGGCCGAGCCGGGCGCCGACGACGTCTATCGCGTCGGCACGGTCGCCAGCGTCCACCGGCTGTTCAAAGCGCCCGACGAGACGATCACCCTGATCATGCAGGGGCTGCGCCGCATCCGTATCGAAGAGTTCATCACCGACCAGCCTTACCTGAAGGCGCGGGTGCGCGAAATCCCGGAGATCGTGGAAGAGACGGTCGAGGTGCAGGCTGTCCAGCGCTCAGTGGTGGATACCTTCCGCCGCCTCTCGGAACTGCTGCCGGCGGTGCCGGAAGAGCTGCTGATGATGGCGCTCAACGTCGAGAACCCGCTGCAACTGGCCTACGCCATCGCCACCCACGTGCGCATCAGCCTGGAGAACGCCCAGCACCTGCTGGAACTGGACAGCACCCGCGAGAAGTTACACTTCCTGCTGACCCTGTTGACCAAGGAACTGGAAGTGGTGGAACTGGGGCGCAAGATCCAGACCGAGGCGCAATCGGAACTGGAGAAGACCCAGCGGGAGTACCTGCTGCGCGAGCAGATGAAGGCTATCCAACGCGAACTGGGGGAGTCCAGTGAGCAGCAGATGGAGGTGGAGGAGTTCCGCCGCAAGATCGAAGAAGCGAAGATGCCGGAGGAGGCAGAGAAGGAGGCGCGGCGGGAACTGGAGCGATTGAGCAAACTGCCGACTGCTGCTGCAGAGTATGGTGTCATCCGCACCTACCTGGACTGGCTGGTCAACCTGCCGTGGGCGGTGCAGACGGAGGACAACCTGGACATCGCCCACGCCCGGCAGGTGCTCGACGAGGATCACTACGACCTTGAGGAGATCAAGGAGCGCATCCTGGAGTACCTGGCGGTGCGCAAGTTGAAGGAGGAACGGCGAAGTCTCCTGGAGGCGGAGGAGGTGAAGGACCTGATCCGCCGCGAGCGGGAGGGGGTCATCCTGTGCTTCGTCGGGCCGCCGGGCACCGGCAAGACCAGCCTGGGGCAATCCATCGCCCGCGCCTTGGGCCGCAAGTTCGTTCGCCAGTCGCTGGGCGGCATGCACGATGAAGCGGAGATCCGCGGCCACCGTCGCACCTACATCGGCGCGCTGCCCGGGCGCATCATGCAGGCCCTGCGTCGCGTGGGTTCCAAGAACCCTGTCTTCATGCTCGACGAGGTGGATAAGATCGGCACCGATTTCCGCGGCGACCCCGCCTCGGCGCTCCTGGAGGTGCTCGACCCGGAGCAGAACCGCGAGTTCCGCGACCACTATCTGGATGTGCCCTTCGACCTGTCGCAGGTGATGTTCATCACCACCGCCAACCTGCTCGACCCCATCCCGCCCCCGTTGCGGGACCGCATGGAGATCCTGGAACTCTCCGGCTATACCGAGATGGAGAAGGTGCGCATCGCGCAAGGGTATCTCATCCCCCGCCAGCGACGAGAGAACGGTCTGCAGCAGGACGAGATGCACTTCAGCGACGGGGCGATCCAGCGCATCATCCGCGAGTACACCCGTGAGGCGGGGGTGCGCAACCTGGAGCGGCAGGTGGGCCGCATCTGCCGCAAGGTGGCTACCTCCGTGGCCGAGGAGGGCAAGCGTCCCCCCAGGCGGGTGACGGCGCGCGACGTCCCCCGGTACCTGGGGCCGCCACGCTACTTCCAGGAGACCGCGCTGCGCACCGAGATACCGGGCGTGGCGACGGGGTTGGGCTGGACCCCCGTCGGCGGCGACGTGATGTTCTTCGAGGCCACGCGCATGCCGGGGGAGAAGGGCTTCCAGATCACCGGCCAACTGGGCGAGGTGATGAAGGAGTCGGCTCAGGCTGCCCTCAGTTACGTCCGCGCCAAGGCCAGTGAACTGAACATCCCTGAGGATTTCTTCCGACATGCCGACATTCATCTCCACGTGCCCGCAGGCGCGATCCCCAAGGATGGCCCGTCGGCGGGTGTGACCATTGCCACGGCGCTCGTCTCGCTGCTCACCGGCCGCAAGGTGCGCGCCGATGTCGGCATGACTGGCGAGATCACCCTGCGTGGCCAGGTCCTGCCGGTGGGGGGGATCAAGGAGAAGGTGCTGGCCGCGCACCGCGCTGGCCTGAAGACCGTCGTCCTGCCCAGGCAGAACCAGAAGGACCTGGCGGACGTCCCAGCCGATGTGCGCCGGGCGCTGAAGTTCGTCCTGGTGGATACCGTGGATGAGGTGTTTGCTGCAGCGTTGGAAGAGCCACCCGCAGCGGGAGCCCCGCAGGGAGAAGGAGGCGTATGAAGAAGGTGCTGGTCATTGACGATGACCGGGAGATGGGACGCCTTCTAAAGACTCTCTTCGAACTCGAAGGTTACCAGGTAGTGGTGGTCTCCCACTACTCCGACATCCTGCCGACGATCCAGGCCGAGCGGCCGGATGTGGTGTTGATGGACGTGCATATCCAGGGCAAGCGCACGATGGACACGGTGCGCTCCATCCGCCGGGAGCCAGATTGGGCGAACCTGCCCATCATCATGACCTCGGGGTCGGATATGCGCCGGGAATGCATGTCGGCCGGGGCGACGCTGTTCGTCCTGAAACCGTTCTTGCCTGACGAATTGGTTCATGTCGTCACGAACCTGCTCGCCTGATTCTGGAGGAACGCAGCGATCGGTGGCGGGCATATTGGAGAATATGAGCAAACGAAGAAAGAAATCATTGTCGTCCCAGTGGAGGCGGGTGGACCTGCATCTGCATACCCCCGCCTCCGCAGATTATGCCGAGCCAGGGGTGTCCTTCGTGGACCTGCTGGCCGAGGCGGAGAAGAAGGGTCTGGACATCATTGCCTTTACCGACCACAATACGGTGGCCGGCTACCGGCGGATGATGGAGGAGATTGCCCAGCTGGAGATGCTGGAGCACCTCGACCGCCTCCGTCGGGAGGAGAAGGACCGCCTCCAGGAGTACCGGCGGCTCCGCGAGAAGGTGCTGGTGCTGCCAGGCTTCGAATTTACCGCCACTTTTGGTTTTCACATACTGGGAATCTTCGACCCACAGACCGATGTGCGGGAATTGGAGTTCCTGCTGCGCCGCCTGAACATCCCCCTGGGGAAGATTGACGAGGGCAGCGCCGAGGTCGGGGCCACCACCGACGTGCTGACCGCCTATCGTGCCATCGCTGAGGCCAACGGCATCGTCATCGCCGCGCATGCCAACTCCTCGAACGGCGTGGCCATGCTCGGCTTCGACTTCGGCGGCCAGACGCGCATCGCCTACACTCAGGACATCCACCTGCACGCTCTGGAGGTCACCGATCTGGACAGGAAGGGGCCACGGACGACGGCCCGCTTCTTCGACGGCTCGAAGCCGGAGTACCCCCGGCGGATGCGCTGCATCCAGGGTTCGGATGCCCATCGGCTGACTCGGGATCCCAACGACCCGCACAACCTGGGCGTGGGCGACCGGGTCACGGAGGTATTCCTGCCAGAGGTGACCTTCGCGGCATTGCGCGAGGTCTTCCTGGGCAACGATTTCACCCGCACCCGCCCCTACCGTCCCACTGCCAAGGCCCCGTTCGATGTCGTACAGGCAGCCCGCGAGGAGGGACCTTCCATCGTCGTGGACTTCCACGAGCGGTACAGCGGGCGCGGTGGGTATCTCGACGCAGTCCTGGGGGATGTCTGCGCCTTCGCCAACACCAATGGCGGCACGTTGTATGTCGGCGTCAGTGCCGACCCCAAGCAACCGCCAACAGGGGTGGGGAACCCCCGTCAGGTCATCGAGATAATCCGCGCCGAGGTGGCGCGACGCATCACGCCGCCGCTGGAAGTCACCAGCGACGTGCAGGAGACGCAGGGCAAGAAGGTGGTGCGCCTGACCGTGCCCAAGGGGGACGATCCTCCCTACGCTGTGGACGACAACAAGATCTACGTGCGCAGTGAGGCGGAGACCGGGCTGGCGGTGCGCGACGAGATCGTCAGCCTGGTGCGTCGGACGCTCCCCTCCGTCTCCGCCCCCCCCGCCCGCTCAGAACGGGCTGAGGCTGTTGTAGCCGCGCCTCCTCCGGATCACATCTCGCCGCCGCGCACTGGCGTGGAAATTGTTGCCAGCGAGGAGCGTGAGGGGGTCATCTACCACACCATGCGCGACCTGCGCAACGGCAATGTGGTCAAGAACGTCAGCCGCAAGTCGGCGCGCAAGTTGTGGCACTACGCCATCAGCCAGGCAGAGGAGCATCCGGTAGACCCGGCGCAGTTGGCCTGGGAGGGGGAGATTGCGCTCATCCGCCGCCGCGAACGCGGCGGTCAGGTGCGCTATGACCTGGCGCAGCGGGAGGAGGGGCGGGTGCGCGTCTATTACGGCGTCACGGACGATGGCATCCACGGCCCCTGGGCGCGACTGGTGGGATTAGAGCCGGAGGCCTGACGACGGGCCATAGTCGGGGCGCCCTTCGACTCCGCTCAGGGCGCCCCGACGGTTGAAGACCGCGGGCAACAGCGGCGAAGGCCGCCTGCGCGGCCCGGCTGACAGCCTGTTCGCATGACGGTAGGGCGGCGTCCCTATGCCCGTCCCGCCCTGACGATGGCGCTGACCAGCTGGCTGCCCAGGATCGCCAGGCCGTCGGTGGACATGTAGTGCGGCGTGGTGTCCTCGAAGAGGATCGAGGCCCGCGAGGGGAAGTCCTCGTCCCCCTCCCAGTAGACCGCTGCCAGGTGAAGATGCGGCAGGACGGCGAAAGCGTATCCCGCGTCGCCGATCTCCAGCGGTTGTCCACCCAGTCGCTCCGCCCCCCGCCGGAAAGCGACCATTCCCTCTGGGCCCAACTCCCGCACCAGGCGATCCTCGGCGTAGCCGCGGAAGGCCTGGGCGTAGAACATCCCGTCAGGCAGGTCGCGGTAGGCGATCCAGCGGCTGGAAGGAGTGGTGCCGTCGGCAGTGAGCAGGTAGGCCAGCAGGAGCGCCTGGATGAAAGAGGACGGCTCCGCGCCGGAGTCGGCGCGCACGATGGTGAAGTCAGGCAGCAGGATGCGGTACTTGCGCCACAGGAAGGTCAACCCCAGCACGCCGTCCCGCTCCTGGGTACAGCCAGTTCGCAACGCCAGGCGCCCTGGCGACATCTGCCGCAACTGCTCGCGCGCCTGGGCCACCTGCGGCGCCAGTTTGTCGTACCACTCCTGCAGGCCTTCGGGATGTCCTCCGGGCCTGAGCACGGTTCCCCCTGTCAGGATTCCCGCACCTGTTCCACCAGGTTGAGGAACTGGTCCCATTCCTCCTGGTACAGGTGCACGGTCACAGCGCCGAACTCCAGGTGGTAAACGACCCCGCCTTCGTCCTCCGAACGCCAGATGCTGAAGTCATCCGTCTCGGCCAGAATCTCGATCTCGTCCATTCCTGATCTCTCCTTTCACACTGTATCCCGCTGCTCGCTTTCATTGGTCATTGGTCATTGCTCATTGGTCATTGCCCGTTGGTCATTCCCGTGTTCCCAGCCTTCGCTCAAAGATCCACAGGCTGTGCTCCCAATCGTTGACCAGGCCCGCGGCGTGGAGGGTGTCGAGCAGCGGCGGATAGGCGGGCGGGCGGTGGCGCAACCCGATGAGGCCGCGGTCATGGGCCAACGCCCGCAACTCTGTGACCAATGTCTGCACCGCCGCAGGCTCGCCATCCACCAGGCTCACCAGCAGCCGCTCACCCCGCTGGTTGAGCGGCACCAGCGCCACGGCAGCCAGTCGGCCCTCCTGCTTCACTCCCCAGACCTCGCCAGCGGTCAGGTGGGCTGCCAGCCGCTCGCGGGTCAAACGTTGCCACCTCCAGCAGGTCTCATACAGGCCGGCGCTGGCCTGGCGCGCGGGGGAGTCGGCGAGGAGGTTCCAGGCCGCCTCCAGGTCATCGGCCACCAGTGGCTGCAGGCCGCACGGGCGAGGCAGGGGATCCCCCGCGCAGTACAGGAACTCCGCCACATGGTGGAAGTGGTCGCGGGTAGCCAGGTGGTGGACAGCCTTGTTGTAGGAGGCCGTAGCGAGACGCAGCCACCCCTGGCCCAGCCGCTCGGCCTGACGCAACTGGTGAGCCTGCAACTTTCGCGCCAACCCCAGGTGGCGATAGGCCGGGTCCACCCGCAGCCCCTCCAGCCACCACTCGTCGTCGGCCAGGCGGGTCAGTTTGCCCAGCGCCACCACCCGCCCACGCACCTCCAGCACCGAGAACTCCCCGTACGGGTCGGCCAGCCAGTCCTCCCAGACCTCCGGAATGTAGTCCTCGCCGTCCCAGACCTGGGCGCAGATCGCCTCCATGGCCGCACGGTCTTCCGGGCGGGCGGGGCGGGCCTGCGCCTGACGGCGCACCAACAGGCCGCGCAGTCCATTCCACAGTTGGCGGAAAAGGTCGGGATGGGCGCGCCGCCTGCGGGACGGCTCGGTGAAGGGGTCCTGGTCGGTCAGCCGACAGTACACATACCGGCCCAGGATGCCCAGGGTCGCCACGGTGGGTGCCGCCAGCAACATCCCCAGCACGCCGGCCAGGTTGCCGCCAAGGATCACCGCCACCAGCACCACCAGTGGGTGCAGGTTGAGGCTCTGCCCCATCACCCGCGGCAGGAGGATGTTGCCCTCGATCTGCTGGATCACCAGGTAGACCCCCAGCACCAGCACGGCAAACCAGAAGGGGGTCAGCGGCAGCCAGGTGGAGCCCTGGAAGAGGGCGACCAGGATGGCCGGAACAGCGGCGACGACAGGCCCGATGCTGGGGATGAACTCCATCACCCCTGCCAACAGTCCCAGCGCCAGGGCATTTGGCAGGCCGATGATCGTGTCGGCGACGGTGGTGATGGTCGCCATCAAGAGCGCCATCACCAGTTGCCCACGCAGGAAGGCGCTCCAGACACGGGTGACGCGCAGGCGAAGACGGATGGCATCGTCGCGCAGGGTTGGGGGAATCAGATTGTCCAGCCAGGAGATCATGCGGTCGGCGTCGCGTACCATGTAGAAAGTGGAGAGGAGGATGAAGATCGCCCAGAAGAGGGTCGAGGCGAAGCCGAAGACGACGTTGACGGTCCCTGCCGCCACGGTGGAGAGGAACTCGCGCACGCTCTGTTGGAACTGCTGGTAGACCGTGCGCAGATCAATCTGCCATTGCAGGACCGTGATGGGCTGGGCCAACAGCCGTTCCAGACTGACGGCAATGCGGGCGAAGTCGAGGTTCAGGGAGCGCACTGCCCGCACCAGTGGGGGTACGGCCACCACCGGGGCGGCCAGCAGCACCAGAATGGCCACGACGAGCACGATCGCCGCCGCAGCGGTACGGGGCAGGCGGGCACGCTGCTCCAGGAAGTCCACTACCGGATCGAGGATGAAGGCCAGCAGGCCGGCCAGCACCAGCGGCGGCAGGACGGCGCGGAAGCGGCTGACGATCAGCGCCAGAAGCAGCAGGATGACGAGGGTGACGATGCGCTTGGTCGTCGCGTCCCACTTGGCGACTGGCTTGTCCATGGGTTAGCGGATCACTCCGATCTGGCTCGGCGGCCAGTAGATGACCCAGGCCCGGCCGATGACGTCATCCACACGCACGGGGCCGAAGGCGCGGGAATCCTGAGATTGCCCGCGGTTGTCCCCCAGAACGAACACGTGCAGCGGTGGGACGAGCGTCGGCGGGTAGTCTTGCCCCCCTTCAAGGATGGCCCACGGCTCTTCCAGCGGGCGGCCGTTGATGGTGACCCGGCCGTTCTGCACGGCGATGGTCTCTCCCGGCAGGCCGACCACCCGCTTGATCAGCGGGTCCTCCTGACCTGCCACCTCGACGACGATCACATCCCCCCGGCGTGGGCCGTGGGCGAGGCGGTAGGTCAGTTTCTCCACCACCACCCGCTCATTGTAGTGCAGCGTGGGTTGCATGCTGGGTCCCTGCACCACCATCGCCTGCGCCACGAAGGTGTTGATGAACAGGGCGATGATGAGGGCCGGCAGGACGGTCTTGAGCGTCTCGCCCAGCAGCCGCCAGAGGGAACGCAAGGGGTGGCGGAGCAGCGAGAGAGGGCTGCCGCCCTCTGGTGGGGTTGGGTTCGGTTCGGCCATCGTGAAAGAATCAGGTCAGGCTTGTGAGGATACCAGGCGCCTGTCAGAAGCGCCTGGTATCTGAGTTGCGCTTAGGGCCGTCGCGGAGGGCGTCGGTCGTCGCGGCGACGGTCGTTGCCAGCAGGGCGTGAGTTCTCGCGCCGATGGCCTCCGACCCGATCGTGTGCCCGGGCCTCTTCCGGCGTCCACCCCTCCAACACCGCCCGGCGGGACAGGCGAATCTTCCCCTCCGGGTCCACGTCTGTCACCATCACCATGATCTCGTCATTGAGGTCCACCGCGTCGCGCACGGTGGGTATCGGGCGATCGGAGAGTTGGGAGATGTGCACCATGCCGTCGGTGCCCGGCGCGATCTCCACGAAGGCGCCGAAGTCGGTGATGCGCACCACACGGCCGGTGTAGATCTCCCCCACTTTGGGCTCGGCGGTGAGCGCCTCGATGGCCTGTCGCGCCCGCTGTGCGGAGGGGCCGTCCGTCGAGGCGACGTAGACCGTGCCGTCGTCCTGGATGTCCACCTTGACGTTGTACTGATCCTGGATGGAGCGCACCGTCTTGCCGCCGCTGCCGATGACCGCCCCCAGCTTGTCGGGAGAGATATGGAGGATGAGCATGCGCGGGGCGTAGGGAGAGAGATCGGGCCGCGGAGCAGGCAGGGTCGCCGTGATGACGTCGAGGATCTGCATGCGCGCCAGGCGCGCTTGTTCCAGCGCTTCGGCCATGACGCGGTCCGAGACTCCCTTCACCTTGATGTCCATCTGTAGGGCCGTGATACCCTGGCGTGTGCCGGCCACCTTGAAGTCCATATCCCCCAGGTGGTCCTCCATGCCCAGGATGTCGGTGAGGATGCGGTAGCGGGCGCCGTCGGTCACCAGGCCCATGGCGATGCCGGCGACGGGGGCGCGGATCGGCACGCCCGCGTCCATCAGCGCCAGAGTGGAGCCGCAGACGGAGGCCATGGATGTAGAGCCGTTGGAGGAGAGTACCTCGCTCACGACGCGGATGGTGTAAGGGAACTCTTTTTCCGAGGGGATGACTGGCAGCAACGCGCGCTCGGCCAACGCGCCGTGACCGATCTCCCGCCGGCCTGGTCCGCGCAGGGGTCGGGTCTCGCCGGTGGAATAGGGCGGGAAGTTGTAGTGGTGGATGTACCGCTTGGTGTCTTCGGGGGAGAGGTCGTCCAGCGTCTGCTCCTCGCGCGGGGTGCCCAGGGTGGCTACGGAGAGTACCTGGGTCTCGCCACGGGTGAACAGGCCGGAGCCGTGGGTGCGGGGCAGGAGCCCTACCTCGGCGGACAGCGGACGGATGGTCACGGTGTCCCTTCCATCAACCCGGCGGCCCTCGTCGAGGATGTGTCGGCGGACAATCTCCCGTTCCACTTCATCGAAGGCCTGCTTGACCAGGGACGGGTCCTGTACCTCGCCGATTTGCGCCAGGAGGCCCTCTTCGATCTCCTGAAGCGCCTGGTAGCGCGCGTTCTTATCGGGTGTGGCGAAGAGCGCCTCTTCCATCTGCTCGGCGACTTGCGCGCGCACCTGGGCCAGCAGTTCATCGGGAACGGCGTGGGAGACGTACGGGCGCTTGGGCCGCCCGATCGCCTGGCGCATCTCCAACTGTGCGGCGATGATCGGCTGGATGGCCTCGAGGCCCTGGCGTAGCGCCTCCAGGACGATCTCCTCCGAGACTTCGTTGGCGCCGGCTTCGACCATGAGGAGCGCGTCAGCGGTGCCGGCCAGGCGCAAGTCGAGCGCGCTCCGTTCCATCATGGGAAGTGTGGGGTTGACGACCAGGCGTCCGTCCACGTACCCCATCCGCACCGCGCCCACCGGCCCGCCGAAGGGGATATCGGAGATCGTGAGGGCTGCCGAGGCGGCGATGATGGAGAGGACATCCGCCGGGTACAGTTCATCCTGTGAGAGTGGAGTGATGATGACCTGCACATCGTGGCGCAGGTCTTTCGGGAAGAGCGGACGCAACGGACGGTCGGTCAGGCGGCTGATGAGGATGGCGCTCTCGGTAGGGCGCCCTTCGCGGCGGAAGAAGGAGCCGGGGATGCGGCCCGCCGCGTAGAGCCGCTCCTCAAAGTCCACGGTCAGCGGGAAGAAGTCTGCCCCCTCCCGCTCGCTGGTGGACATGGTCGCTGCAGCCAGGAGCATGGTGTCCCCGCAGCGCAGCGTCACGGCCCCGCCAGCCTGATTGGCCAGCCGGCCGGTCTCCAGTGTGATGGACTGCTCCCCAAGGGGAGCGGTCAAAGTGTAACGTTCCATTTTGTAAACCTCCGTACCGAACGCGCGGCACAGAGGTTAGAAACTGGGACATGCCCCGCAAGGACCGATCCCCTCCGGAACATGTCCCAATTCCAAACCTCGTGCCGCTTTCGGCAGATATTCTCAGGACCTCTGGGGTCCTTTCCTGCTACTTGCGCAGCCCCAAACGACGAATGAGCTCCTTATATCGTTCAGGATCCTTCTGGCTCAGATAAGTCAGGTGGCGGCGGCGCTGGCCGACCATCTTGAGCAGGCCGCGCCGGGAGTGATCATCCTGCTTGTGGGACTTCAGGTGCTCGGTCAGTTGGTTGATGCGCGTTGTCAGGATGGCGATCTGAACTTCCGGCGAGCCGGTGTCCTCAGGGAATCGACCATACTCTTGGATGAGAGCCTGTTTGGCGCTCTTGCTCAGCGGCATCCGAACTCCTTTCCAGCGTGAGCAGGGCTTGCATCAATGGTCCTGCCGTATTCGTGTTCGTATTGTACCACACTTCTCCCTGCTGCGCAAACCCCTATGGCATCCCTGCTGCCGTAACTGCCCACCCTGTGCCCGAGGGATTACCGTCCGGTGGCCGGGAGCGCGGGCGATGACCCGCGCCGCACCGGCAATACCCACGCCCAGCAAGGCCTGCGGGAGGATGCCGCGGTTTTTGGACAGGCCCGTAGGGATGACGTTTACACGAATCTAACGTCGTGCCAGTGTTTTTCTAACACCCCGAGGTTATCATGCGCTCAGCCGAAGGTTGCACAGCCTTCGGATATTATATGAGGAGAACCCGTCGTTCAGGATGGGAGGAAGAGTATGGATTTGAATCGCCTTACCGAAAAAGCACAGCAGGCGGTGCTGGCCGCCCAGCAGTTGGCTGGTGAGCACAGCCACGGCCAGATCGAGCCAGAGCACCTGCTGCTGGCCCTGCTGCGCCAGGCGGACGGGGTCGTGCCGCAGGTGATCGCGAAAATGGGCATAGATATCACCCCCCTGGTCGCCGAGACGGAGCGGACGCTGCGGGATAAGCCCAAGGTCTACGGGGCGACCGCCCAGGTGGGCCTCTCGCGCGACCTGAGCCGCGTGCTGGAGGAGGCGGAAAAGACCGCCCGGCAGATGCGCGACGAGTACGTCAGCACCGAGCATATGTTGCTGGCCCTCCTGGGGCCTCACGGCGCAGGGGCAGCGCGCATCCTGGCCGCCCACGGCGTCAGCGCCGACGCGGTCCTGCGTGCCCTCACCGCCATCCGCGGCAGCCAGCGCGTCACCAGCCAGAATCCCGAGGCCTCTTACCAGGCGCTGGAGAAGTACGGGCGCGACCTGACCACGCTGGCCCGTCAGGGCAAACTGGATCCGGTCATCGGGCGGGATGAGGAGATCCGCCGGGTGATGCAGATCCTCAACCGCCGCACCAAGAACAACCCGGTGCTGGTGGGTGACGCGGGCGTGGGCAAGACGGCTATCGCCGAAGGGCTGGCCCAGCGCATCATCCGCGGCGACGTCCCGGAAGGGCTGAAGAACCGGCGTATCGTCGCGCTGGACCTGGGGGCGCTGGTCGCCGGGGCCAAGTACCGCGGCGAGTTCGAGGAACGGCTGAAGGCGGTGCTGAAGGAGGTCACGGACGCCGCCGGGGAGATCATCCTCTTCATTGACGAACTCCACCAGGTGGTCGGCGCGGGCCGGGCGGAGGGGACGCCGATGGACGCGGCCAACATCCTCAAGCCGATGCTGGCGCGCGGCGAACTCCACTGCATCGGCGCGACGACGCTGGACGAGTACCGCCAGTACATCGAGAAGGACGCCGCCCTCGAGCGGCGCTTCCAGCCGGTCTATGTGGACGAGCCGTCGGTGGAGGACACCATCAGCATCTTGCGCGGCCTGAAGGAGCGGTACGAGGTCCACCACGGCGTGCGCATCCAGGATAGCGCGGTCATCGCCGCTGCCACCCTCAGCCACCGCTACATCGCCGACCGCCACCTGCCGGACAAGGCGATTGACCTGGTGGACGAGGCCGCTTCCCGCCTCCGCATGGAGATTGACTCCAAGCCGGCGGAACTGGACGAGGTGGACCGGCGCATCATGCAGCTGGAGATCGAGCGCGAGGCGCTGAAGAAAGAGAAGGACCGCGCCAGCAAGGAGCGGCTGGAGAAGTTGGAGAAGGAACTGGCCGACCTGCGGGAGCAGAGCGCAGGCCTGCGCGCCCGCTGGGAGCAGGAGAAGGCTGCCATCCAGGCCCTCCGCGAAACCAAAGAGCGGATCGAGCAGGTGCGCCACCAGATCGGCGAGGCGCAGCGGGCGCTGGACTACGCCCGCGCGTCGGAACTCCAGTACGGCACGCTCGTGGCTCTGGAGCAGCAACTGCGCGAGCAGGAGGAACGGCTCCGCCAGATGCAATCCGGCCAGCCGCTGCTCAAGGAGGAGGTGGGCGCGGAAGATGTGGCGGAGGTCGTGGCCGAGTGGACTGGCATCCCGGTCTCCCGCCTGATGGAGGGGGAGATCGAGAAGATGCTGCGTATGGAGGAGGCCCTCCATCGCCGGGTGGTGGGCCAGGACGAGGCAGTGCGCGCCGTCTCCAATGCCGTCCGTCGCGCCCGCGCCGGCCTGCAGGACCCGAATCGGCCCATCGGTACTTTCATCTTCCTGGGCCCCACCGGCGTGGGCAAGACCGAGCTGGCACGCGCCCTGGCGGAGTTCCTCTTCGACACTGAAGAGGCCATCGTGCGCATTGACATGAGCGAGTACCAGGAGCGGCATACCGTCTCCCGGCTCATCGGCGCCCCGCCAGGCTACGTGGGCTACGAGGAAGGGGGACAACTGACCGAGGCGGTGCGGCGTCGGCCCTACAGCGTGGTGCTGTTCGACGAGATCGAGAAAGCCCACCCCGAGGTCTTCAACACCCTGCTGCAACTGCTGGATGAGGGCCGGCTGACCGATGGCCACGGCCGCACGGTGGACTTCCGCAACACCATCGTCATCATGACCAGCAATATCGGCAGCCGGTGGATCAAGGAACTGGGGGCTGAGGCCGCCCGCGAGCGGGTGATGGAGGAACTCGACCACACCTTCCGCCCGGAGTTCCTCAACCGTGTGGACGAGGTCATTCTCTTCAGTGGGCTGACGCGTCAGGACCTGGAGCGCATCGTGGACATCCAGATGGAGCGGCTGCGCGGCCTGCTGACCAGCCGGCACCTGGGGCTGACCTGGACCCCCGCGGCGCGGGAGTACCTGGCCGAGGCCGGCTACGATCCCGTCTTCGGCGCGCGGCCGCTGAAGCGGGTCATCCAGCAGCAGGTGCAGGACCGGCTGGCGCTGGCGCTGCTACGCGGCGAGTTCAAGGAAGGGGACACGGTTCAGGTGGATGTGGAAGGCGGGCAATTGCAGTTTCGCAACATGTAGGGGCAGGGCTCGCCCCTGCCCAGAGGCAGGGCTTGCCCCTGCCCCAGCAGGGCGACCGCCGTAGGGGCAGGGCTTGCCCCTGCCCCCCCGGGACGACCGCCGTAGGGGCAGGGCTTGCCCCTGCCCCAACAGGGCGACCGCCGTAGGGGCAGGGCTCGCCCCTGCCCCAACAGGGCGACCGCCGTAGGGGCAGGGCTTGCCCCTGCCCCCCCGGGGCGACCACCGTAGGGGCAGGGCTTGCCCCTGCC
>DAOTYX010000073.1:0-5369 GCA_034434635.1 Anaerolineae bacterium | reverse complement strand
TCCAACCACGCCTTCCTGGAGTCGCTGGGCGTGGAGCGCGCCTGGGGCGACCTGCGCGACCCCCCTGCCCTGACCCAGGCCCTCTCCGGCTGCACAGCGGCCGTCCACGCCGCCGCGCTCTTCCGCCTGTGGGGCCGGCGGAGGGATTTCTTCGCGGTCAACGTGGCCGGCACGCGCAACCTGCTGGCGGCAGCGCAGCAGACAGGGGTCGAGCGGTTCGTCCACATCTCCACCATCGCCGTCGTGGGCCGACCGCCGCGGAGGGCGACCATTACCGAGGAAACCCCCTGCCGCCCGTGGGATGCCTACCAGGAGAGCAAATTGGAGGCAGAGCGGCTGGTCCTGTCCAGCGGCCTGCCGGTCATCGTCCTGCGGCCGGGGGCCATCTACGGCCCCGGCAGCCACTACGCCGCCAACCGGCTCTTCTTCGAGGATCCGCTCCAGGGCCGGCCGCTCCAGGTGCACCGGGGGCGCCACATCACCTTCCCCACCTTCGTGCGCGACGTGGCCCAGGCCGTCCATCTGTCCCTGAGCCGCGGTCGGATCGGACAGGTGTACAACATCTGCGGCGAATGCCTCACGCAGCGCCAGGTGGGCGAGACAGTGGCACGGGTGTTGGGGCGCCCCGCGCGCTTCATCCCGGTGCCCGGTTGGGGGATGGTGGTCCTGGCCTGGGCGTGGAGCGCGCTGGCCCATGTCACCGGCCGCGAGCCCTACTACCCGCTCGGCCTCTACCCGTACATCTTCTACGATTGGCCCGTGAGCATCGAGAAGGCGCAGCGGGAACTGGGCTTCGCCCCCACCCCGTTCGAGGAGGGGGCGCGGGAGACATTGGCCTGGTACAGCCTGAAACCTGAAACCGAACCTGAAACCTGAAACCTGAAGCCCGCAAAACCCCATCACGGAGGGGCCATGTTAACCCAAAGAGTCGGAGACCTGCATCTCCTGCGGCTGGAGCCGGGCGAGGAAGCCGTGGCGACCCTGCGCGCCTGGATGGAGGAACAGAAGGTGGGCTTCGCCACCGTGCAGGCCATCGGCGCGTTCCAGCGAGCCGTGCTGGCCCACTTCGACCCGACCACACGCGCCTACCGCCACATCCCGGTGACGGAACAGACAGAGGTCGTGGCCCTCAGCGGCAACCTCTCGTGGGGAGAGGAAGACCAGGCCGTGGCCCACCTGCACGCCGTGCTGTCCACGGCAGACGGCCACACCTTGGGGGGCCACCTGATGGAGGGGATCGTTCAACCTACCCTAGAGGTGGTCATCACCCCCCAGGCGGAACGGCTGCGCCGCCGGCGCGACCCGGCCAGCGGCCTGGTGTTGTGGGACCTGTCCGGGCCTTCACCCAGACCTCCGAAGTCTTGAAGACTTCGGAGGTCTGGGATAGAGGTCTGGGAAAAGACGGGCTAGATCCGCGCGGCGATCGCCCGCGCCATGTCCAGCGTGCTGGCATTGCCGCCCATATCGTAGGTGCGGACCTTCCCCTCGGCGATCACCGCCGCCGTGGCCCCTTCGATCTGCGCCGCCTTGTCCGTCTCGCCCAGCCACTCCAGCATCATCTTCGACGCCAGGATCGCCGCGATGGGGTTGACCTTGTACTGGCCGGCGTACTTGGGGGCCGAACCGTGGGTCGGCTCGAAGACGGCGTAGTCCTTGCCGATGTTGCCACTGCAACCGAAGCCCAGCCCGCCGACCATCTGGGCACACAGGTCAGAGATGATGTCACCAAAGAGGTTCGTGGTGACGATGACGTCGTAGTTGAAGGGGTTCCTCAGCAGCCACATCATCATCGCATCAATGTTGGCGTCGTCGAAGGCGATTTCGGGGTATTCGGCGGCCACCTTGCGCGCCGCGGCCATGAACACGCCGTCGGTCTGGCGCACGACATTGGCCTTGTGCACCGCGGTCACCTTCTTGCGGCCGTTCTTGCGGGCATACTCGAAGGCCGCGCGCACGATCCGCTCCGACCCGCCCGGAGTGATCGCGCGCAGCGAGATCGCCGCGTCCTTCGGCACCTTCTCCATGCCCTTGACCGCGTAGAACTCCTCCGGCACCCGCTCGAACTCGACACCGATGTACATGCCCTCGGTGTTCTCGCGGAAGATCACCAGATCAATGCCGTCCTTGTAGTTCAGCGGGTTACCGGGGTAAGCCTTGCAGGGACGAAGGCAGATGTAGAGGTCCAGCAACTGCCGCATGCGGACGATGGGGCTGCGGTAGGAGTAGCCCTTCCCCTGCAACTCCGGGGCCAGTTCCTTATCCGCTACGTCCTTTCCCTTGGAGGTGATGGCCCCGAACATCGCGCAGTCGGTTTCCTTCATCAGGTTAATGGTCCGCTGCGGCAGGGCATCCCCCTCCTTGCACCAGAACTCCCAGCCGATGTCGCCAGGGATGTACTCGGCGTCCAGGTTGACACGATCCAGGACGATCTTGACCGCATCGAGCACATCCACGCCAATGCCGTCGCCGGGCAGCCACGCGATCCTGTATTTGGCCATAGCGCTTTTTCCTCCGTCGCTCGGTGAGATAGCGCGGCCATTATAACCGAGAAGCGTTGTGGAGACAAGCGTCGCGGGGCCGGGTGTTCGAAGCAGAAGCGATTTAGGCTACGCCGATGCTGCTTTTCCCGCCCGGAGTCGAGGCTTCAGCCGGTTTGAGCCACGTTTGCGCCGGCTAAAGCCTCGACTCCGTCCCCAGATTGGGACTTGCTTCGAAATCCCAAGCATTTTCGGCGCTCTGCGCCGAAAGAATGATTCTCCCCTGGCAACGGCTCAGGCCGGCGGTTGAAGCCGCGCCTGCCTCTGCTTCCAAACGGCCGTAGGGCGGCATCCCTATGCCGCCCCGCTCCTGGCAATGGCTCAGGCCAGCGGTTGAAGCCGCGCCTGCCCTCTGCTTCCAAACGGCCGTAGGGCGGCATCCCTATGCCGCCTCGCCAGCGCATCGGATGCGCTGGCTACGGCGATTCCAGTCAGCCCGCGCAGGCGGGCTTTGCCAGCAGTAGCCACGATGCTTCGCCTGCGCTCAGCGCAGGCTTCAGTAGATGGCTGAAGAGTTGCCCCCCTCCCCGTTGTGCGCGCGGGCGAGCACCCGCTGGTACACCGCGCGCGTCTCCTGGGCGGCGCGCGGCCAGGAGAAGCGGGCCGCCTGGGCCAGCCCCCGTCGGGCCATCTCCTCGCGCAGCAGCGCGTCGCGCAGCACATCGCGCAGCGCGGCGACCATCTCCTCCACGCTGATGGGGTCGAAATAGCGCGCCGCGTCGCCGCCGATCTCCGGCAAGGCAGCCGCGCGCGCCGCGACGGCTGGCGTGCCGCAGGCCATCGCTTCCAGCAGCGGCAGGCCGAAGCCCTCGCAGAGGCTGGGGAAGGCCAGCAGTTGCGCACCAGCGTAGACCGCCGGCAGGTCGTCGTCGGCCAGGTAGCCGGGGAGGAGCACTGCCGCGCGCGCTGGCGAGCGTTCCAGGGCGGCGAAGAAGTCGCCGGTGAGCCAGCCGCGCCGGCCCACCACCACCAGAGCGTCGCTCAGCCCCTCGTCGTGCAGCACTTCGAACGCCGCCAGCAGCCGGGTGAGGTTCTTGCGCGGCTCGATGGTGCCCACGGCGAGCAGGTAGCGCTCCGGCAGGCCGTAGTGGGCGCGCACCGCCGCCACCGCCCCCGGCGGCTGAGGGACGAAGCGGGGGTCGGCGGCCTCATACACCACGGTGACCTTCTCCGGAGGGAGGCCGTAGGCGGCCAGCAGGTCACGGCGGGTGTGCTCAGAGACGGCGATGATCTGCGCGGCGCGACGGCAGTAGAGCGGCAGGGCCAGGTTGAGGTACCAGCGGTTGAGCGGCTTGTGATGCTGCGGGAGATGGCGGAAGATGAGGTCGTGGACGGTGAGCACGGCGGGGACGGAACGGAGCGGCAGGAGCAGGTGCTCGGTGGCGTGAAAGAGTTCCGCATCGGGGAGCAGCCGGTCGAAGCCCAGGCGGGCCAGTTGCGCCAGCCAGACCAGCATGCGCCACGGCTTGTAGCCCAGGGCGACGGTGCGCGCGGGCAGGTGCTCCAGCCCGCTCAGCGGCTCCACGCTGCGCTCACGGTTGTAGAAGAGGGCGTAGCGATAGGGCTCAGCGGCCACCAGGGCGCGAGTCAGGCTCTCGGCGTAGCGGCCCAGCCCGGCGCGGCGGTGGACGGCGGCGGAGACGTCCAGGTAGATGGTCATAGGGAACGCAGGAGCGTTTCCAGGCGTTCGGCCTGGGCCTGGCGCGAGTAATGAGCCTCCACGAAACGCCGGCCAGCCGTGCCCATCTCTCGGCACCGGGGACGGTCAGCGGATAGATCGCGGAGCGCAGAAGCCAGGTGAGCCGGCGACTCCGGTTCCACGAAGACGCCGCCCTGCGCCTCCTCCAACACTGCCCGCGCCTCCCCCGCGACACCCAGCACAACAGGACAGGAGCAGGCCCAGGCGTCGAATATCTTGGAGGGCAATGCCCCCTGGAAGACCTCTGCCCGCCGCAGCGGCACCAGGGTCACGTCGGCGGCTGAGAAGAAGGCCGGCATTCGCTCACGCGGCTGAGCGTCGACCATCGTCACGTTTGTCAGCCCCATTTCTCCTTTCAGGCGAAGGAGGTCTGCCTTACACGGCCCGGCGCCGACGAAGAGGAAGTGGATCTCGGGCAGCAGCCGCGCCGCTTCAAGCACGGTCTCCAGCCCCTGGGCCACGCCGTGGATGCCAGCGTACAGGGCGACGAATCGCTCACCCAGCCCCATTTGCTCCCGCAGAGCGCGACCGGCGGCCTCGTCATAGCGGAACAGATCGGTATTGGCGCCGTTGGGGATCAGCGCCAGTTTGTCTGCGTAGCCGCGGGCGGCCAGATGGTCACGGATGCTGGTGGTGACCACGACGATACGCCGGGCGCGGGCGTAGCAGCGCTCCTCCAGCCAGGTCGCCCAGCGGATGAAGCGCGGATTCCTCAGTTCTCCCAGCGCCACCGCCGATTCTGGCCAGAGGTCGCGTACCTCGAAGACCATAGGGATACGCCGCAGATAGGAAAGGGCCAGCGCCGTCCCACCGACGAAGAGCGGCGGGGAGGTGGCGTAGAGGAGGTCGTAGCGCCTACGGGCCAGGATCAGGCCGGCCAGGGTCGCGTTCAGCATGTACGAGAGGTAGAAGGCCAGGCGGGTGCGCATGGTCTTGACGGGCGAGGTCCAGACCCAGACGCGGATGACAGTGATGCCGTCGAGTTCCTCCCGCACCCAGAAGCGGCCATGGTACTCCGGGCGGATGACCCCCTCGGGGTGGTTGGGAACCTCGGTCAGCATGGTGACCTGATGGCCAGCGCGGACCAGCCCCTGGGCCATCTCGTAGGCGCGGGTCTGGGTGGCGCCGACTTC
>DAOTYX010000072.1:0-14932 GCA_034434635.1 Anaerolineae bacterium | reverse complement strand
ACCACCCCGCTCTCGGGGTCCACCCCGCCGTAGAACGAGATGGGCATGTGTGTGACCAGCGCCTCTCCTCCGGCGCGGCCAGGGCAGATGGAGCGTCCCTGTAGCCTCACCGCAGCGCCTCCTCCACGACTGCCTCGAAGGGCAGAAGGCGGGTTTTCAGGCCGTGACGGGCGCGGGCGTAGGCGCAGGCCTTGGCGCTGTCGGTGGCCAGGCCGGTAAAGCGGCCACGGATGGGGGCGACGACGCAGCAGGTATCCACGGCGAACTTTGCGCCGCTGGCTGTGATGGTCTGCGCGTACCCCATCCGCTCGGCCATCTGCTTCGTGGGTCGGGCGGTGGTGATCCAGAACTCCTTGCGCACCCGCCGGCCGCGCAGGAGGTCGGCCAGATGGGCGATCTCCCGCAGCGAGAGGTGCGGGCAGCCCAGGTTGACGAAGTCCACCTCTCCTGGCGCGGCGTCGCTCAGCGCCGATCTCGCCCGCGCCAGGTCCTCTGGCCCGATGGTGAGCGTCTCCTTCGGCGGGGTCATACAGTCCGCCTCCGGCGTGATCCCCTCGATATGAAAGAGTGCCACGCTGCCGTAGGTGGCGACGCTGGCGCAGAGGGACTTGAGTTCCTCGAGCGAGGCGGACTCCGGGCCGCGGATGTAGGGGACAGGGCGTTCGGGCCGGCGCGCCAGATGCTCGCCAATGACCTTGCCCAGCGCGCCGAAGTCGCTTGTCCCTGCCAGGCGCGCCCGCACCAGGACGGTGAGTGTCGGCTCGCGGGCCTCGTCCAGATGGTAGCCGTAGGCTGGCGTGCGGCCCGTCAGCGCGGCAGCCAGGGCGCCGGGGCCGCCCTCGCGGTTGGTGCGCGCTCCCAGCACCGCGTTGGCCATGCAGACAGCGCTGCTCTCCGCCCAGGCGATGGACTCACCAAAGTGGGGCAGGTTGCCCACCAGGTAAGGGGTGCATGTGCAGGTGGACAGGATGCCCATGCGGGTGTAGGCCTCCAGGACCCGCCGCTGATTGGTGAGGAAGGGGTCGCCGATGCCCAGCGGCTGCGGCTCCTCCACGTCCACCCCGGCCGGGTTGAGCGTGGCCAGCGCACGCGCCCTGCCGCCGCCTGTGGCCATCTCGGTCAGGAACTCCAGGCCGGCCTGGCCCAGGTTGTCGTAACTCACCCCGGAGACCTGCACCGAGGTCACCGGTACCATCCGTTGCGCACCGTAGATGGTGCCCAGGGCGACCAGAATCTGCATCGCCTTGCGCGTCGCCGGGCCGCCCTCACCGGCCAGCATGGCCTGTTCTTCAGGGGTCAGTTCCATAGCAGATCAGCGGCGCACGAACCGCGCCAGGTCCACCTCCGGGAAGGTGGCGAGGTCGAAACTCTTGCCCGTCGCCGTCAGCGGGCGGGTCAGGTCGAAGCCCAGCCGGGTGGTGCGGTTTGTCTCCGGCTCTGCGCTGGGGTCGAGGCTGGAGCCCGGGGCGCGCTCGAGCATCACCAGGTCCACATCTCCCTGGAAGCGAGTGGCCATCGCCCATTCCACGGCCAGCGGGTCGTAGATGTCAACGTCCTTATCTACCACGAAGACGTGCTTACAGGAGCGGTGGCCGGCGAAGGCGGCGGCGATAGCCCGCTTGCCGTCCTCTTCGGACTGCTTGTCAATCTGGACGATGGCGTGCAGCCAGGAACACCCGCCGGGGCTGACGTTCACGTCCAGGCAGCGCACGACCCGGTTGACCTCACGGAAGATGGTAGGTTCGCGCGGCATACCCATAAGCAGCCGGTGCTCCAGGCCGCCGGGCAGGAGGGCCTGCCAGAGGGCGTCCCGGCGATGGGTGATCGCCTTGACCACCAGCACCGGTTCCTGGCGTACGACGTCGTAGGTGCCGGTCAGGTCAACGAACGGCCCCTCCGCGTGGCGGCGGTCGCGGTAGACGGTGCCCTCCAGGACGAACTCCGCCTCCGCCGGGATGAGCACGTCCACCGTGCGGGCGCGCACGAGCGTGAGCGGCTCGAGGGCGTTGGCGATCTCCAGTTCATCCACCCCGGTTTCCAGCGACGTGGCCGCCGCGGCCAGCACGTTGGGTGAGTTGCCGATGCAGATCGCCACATCCACTGCCCCCAGGTCCTGAAGGAAGCGGTCGAAATCCCGCCCGCGCACCACGCGCACGGCCATCTCCGTTTTCGACAGCCGCATGCAGCGGTGAAAGTCGGCGTTCTGCCCCCAGACCGGGTGGCGGGCGAGGAAGACGCCGGAGGAGATGTACGGGCCGCCGTCCCCTGCACAGTGGGTGAGAATGGGCAGCGCCTCCAGGTCGGGCTCCAGGTTGACCACCTCCTGGCACGGTGCGCTCTCGACGATGAGGCCGGGGGAGCGTTCGTCCACTGCCCGGGCCAGGGTGGGGATGAGGTCGCGGGGACTGAGGCCGAAGTAGGCGGCGAAGGCGGCCTTGGTACAGAACAGGTTGCCGATGACGCGGAACGGCGAACCGCGCACCCGCTCGAACAACACCGGGGTCGGCTCCAGTTTCTTCAGGATACCGGCGATCTCGTAGGTTGTGGAGACCGGCTCACTGACGTGCAGCAGTTCTCCGCGCGCGTCCAGCCGCTGGATATGCTCTCGCAGTGACATAAGTGCCTCCTGGCGGCGGAGTATAACGGATTTTGGCGCGGAGGTCAATGCCGGCTGGGCGCCGTCGTCCGTTGTCCATCGTCCGTCGTCCGTCGTCTGTCGTCTGTCGTCTGTCAGATTGCCCTCCGTGCCGATTCGGTGTACAATCAGAGGCCATGAGTTACCTGTGGACCCCCTGGCGGTTGCCGTATCTGCGCGGAGAGGAACCATTGCCCGAAGAATGCCTTTTCTGCCTTAAGCCGACGGCGGAGGACGCCGAAGCCCACATCTTGCACCGGGGAGCCTTGTGCTACGTTATCCTCAACCGCTTCCCCTATAACAACGGCCACCTGATGGTTGTGCCTTACGCCCACGTGCCGACGTTGGAGGCGCTCGACACCCCCACAGCGACGGAACTGATGCTCCTGGTGCAGCGGAGCCTCTCTGTGCTGCGCGAGGCCTACAACCCGCAGGGCTTCAACGTGGGCGTGAACATCGGCGAGGCGGCAGGGGCAGGGGTGGTCGGCCACGTCCATCTGCACGTCGTCCCCCGCTGGAGCGGGGACAGCAACTACATGACCGCCATCGGCCAGACGCGGGTCATCCCGGAGTGGCTGGAGCAGACCTACGCGCGGCTGCGGCCGCTGTTTGACCGGTGAGATGATGTTGGGCCATTTGGAGTGCGCCGACGGAGTCGGCGCTTTGAGAGCGGCGACACGTCGCCGCAATCCAAAGGCGCTTTGAGAGCGGCGACACGTCGCCACAATCCAAAGGCGCTTTGAAAGCGGCGACACGTCGCCGCAGTCCAAAGGCGCCGCAGTCCAAAAGGGAGGAACACAGATGTCCGAAAACCCTCGTGAGGCTGTCATCGTCTCTGCTGCTCGTACACCTATCGGTCGCTTCCAGGGGGCGCTGCTCCCCTTCTCTGCGCCCGAATTGGGGGCGGTGGCGATTCGGGCCGCTGTGGCGCGGGCGGGGATAGACCCCGTCACGGTGGACGAGGTGCTGATGGGCAACGTGGTCCAGGCGGGGTTGGGGCAGGCTCCCGCCCGCCAGGCGGCCATCAAGGCCGGTCTGCCCCCCACCGTCGGCGCGACGACGGTCAACAAGATCTGCGGCTCTGGGCTGAAGGCGGTCATGCTGGCGGCGGCGATGATTGCCGTCGGCGACGGCGACACCTTCGTCGCTGGCGGGATGGAGAGCATGAACAACGCCCCCTACCTGCTGTCGCAGGCCCGCTTCGGCTACCGCCTGGGGGATGGCAAACTGGTGGACGCGGTGGTCTATGACGGCCTGTGGTGCGCCTTCGAGAACCAGCACATGGGCAACTCCGCCGAGTGGATCGCCCGCGAGTACGGCCTCACCCGCCAGGAACTGGATGAGTACGCCTACCATAGCCACATGAAGGCTATCGCCGCCATTGACGAGGGCCGCTTCAAGGACGAGATTGTCCCGGTGGAGATTCCGCAACGCAAGGGGCCGGCGCTGGTTTTCGACACCGACGAATGCCCACGGCGGGACACGACGCTGGAGGCGCTGGCCCGCCTGAAGCCGGCCTTCCAGGCAGACGGCATCGTCACGGCGGGCAACTCGCCGGGCATCACCGATGGCGCGGCGGCGGTGGTGGTGATGAGCCGTGAGCGAGCCCGCGCGCTGGGCCTGCGTCCGCTGGCCCGCGTGGTCGCCTACGCTCAGGCGGCGGTGGAGCCGCTCAGGATCTTCACCGCCCCCATCTTCGCCGTGCGCCGACTCTTGGAGAAGACCGGGACGACGGTGGCGGATTATGACCTCTTCGAAGTCAACGAGGCCTTCGCTGCCCAGACGGTGGCCGACGGTAAGGCATTGGACCTGCCGTGGGAGCGGGTCAACGTCAACGGCGGAGCCATCGCGCTGGGCCACCCCATCGGCTGTTCCGGCGCGCGCATCCTGGTCACTCTCATCTACGCCCTGCGCCAGCGCGGCCTGACCCGTGGCCTGGCGACCCTCTGCCTGGGCGGCGGCGAAGCGGTGGCAATGGCGGTGGAGGTGGAGGGGTAGGAGGTTAGAAGTTGGAGGCTTGGAAGTGTGAGATGACCTCCATGCTGTGTGGTCTGTGGTCTGTGGTCTGTCGTCTATCGTCTGTCGTCCGCAATTGAGAGGTGAACACCCATGAACACTGAGCGAATCGCGGTGATCGGGGCGGGGACGATGGGCAATGGCATCGCCCAGGTCTGCGCGGTCACCGGCTATCATGTCACGCTGGTGGACATCATTCCCCAGCAGTTGGAGCGGGCGCTGGCGAACATCCGCCAGTCGGTGGACCGGCTCCATGAAAAGGGCCGCCTGAGCGACGAGCAGCGCCAGGCGGCGCTGACGAACATTGCCACTGCCACTGACCTGGAAGCGGCTGCCAGCGCCGACTTCGTCATCGAGGCGGCGGTGGAGCGGCTGGAGATCAAGCGGGAGATCTTCGCCCGCCTCGACGAACTGACCCGCCCGGAAGTCATCCTGTCCAGCAATACCTCCTCCATTTCCATCACCGCTCTGGGTGCAGCCACCCGGCGGCCCGAGAAGGTCATCGGCATGCATTTCATGAACCCCGTGCCGCTGATGCGGCTGGTTGAGGTCATCCGCGGTCTGGTCACCTCCGATGAGACCGCCACTGCGGTGGTCGCGCTGGCGGAGCGGCTGGGGAAGACCCCTGTGGAGGCGCAGGACTATCCTGGCTTCATCTCCAACCGTATCCTCTGTCCGATGATCAACGAGGCGATCTACGCGCTGATGGAGGGCGTGGGCACCGCCGAGGCGATTGACGCGGTGATGAGATTGGGGATGAACCACCCGATGGGCCCACTGGAACTGGCCGACCTGATCGGGCTGGACGTCGTGCTCAATATTATGGAAGTGTTGCACGAAGGCCTGGGGGACGACAAGTATCGCCCCTGTCCACTGCTGAAGCGCATGGTGGCCGCGGGCCATCTGGGACGCAAGAGCGGGCGGGGATTCTACACCTACGCTGCGTAGTGCGGTAACAGCATGCCTATCGCCTGGCCCTACATCGCTATCGTCGGAAGTGGCGTTGCCCTGTCTCATCTCATCCTGCTGCTGATCCTGCTCTTCCGTCAGCGGCAGGAGAGGAGCAGAAAGGTAGCCCTTGCCTACCTCGGGTTGACCCTGTTGTGGGGTGCCGCCGTCACCCTGGCGGACCTGCAGGTGGTGTTCCTCCCTATCGTGACGGACACGGCGGACATGCTCATCCCCGTCTTTGCCACAGGCATGACGGTGGCCCTGGCCGTGCTCTTCTGCGCGTTCCTGGAGTTGCCTGTCCTCTCCATCCTCGCTACTGCTGGCGGGACGTGGGGGGGCATCCTCTTCTTGGCCGCGTTGGTGCTCCGTTTCCGCCCGCTTCCGACGATACCTTTCCTCGAGGTGGCGCTGGGAGGATGGTGCCTTCTGAGCCTTGCTCTGATCATCCTGGCGATCGTGGGGTGGAGACGTAGCCGGTTGGCGTTGACCCGCAATCGCGTCCTCTACTGGCTGATGGCTTTCGTCCCCCTGCTGGGCGGGCAGGCAATCTCGCTCCAGCCCGTTGGTCCGCTGCGCGGTGTGGGGCCGTTGCTGCACTTCATCGGCGCGGTGGCCCTTGTCCACGGCGTCCTCAGCATGTGGCTGCCCAACGTCAAGGCCAGCCTGCGTTCCATTCTGCGTTTCCTGCTGCTGGCAGGGGTCACTGCCGCTTTTCTGACCGGCATCGTCTGGGGTGCGGAGACGCTGAACGAGCGCCTGCCCCGTTCGGTGCCGCGTGTGGCGCTGGTGTGGGCGCTGGCCTGCGTGGCGGCGCTGGTCTACCTCCCTCTCTACCGTCTGCTCGAGCGGCTGGTCAATCGGTTGATGCGCGGCGTGGGCTTCGACCCGGCGCAGGCCCTGCGCGACTATAGCCAGACCATCGGCACCCTGCTCGACCTGGAGCAACTGGCGACCGTGGCGATAGGCACTGCGGCGGAGGTCTTGGGGATCCGGCAAGGGGCGCTGCTGGTCGCCACCGAGACGGAACGCGGCGGGCTGCTCCTGCAGCCGGTCCCTGGCCTGGGCGACGTGCCTGTCGAGTCCCTGGAACTGGAGCCGATCAGTCCGGTCCTTTCCCGTCTGAGAGAGCAGACCGGGCCTCTCTTCCAGTACGAGGTGGAGCATCACCCGGTACTGCGCGAGGCGGCGACGCGCGAGCGAGAGTGGCTCCAGGCGCTGGGGATGGAGATCTTCCTGCCCATCCGTTCCCAGGACGGGTTGATCGGCCTGCTGGCCTTCGGTCCCCAGAAGGGCGGGGAGCCCTATGAGCCGCCCGCGGTGGAGTTCATGATGACTATGGCCAACCAGACTGCCGTGGCGCTCCAGAACGCCCGCCTGTTCGAGGGGTTGCAGGCGCTCAACGCCCGCATCACCCGCCTGAACGAGACGCTGCGCACGGCCTACGAGCGCCTGGAGAGGATGGATCGGGCCAAGACGGACTTCCTGACCATCGCCTCGCACGAACTGCGTACCCCACTGACGCAGGTGCGTGGCTACGTGGATGTGTTGCGCGATCTGGCAGAAAGCGGCACACTCTCCAACGAACAGGTGCAGCGCATCTCCGCCAACATTGACCGCCCCGCCCGACGGCTGGAGAACATCATCAACGCCATGCTGGACGCCTCGCGGATCGAGACGGAAGGGCTGGACCTCCACTTCGTGCCCACCAGCCTGTCGCTGACGATACGCCTGGCGGTCGAGCCATGGAGCGCGGCGTTGGAAGAACGAAACATCATCCTGACCACCGAAGGGTTGGAGAGCATCCCCGCGATCCAGGCTGACATCGAGCGGCTGTGCCAGGCCTTCAGCAACCTGGTCTCCAACGCCATCAAGTTCACGCCGGATGGGGGACGTATCATCATCCGGGCGCAGCCGCTGGACGATGACCACTTCGAGGTGACGGTGGCCGACACCGGTATCGGCATCAGCCGGGCTGACCTGGACCTCATCTTCGAGAAGTTCTATCGCGCTGGCAGCATCAGCCTGCACTCCTCGGGGGAATACAAGTTCAAAGGGGCCGGGCCTGGTCTGGGGCTGCCCATTGCCCGTGGTGTGATCGAAGGCCACGGCGGCTGTATCTGGGCAGAGAGTGAAGGATACGACGAGCGGCGCTGCCCTGGCAGCACCTTCCATGTCGTCCTGCCCTACCGCGCTCACCGCGGCCCCTGCCGCTGGCAACGACCATCTACTGGATGACACCTCCCGCCGGTGGCCCTACCTGCGGGAGGTCCGCCCGACACTCACCAGGAGGCGAGAGATCCCCTATGCACCGCATCTTCTACCCTCAGAGCATCGTCGTCATCGGCGTTTCCGAGAAACCTGATAACCTGGCTCGCGGCATCATCCGCAACCTGCTCACCTTCGGCTACCGGGGCGACCTCTACGCCGTGGGCCGTCAGCCGGGCGAGTTCTGCGGCGTGCCTATCCTGTCCTCGCTCGAGCAGGTGCCTGATGGTCTGGACCTGGCGGTCATCCTCACCCCGGCCCACCTGGTGCCCGACCTGTTGGAGACCTGCGGACGGAAGTCCATCCTCCGCGCGGTGGTGGAGTCGGGTGGCTTCAGCGAGTACTCCGACGAAGGCCGCCAGTTGGAGGAACGACTGATGGAGGTGGCCTGCCGCTGGGGCATCCGCGTCGTCGGGCCGAACTGCATCAGCGTCGTCAACCTGGAGGCCGGCGTGTGTCTCCCCTTTCCGGTCATCTCCCCCGACTCCCTCCGCCTGGGCCCGGCCTCGGTCGTGGCGCAGAGCGGCGGGGTCTCCATCACCTACCTCAGTTGGCTCAGCCGCGCCGGGGTGGGGGTCAACAAGGCGGTCAGCATCGGCAACAAGGCCGACCTGGACGAGGCGGATTACCTGGGCTACCTGCTGCAGGACCCCGGCACGGAGATGATCTGCCTCTACCTGGAGTCCATCGGCGACGGGAGGCGGCTGATGGACCTGGCCCGCTCGACGACCAGGCCGCTCATCGTGCAGAAGGCCAACCGGGGACAGGCCAGTCAGACCATCGCCCTCTCGCACACCGCAGCGTTGGCCAACGATGACCACATCGTCAGCGCGGCCTTCCGTCAGGCGGGCATCCTGCGCGCCGAGGGCTTCCGCGATGGCGTGGCGATGGCTCAGGGGCTGGCCCTGCCGCCGGTGACTGGCGACGACCTGGTGATCATCTCCCGCTCGGGCGGCCACGCCGTCTTCGCCGCCGACGTGGCCGAGCGGTACGGCTTCCGCCTGGCCGCCCTGCCGGACTCCTTCCGCGAGACGGTGCGGGCGCTCTTCCGGGCGGACGTCATCGCCCTGACCAACCCACTCGACCTGGGGGTGATCTTCGATTTCGACCTGTACGCGCAGATCGCCGAACAGTGTCTTCGCGCGTTGGCGCCGGACGCCGTCCTGCTGATCAACACTTACAGCCTGACGGAGACGGAGGGGGTGCAGAAGATGGCGCGGCGGGTGGAGCAGATCGTCCGCGAGACGGGGCGACCGGTGGCCTTCTGCGCCTACGGCGAAGGGGGAGACGCCCTCAATCTCTACCGCGACCTGGGGATGCCGGTCTTCACCGAGATCGAGGACGCCCTGTGTGGCCTGGCTGCCTCGCGCGACCGTCAGCGCTGGCTGGCCCGCCACGGCGGACGTGGTGGTTGGGAAAGCATAGGCTCCGTCGCAGAGGGATCAAGGCCATCGTCGGCAGGGGTGATGACCGCCGAGCAGGCCCTGGCGCTCTGCCGCGGCTACGGCATCCCGGTGACCCCCTGGGAGGTCGCCGCCGACGCCGATGAAGCCGCGGAGGCGGCGAACCGCCTGGGCTATCCGGTGGCGCTGAAGGTGCTCTCCACCCAGGCCTTGCACAAGTCGGATGTGGGCGGGGTGGCCCTGGGTCTGGCTGACGCGGCGGACGTGCGCCGGGCGGCCCAGACGATGCTCTCTCGCTTCCCATCCGGCGCGTTGATGGTGCAGCCGATGATCACCGATGGGATCGAGGTCATCCTGGGCGGCAAGCGCGACCCCTCCTTCGGGCCGGTGGTGATGTTCGGCCTGGGCGGTATCCACGTCGAGGTGTTCGACGATGTCGCCTTCCGCGTGGCCCCGCTCACCCGCGCGGACGCCGAGGAGATGGTGGAGGAAGTGCGCGGGCACCGGCTGCTGGCTGGCGTGCGCGGCCGCCCACCGGCTGACCGTGAGGCGCTGATCCAGGCGTTGCTGGCCCTCTCCCGGCTGCTGGTGGAGAACCCGCACATCGCCGAGTTGGACATCAACCCGCTGTTTCTCTTCGAGCGCGGCGCAGCGGCGGTGGACGCGCGGGTAGTTGTCTCCTGACCCTACAGCGCGTGGCTCTCGCGGGCGATGATCTCGTCCTGGATCTCCTTGCCCAGCATCACGAAGTAGGCGTTGTAGCCGGTGACGCGCACCAGCAGGTTGCGGTAGGTGTCGGGGTCGCGCTGGGCAGCGCGCAGCGTGTCAGGGTTCACCACATTGACCTGCAGGCAGGTCCCGCCCACCCGACCGTAGGCGCGCAGCAGCGCCGCCAGTTTCTGGCGGTTCTCCGGCGAGCGCAGCAGGCTGGGGGAGAAACTCATCGTGTGGGACGCGCCGTTGGGCGCGGTCTCCAGCCCCAGGTGGCCCACGCTCCTGATCACCGCCGTCGGTCCCTGCCGGTCCGCCCCGTTGACCGGGCAGACGCCATTGCTGAGGAACTGGCCGCGTCGGCGGCCGTCGGGCGTGGCGGCAGTGGTGGGGGCGTAGGAGACCCAGTAGTTCCACGACAGGTAGCCGCCGCGGTACCGCTTGCCGGTCTCCGGAGTGACATAATGGAAGGCCTCCGTCGTCCAGAAACGGCTGATCTCGGCGGCGATCTCGTCGCTGGCGGGGTCGTCATTGCCGTACTTGGGGGCCTTGTGCAGCAGGGTCTGGCGCAGTGACTCGTGCCCCTCGAAGTTGGCGTCCAGCGCTGTAAGCAGGTCTTCCATCTTCACTGCCCGTTCGTCGTAGACCAGCCGTTTCACCGCGGCCAGGCTGTCGGCGGCGGTGGCCAGGGCGACCCCCTCCACGGTGATAAAGTTGTAGCGTGCGCCGCCGGCGACGATGTCCCTGCCGCTCTCCAGACAACCGTCTACCAGCGCGCTCAGGTAGGGGGTGGGTTCGTACCGCGCCCGCCCGGTGTCGGCGATGTTGTTGGCCTCGATCAGCAGTTCCAGGATGGCCTTCAGTTGCGTCTTGAAGGCGGCGAAGAACTGCTCGAAGGTGGCGAAGGTGCGCGGGTCGCCGGTGCGCGGCCCTACCTGCTCGCCCGTGGCCGCGTCCCGCCCGTCGTGCAGGGCCAGTTCCACCGCCTTGGCCAGGTTCAGGTTGACGTCCACCGTGCCGGAGCGGTCGCACCCCTGCAGGGTGTTCTCCAGGCAGCCGACCGGCGCGTAGTCCCACAGCATCTCCTCCGGCAGGCCCTCCCAGCGCAGCGCGGCGATGGAGTTCTCGTCGAAGTTGAGCAGGAAGGGGCTGCCCTGGCTGTTGGCGATCATCTCTACCACCCGTTCCAGGAGCCGGTCGGGGGTCCCGGCGTGCAGGCGGACGTTGGGCTTGGGTTCCAGGAGGTTCATCTCCTCGATCACGTCCAGCATCAGGTAGGTCAGGTCGTTGCTGGCATCCCTGCCCGTCGCGTCCATCCCGCCCAGGGTGATCAGTTGTCCGAAGGAGGAGTTGATGCCCTGGTTGGTGCCCACCCAGCCCTGGTAGTCGTAGACGTAGTTGTGCTTGATCCACAGACACTGCAACCACTCGCGCGCTTGTTCCCGCGTGAGGCGACCCGTCTCCAGGTCGGCGGCGTAATAGGGATAGAGGTACTGGTCCACCCGCCCGGGGGAGACGCCGGGCCCGGGGTAGGATTCGGCGATCAGCACGAGCATGTGGGCGAACCAGAGGGACTGGAGGGCTTCGGGGAAGGTCTGTGCCGGCTCCCAGGGGACACGGCGGCAGATGCGGGCGATCTCCTCCAGTTCGGCGCGGCGGACGGGGTCGGTCGCGGCGGCGGCTTGCCGCTCGGCCTCGGCGGCATAGCGGGCCATCAGCGCGCGCACGCCGTCGCAGCAGATGACGATGGCGCGGGCCATGTCGCGCTGCTGTGGCGTGGCCTGGGGGTCGGCGGCGACCGTCTCTGCTTCAGCGCGGATGGCGCGGAAGCCCTCGCGCAGCACCCGCGGATAGTTGGGGATGAGGTGGCCCGGCACGGCACCACAGTTCCCCACCCCCAGACGGTTCAGGCGCTGCTCTGCCTTGAGGAAGCGTTCCTCCAGCCGGCTGAACTCCCGCGCTTCGGCGCGGGTGAGGGTGCGCGAGAGGGCGGTGGAGAAATGCGACCCGACGATCAGTTCGCCCTCCCAGATCTCCACCGGCAGGTATTCCTCCAGGACACGCTTGAAGAACAGGGCGCGGCGCACCACCAGCGGCTCCTCCCAGAAGCCTTGCGGCAGGGCCACCGTCTCAGCGTCGGCCAGCAGGTAGGCCCTGGCGCCCTCCAGGAACATCGCCATCTCCGGCACGTTGGTCCAGTTCCACGGTGAATAGACGTGGTCCCAGGGCGTGCCGGCGCTGTAAGCGCGCACCTCGTTAGTTTTCTGCCGATAGTAGAAGTTCCAGTACTCATCGCGCAGACGCCGCACGCGCGGGCTGAGCGTCTCAGCGGGGGACCACAGGGCAGTGACCGGGGTGACCTCACAGGTTACAGCGCTCATCGTTCCTCCTTGCCCTCTATGATACCGTCAATCGGCGCCAAACACAAGTAGGGGCGAAGCCTCGCCCGGCGGTCATCCCATTGCCGACGTCCCCAAGTGGTGGTACAATCGAAAGGCGATGGACAGCAGCGACGCCGGGCTTACATCCTCTCCGCTCCAGGAGGTCACGCGCCTGCAGGAGCAGGTCAGCGAGCAGATCGCTCTGCTGACCCGTCTGGCGCAGACAGGTCCCGCGCCCTCAGCCGAGGGTTTCCTCGCCCGGCTGCGGGGATTGCGCGACGACCTGACCCGGCTCGAGGAGACGCTGACCACTCAGGCCGACGAGCGCGCCGGGTTGGCCGCCCTGGCTGAGGTGGCGGGTGTCATCAACTCCTCCCTGCAGTTGCCGGAGGTGTTGAACCGGGTGATGGACCAGATCATCCGCCTGACGGGGGCGGAGCGGGCGTTTCTCATGCTCTGGAACGAGGAGACAGGCGAGTTGGAGTTCCAGGCCGCACGGAACCTCGACCAGGAGACCATCACCGATTCTGCTTTCGACATCAGCCGGGGCGTGGTCTATCAGGTGGCGCGCGAGGGGGAGGCGGTGCTCACCACCAACGCGCAACTCGACCCGCGTTTCAGCGCGCACGAGAGCGTGGTCAGTTACAACCTGCTTTCCATCTTGTGCGTCCCGCTGCGTGGGCGGGATCGGGTCATCGGCGCCATCTATGCCGACAGCCGCATCCGTACCGGCATCTTCTCCGATCATGACCTGCGCCTGCTCACTGCCTTTGCAGACCAGGCGGCGATCGCCATTGAGAACGCCCGGCTGTTCGAGAGCGTCACTGCCGCCAAGGCGCTGATGGACAACGTCTTCGCCTCCATCCCCAGCGGCGTCCTCACCACCGACCGGGAGGCAGCGATCACGCTGCTCAACCGTGCCGCGCGGGTCATCTTCGAACTGGGAGCCGAACCGGTGGAAGGCCGGCCGTACCGTGAGGTGCTGCCAGCGCTGACGCCGCTGCTCGACTCGTTGATCGAACGGCTGCACCGGCGGGATGAGCCAATCGTCGGTTGGGAGGTGGAGCCGGAACTGCCCAATCGGGGCCGGGTCACCCTCAGCCTGAGCCTCTCGCCGCTGAAGGACCCCGCCGAGGGGCCGTCGGGGGTCGCGCTGGTGGTGGATGACCTGACCGAGCGGCGACGGCTGGAGGCGAAGGAGCGTTTCATCCGCGAGACCTTCCAGCGTTATGTGGCCCCGGCGGTGGTGCAGCGACTGCTGGAGGAGCCGGAACGGCTGATGCTGGGCGGTCAACGGCAGGAGGTGACGATTTTCTTCGCCGACATCCGCGGCTTCACCGCCTTCAGCGAACGCTGCGACCCCGAGCAGTTGGTGGATGTGCTCAACCGCTATCTGGCTCTGGCGGCGGATGCCGTGCTGGCGGAGGAGGGAACGCTGGACAAATTCATGGGTGATGCGGTGATGGCGCTGTTCAACGCCCCCCTGCCTCAGGCCGACCACGTCCTGCGCGCGGTACGGGCCGCCCTGCGCGTGCGCCAGGCGGTCCAGCAGCACCACCTGACCCTCCCTCCCAAAGAGCGGCTGGACTACGGTGTGGGGATTGCTGTGGGTGAGGCCATCGTCGGCAATGTGGGCACGGCGCAGCAGTTGAACTACACCGCCATCGGGGCCAGTGTCAACCTGGCCAAGCGGCTCCAGGAGAACGCCGCTGCGGGGCAGATCCTGCTCAGTCGGGAAGCCTACGAGCGGGTGCAGGAGCACGTCGCCGCGCGCCCGTTGCCCCCCCTGCGCGCCGACGGCTTCAGTGGGCTGGTGCAGGTGTACGAATTGCTCGGATGGCGGTAAGGAACGAATCATGGACGGGGTGAAGATATCTTCTGTCTTCGACCCGACAGCAGACCTGGTTCTCTTTGAGGGAGACTGTCTCGACTTGCTTCCCTGTATCCCAGACAGGTTCGTACAACTGGTCGTCACCTCACCGCCATACAATCTGGGTAAGCCCTATGAGACGAGCCTGGGGTTGGACGAATACCTGACCCAGCAACGCAAGGTCATTGAGGAGTGTGTTCGGGTACTTGATGATCAGGGGAGCATCTGCTGGCAGGTTGGCAACTACGTTGACAACAGCGAGATTGTCCCTCTCGACATCGTCCTGTATCCCACTTTCTCCTCGCTGGGCCTTCACCTGCGCAACCGTGTGGTGTGGCACTTTGGGCATGGCCTCCATGCCTCAAAACGGTTTTCCGGACGATATGAGGTTATCCTGTGGTTTACCAAAGGTGATCGCTATACCTTCAACCTTGACGCTGTGCGCGTGCCTCAGAAATACCCTCACCAGGTTTGTGCACCTCGGCGCGGCTCCGGTGCAACCCAAACTACTCGAACTGCGCGCAACGTATGATGAAGAGCAGGAGGAGTCATGAGGGTGGTTTATGAGTACTCGCATTTGGGGGTAGTCTCCCTCTTGAGTGTTGTTCCTGGTTCACAGTGCGGAAAGCGAGGAATCGGTCAGCAGATTGAGCAGATTCAGCGGATTTCTGTAGACGAATCCGCTTCATCTGCTAAATCC
>DAOTYX010000071.1:0-9198 GCA_034434635.1 Anaerolineae bacterium | reverse complement strand
GCCCAGAGCAACGCTCCCACCGTCACCAGCGCCGCCACCACCACAGCGGCCACCCGTCGCGCGACAGGGCGCCCCACGCTCCCCTCCACGCCGTGGCCACGCCATCCCACCCACAGCCGCGTCACCAGCCAGGCCGCCAGCAGCGCGAAGGCCGGGTAGACCGGCAGGAGGTAGCGGATGGACTTGACCCATTGGGCACCCTGGTACACGAAGAAGAGCGTGCCCCACAGCCAGACCACCAGCAGGCCGACGGAACCGCGCCACCAGGACGCAGCGTGTCCCGTTTCGCCCTGCGCCACGGCTCCTTCACCAGCAGGCGCCGCCCTCCTGCGCCCCAGCAGGCGACGCAGCAGGTCCACCGCTGCCAACCCCCACCCGGCCCAGGCCGTCAAGCCCAGAGGAAGGCCCAACCCCCAGAAGACCATGTTGACCCACGGGAAGAGCAAGGGCGTACGTTGCGTCCACTGGTGGTTCGGATAGGTGTCCACCTTGCCGGACATCAGCCGCTGAACCTCGGCCATGTTCGCCAGCCATTGTGGGTTCAGGTGCAAGCCGAAGAAGCCGGGACCGGTGAAGGCGTAGGGTTGGGCGATGCGGAAGAAGAGCAGCGCGATCACGCCAGCCAGGACGACGAAGAGCAGAGGTGTCCAGGGAGGGAGGATGTCTCTTCCGCCCGCCCGTCCCCACACCCCTCCAGCAGCGGCATCCCTCGCCCCTGCAGCGGCGGCATCCCAATGCCGCCGCGCTCTCCTCGTCTGCCACTGCACCACCCCTGCCAGTGCCACCAACAGCCCCAGCGGCCAGACGCTGATCTTGCAGGCCAACCCCAGGCCGATGGTCACCCCAGAGAGCGCGAAGGCCCACCAGGCGCCGTCCTGCGCCGCACACACGGCCAGGTAGAGCGTCGCGGCCACAAAGAAGTTGGCGTAGGCATCGGTGGTGTAGAAGTGAGATTGCTGGATAGGCAGCACGCTCAGAGCATAGAGCAGCGCTGCCAGGAGACCGGTCCAGCGCGAACCGAGCCTTCGGCCAGCGAGGAAGATGAACAGCAGGCCCCCCAGGTCACACAGCGCGGCCAGCGAGCGGCCCAGCACTCGCGCGCCAGCCCCGCTGAAGGCCCCGCTCCAGCAATCCTCCACCGGGCGTCCGATCACCAGCGGCGCCAGCAGACGCGCCGCCAGGCCGTACGGCGGCGTACAGCCCCGGTCGAGCCACTCACCCAGCCCACGGGTGAGGAACAGCGGCAGGGTGCCGTAGACGTAGAAAGTGTGGCCGCGGTTGTAGGGGTTCAGCGGCGAGTTGGCGGTGTCGAAGTAGAGGCTCAGGCTATCGGGCCACTCCACCGCCGCCGTCACCTGGCACAAGAACTCCTCATCGGGATGGATGGGCTGTCCCTCACCCCATCGCAGTCCAACGAGGCGAAAAGTGGCGCCGATGAGGAGGATGGCCATCAGCAGGAGGGCCGTCTCCAGGCCGTTGGCCTTTACACCGCGTCGAATCTCAGTTTTGGGTTGGTTGTCACTGATCATACGATCTGTACCTGCTCACCGCAGAGAGACGAAGAGCGCAAAGGAAGCGTTTCAGGTGTTCCCGCCGGGTCACGGCCCTGGCGGCAGTTCGTAAAGGGTGAACAACAGCCGGCCATCGGCATCGGAGAAGACCTCCTGCACCGCGCCGCCGGGGAAAGCCTGCTGAACCATCGGCAGGTCCGCCCCCTTCTCCGCCAGCACCACGAACAGCGCCCCGCGGCTCACGTCCACGCCGCCCATGCCTTCCTCCGGCGTGAAATCCCTCCCGACCACGTGGCGCAGGCGGAAGGCGGTGGAGCCGAAATCCCAGTACATGAACGGAACGCCGTCGAAGTAGACCGGCGGTACCGCTTCACGCGCCTCCAGCAGGTCGCACAGGCGGTCGGACACCTCAGCCGTGGGATTGCCGTAGGTGCGGGTGGGCGCGTAGTCAAGGAAATAGTAGCCCAGGTTCAGCGCCACAGCCAGCCCAACCAACCCGGCGGCGATAGTGGACCACAGCGCCAGCCGTCCCCCGACCAGTTGTCGCCCGACGACCAGCAACCCATCGAGGCCCAGAGCCGCCAGCAGCGCCGCCGCCGGCGCGGCGACGGTCATCCGCTGGCTGCTGGGCGGATTCTCGGTCATCACCCAGCCGGTGATCAGCGCCAGCCAGAACCACAGGAGCAGCAGATCGCTCCCCCGCGCCCGCCAGCGGACCACGGTCCAGCCCATGCCGACGAGCATCAGCACACCGCTCACGACATCCAGGAGTGGGATGTCGGCGTGATACCAGAAGGTGGGGTCGAGGGTGTAGTGAAAGGCGGTGGCCGACTTCCAGAACTGCTGCCACAGCAGGCTGAGGGCGGAACGGCCGGTGATCTGCTGCTCCCGCGCCAGCCAGCCGGAAGCGAAGATGCTCACCTGGTTGTAGCGTGAAGTAAGTTCGGCGGGGTGAGCCAGATAATGAAACAGGAGCGGGACCATCACGACCACAGCGGCAGCCCCCAGCCACAGCAACCCACGCCAGTTTCGCCGCAGGAAACCATGCTCGACCAGGGCGCGCCAGACGACGAAGGCCGCCAGAACGAGCAGGACCAGCCGCCCGCCGAAATAGCCGTACCAGGCTGCCCCGACGACGGCGCCGGACAGGACGAAGTTCGCCAGCCGGCCCGTGCGCAACCCACGCGCCAGCAACCACAACACCAGCGTGATGAACAGCGGGTCGGCGATCTGGTTGGAAGCCAGGCGGCTGAAGTGCAGATGGTAGTGGCCAAAGGCCAGCAGCGCCGCTGCCAGCCAGGCCACTCGCTTCCCCCACAGTTCACGAGCCAGGAGGAAGGTGGTCAGCACGGTCGCTGTGCCGATGAGCGCAGAGAGCGCCCGCGCCCCGGCCACCGTCGCCCCGAACAGGCGCATGCTCAGCCCGTAGGCGAAGAAGGACATCGTCGGCACGCTATACCAGCCGGTGGAGAAGGGGTTGCCCAGCGGGGGACCCAGCAACCTCAACCCGGCCAGCGCCTGCGTCCCCTCGTCCCCGCTGAAGTTCTGCGGGATATGGGCCAGGTCCACCGCCCGCACCGCCAGCGCTGCCGCCAGCAGCAACGCCAGCCGCGCCAGGTCGCCCCGGCGGTTGCGCAGCCAGTCCATCTTCTGTCGCCACCAACCCGGCGGCAGAGGGAGCAGGAAGGGAAGCATGAAGTAAGCCAGGCCGACCAGCCAGAGAAGGAGCAGCGGGGTGAAGTCCCGATCCGGCGACTGGCGGCTCGCCAGCCAGCCAGCCAGCACCGTCAGCCCTGCGCCGACCGCTATGGACAGCCTGCGCAGGTCGCGCCGCCGATGGGGGGGAGCAGGAGCCGCCTGCCGCGCCACGCCTGCCCGTCGCTCCCGTCGCCAGGCCCAGAGGACGAACAGCAGGGCCAGAACGTAGAAAAAGATGCCGTCCCGGTAGAACTCCCGCCGATAGGTGAAGTAGAACTGAGCCAGGACCGCCAGCAGCAGCCCTGCCGTCAGCAGCAGCGCGATGTCCCACCGTCGCCGGTTCACTCCGTCCCTCCCTCCTCCATCAGACAGGTGGCGCCCGGCGGCAGGCGATAGGTGTGGAACAGCACCTCGCCGTGACGGCCAATCACCACCGTCTCCTCACCGTTCGGACACTGATGTTGCACATCATCCAGAACCTGCAGCCGTTCAGGCAAGACGATGAACGCACGCCCCTCATCCGCCGGCGCCTGCTCCCAGCCGGCAGGCAGTTCGCCAAAGACATCCTCCCAAACGGCATCGGGGGCCAGGAAACGGACGGAGTTGAAGCCGCCCAGCGGCATCATCGGTGTGCCCAGGAAATAGGTGTGGTACTCCGGGCCCCACCCCACCATCAGCCGCGCTGCGCGGTCGGCGATCTCGGTGTGCGGGTCGGCAAAAGCACCCGAAGGGGCGTACACGCCAAAGTAGTATCCCACGTCGCCAACGGCCAGGAAAACCCCCACGAGCAGCGCCGCCGCGCGCCAGACCTTCGGGCGCAGGCGCAGGGCCTGGGAGATCCGCCGCAGCGTGGCGACCAGCCCCCATCCAACCAGTAAGCAGACCGCCGGGGCGGCGATCAGGTAACGGTGGTAGCCCGGCGGCGTGCGCACCATCCAGCCCGCGGTCAGGACGACCAGGGCGAGCCAGAGCAGAAGAGCGACGAACCGACGCTGGCGCAGGTGGAACAGCGCCCACAGCAGGCCCAGCATGAACAGCGCGCCGGCCAGGGCGTGGAGCATAGGGGTCGGCGCGGTGTAGAAGTAGCCCCGGTCGGTGGTGTAGATGAAGGCCAGACTGGCCTGCGCCAGGTGACGCAACAGCAGCGCAGGGATGGAGGCGCCGGTGGCGGCCTGCTCCATCTGCAGTTCGCCGGACTGGAACAGGCCGTCCACGGCCACCCGCGAGGCGAACTCTGCGGGGTGGCGGAGGAAGTGCACCCCCAGCGGCGCCACCACCAGGAAAGCGACCAGGGCCATGCTCGCCAGTCCACGCCAGCAGCGGCGCATCCGCCACCCGCCGCCCAGCAGCGCGATCAGCACCACGAGCACCACCAGCAGGCGTGTGCCGAAGTAGAAGTAGAGGCTCAGCCCCAGCGAGAGGCCGGCGGCGACGAAGTAGCCACGATGCCCCTGCACCAACCCCCGGTGCAGCAAGCCGACCGTGAGAGCAGCGAAGAGCGGGTCGGCGCTGTTGTTGAGCGCCAGCCGGCTGATGTGCAGGGGAAGGCTCCACCCCGTCAGGAACAGCGCCGCCACCCAGGCGGTGGGGCGTCCAAGCAGGCCCCGGGCCAGGAGGTAGACCGCTGGCACACCCAGCGCCCCCAGCAGCGCGGCGGGCAGGCGCAGGGCAAACAGGTTCCAGCCGAACAGCCGTAGCGAGCCGGCCAGCAGGTAGAAGTAGAGGCTGGGGTGGGAAAACCAGCCGGTGCCGAAGGGGTTGAGCCACTGCCCGCTCAACACCCGCCGCGCCTCCATCGCCATGGAGCCTTCGTCACCCGACATTGGCCAGGGAAAGTCCGCCAGGCGCACCAGGCGCAGGACCAGGGCCACGGCGAAAAGGAGGGCCACGCCAGCGACCTCCCGCCATGCCAGGCGGAGGCGGAGGGGACGCCACAACGTCGCCGCCGCCAGGGTCACGCCAGCCAGCCAGGGAAGGAGGCTGTAGAGGGAGCCACGCCAGTGGGCCAGATAGGTCGCCCACCCCACCAGGGCCACCGAGGCGACCAGTGCGAGGGGTCGCATCCATCTCGGAGTTCGTTCTGAGAGGAAGGCGCGCCATCCGGCCAGGAGCGCCAGTTCACCGGCTGCCGTCGCGTAGAGCAACAGCCCCGCCCGCACCGCGCGCCGGTAGGAGAGGACATACTGGCCGGCGAAGGCCAGCAGGAGCGCCACAGTGAGGAGGGCAAGGGCTGTCCACCGGTTCTGTTTGGGATGTCCGGCTGCGTTGGTCACAGCGCGGAGTATACCAGGGGGAGGTTGTCTGTGCAAGCGGCAGCATGCGGAGACGCGGAGACCCGAAGACGGGGGAATCAGGGGCGGTGGGCGACGAAGAAGAGGTAGGCGCCCTCGTTGGGGAGGGGCTCTTCGTAGAGCGGACGCAACAGGCGCTCAACGAGCCGCAGGTTGGCCCGCGACGGCCAGAGCACCCAGCGGCCGGTCAGCCGCTTGCACAGAAGGGAAGGCAACCCCAGGTAATGACCCCACTCCAGCGCCGCCAGCGCCCTTCGGGAGAAGTAAGGCCAGGAGCGCTCCAGTTGCAGTCCCGCCTCCGCCAGGCGCTCCTGCCAGACCTCGACCCCGTCGCAGTGGTGATGGCGGGAGATGCGATTGAAGAGCGCGCGGTAGGCATCCCCAAGTGAGCGCAAGCGCACACGGTCCAGGAAGCGGCCCACAGACAGGAAAGGCAAGAAATTGGGGCCCGGCACGCAGAAATAGAAGTGGCCGCCGGGGCGCAGGACGCGCGCCACTTCGGCCAGCACCGGCTCCACATCGGGGATGTGCTCCAGGACGGAGTTGCTGACCACCGTGGCGAAGGCAGCGTCGGCGAAGGGCATCCGCCGACCGTCGGCGTGCGTCAGCAGGCGGTAGGCGCCACGGCGACGCGCCTCAGCCAGGGGCCCTGCCCAGGGGTCCAGGCCCACCTGCGGGGGACGAGGCAGGCCCACGGCGCCGAAGTGACCGTCGCCGCAGCCCAGGTCCAGCACCGGCTCGACGAAGGGGAGATCGGCGTAGAAACGGGCCTCAACGGCCCGCAGCAGCGCGCGGAAGGCCGGCAGGTCGCGCAGGTGACGCCAGAGGAGATCGTCCGCTTCGCTCACAGTTGTCGGAACAACGCCTGAGCCTCTTGCTCGAAGAATCGCTGCACATCGGACCAGGAGACCGGCCTGAGCATCTCTGGCATCGGGTCGGTCTCGGCATCCTCGAAGTAAACCAGGCTTTTCAGGAGATGGGTATAGTTGTACTCCACTCCTTCGTACTTCCGCTGCACAAGTGGAAGCATCTCTCGCAACGCGAGGAAGTCCTGACACAAGAAGTACAGGTCAATGAAGTCTCGCTTCTTACCCCTGCTGGCAATCGCGTCCAGCTTCATCACCGCGAGATCCTCGAGCGCCACTATCTGCACCGCACCAAACAGCGCCAGGGGGGCCAACAGGCGATACGGGTAGATGAAGAAACTGAGGCGGACCCCATTGAGAACACCCAGAAACGTGCCCTCGTCCTCCTGCTCCACGATCAGGTGTCCCAGTGGGCCCAACAAGCGTCTGGGAGCATCCTTATCGAACGGCATGGGCGAAAAGAAATCCAGATCGTATGAACGCCGGTGCCCAAGATATAGGGCAGCGGCCGTACCACCAGCCAGGTAGAACTGGGCTGTCAGAGGGGTTCGGCTTACCAGTTCCAGACTTGCCTGTACCTCTGCTGAAACTCCTTCGACATGCATCTCACCTCCTCACTCGGCACGCCCAGTATCTTCAGCCAGAAGTTCGCGCTCTTGCGCGAGAGAGCACGGCTCATCTTCAAAACCCCCACAATCTCCTCGCGCGAGAAACGACGCTCCATCCAGCGCAGCGATGGGAGGTCGCCGTACTCCAGCAGCCGTTCGATGACATAGCGCGAATACTGGCCGACATCCAGCCCGCTGGGGTCAATGTCCCAGAAAAAGCGATAGGCACACTCAGGCAAGCGGTCCTCTTCCTGCACCATCACCGCATCACCCTGTCTTCCTGCTCTGCGTCTTCCCCAGCAGTCGCTCGAACAGCGCCTCATACTCCTGCGCTGTGCGTTCGGTGTTGAAGCGGGCAGCGATCTCTTCTCGCGGACGTGCATATTGCCCGCGATTATTGACTACGCGAAGAATGGCCTCCGCCAGTGCGCCGCTGTCCCCCACCGGCACCACCTCCCCCATCCCCGTCTGCCGCACCGGCTGGCGTACCCCCGGCAGATCGCTGGCCACCGACGGCGTCCCGCATAACATCGCCTCCACCTGCACCAGCCCAAAAGATTCGGTAGAGTTCAAACTGGGCACGCAGATGACATCCAGGTTGGGATAGAACGCCGCCATCTCCCGCGGGTCCAGCACCCCCAGAAAGGTCCACCGGTCACGATACCGCTCTAGCAACGGGGCCAGCCGGCGAGCATACGCCTCCTCTCCCAACACGTTCCGGTACTGCCCGGCGAAGAGCACGCGCGCGTCGGGGCAGACCTCCAACACCCGCGGCAGGGCCTCCAGCAACACCTCCACCCCTTTCTCCGCCGCCAGCCGCGCCGCCATGCCGATCACCGGGCCACGCCCGTCCAGCCCCACCCGCCGCGCGAAGGCGCGTACGTCCTCCGGCTCCGCCGGGGGCACCTCGACCGGCGGGGAGATGACCACCACCTTGCGCTTGAAACGGGAGAGATAAGGGGAGTGCGCGGCAAAGTCCTCGGTGTAGGCCACGACGCGGTCAGCGAACAGCCCCGCCAGCCAGTTCATCCCGTCCACCACCCGGTTGACCACGCGGTTGAACAGGCTGGGCGGCAGGTCGAGATCGCAATGGTAGGTCAGGGTGCAGGGGCGGCCGAACAGCCGGGCGCGGGCAGCCACACCTGCGGCGTCGAACTGCGGCAGGTGCAGGCTGACCACATCGTGGGCGAGCACCAGCCGCGTCGCCAGCCAGCCGAAGGTGGGCATGATCACCCCCTTGCTGACCCGGAAGGCGACCGGCACCCGCACCACCCGCACGCCGTCCACCACTTCCTCCAACGGAGTGGCGGGGTCATAGCGGGAGGTCATCACCGTGACCTGATGGCCACGACGCGCCAACCCTCGCGCCAACCGCTCAGCGTAGATGGTCAGGCCGCTCGTGTGAGGGCGGTAGTAGGTGAGGACGATCAAGACTTTCATCAGCGCTCCCCGTCACCCCGTCTCAAAACAGCCCCCGATTCTCCTGCACCCAATCCACCAGACGGCGCACCCCCTCCTCCACGCCCACGCGGGGATGCCAGCCGAGTTCCCGCTGCGCCTTGCGGATGTCGGAGACATAGACCCGCTGGTCGCCAGGCCGCCAGTCTCCTCGGGCCACCGGGATGGCGCGCCCCAGCAACTGCTCCAGCAGCGGACCGAACTCCGCCCACACGGCAAGCGTCCGCCCCGGCCCCCCGCCGATGTTGTACACCTGTCCGGCCGCCGTCTGGATGCGCGCCACCGCCGCGTCGTAGGCATCCAGCAGATCGTCCACGAACAGCACGTCCCGCACCTGCTTGCCATCCCCGTAGATGGTGATGGGTCGGCCGGTCAGCGCGGCGATGACGAACCAGGCCAGCCAGCCCTGGTCCTCGACCCCCATCTGGCGCGGCCCGTAGATGCAGGACTGGCGGAAGACAACAGTCGGCAGGCCGTAGATGCGGGCGTAATCCCGCACGTACTGGTCGCCTGTCCCCTTCGAACAGCCGTACGGAGAATGGAAGTCCAGCGGGCGGGATTCAGGGACGCCATCCGGCAACCCGTCATAGCGATAGCGGGTGGCCTCCTCCACCACTCCCACATCCTCCATCCCACCATAGACCTTGTTGGTCGAGGCGTACAGGAAAACTGGCCGCCGTCCCGAAAGGCGGGCCGCCTCCAGGGCATTGAACGTGCCCAGCGCGTTGATCTCGAAGTCAGTACGTGGGTTCTCCACAGAGGTCGT
>DAOTYX010000070.1:0-3101 GCA_034434635.1 Anaerolineae bacterium | reverse complement strand
CCGGCGGTGGACGCGGCATATTCTGGCCACTCCCTGGCCGGGGTGGCCTTCTACTACACCCGGGAGCCCAACGTCATCGTGGACGTCTCAGCGGTTTGGGAGACGAAACTCTCCGCCGTGAGATGCTATCAGGCGCAATTCACCCCCGCCGGTATGGAGGAACTGCTCCTGGCGCTGGAACTCAAATCGCGCCAAGTCGCGGCGGGGAGAGGCTTTGAACACGGCGAGCCGCTCAAAGTCTTGCATCCGAGCGCCCTTCATTGTGGAATCTGATAGGAGGTCCTATGCCCACCGCAATGGTCATCAGTCCCCACGCCGACGACGCCGCCGCCTTCTGCGGCGGGACCCTGGCCAGGTTCGCCGACCAGGGCTGGCACGTGGTGCTGGTGCGGGTAACCGACGACTGCAAGGACTCCGTGGGCCTGACCCTCGAGGAGACCCGGCGCCGGAACACGGAGGAACTGCACCGGGCAGCCGAGATCCTGGGCATCGCCGAGATCGTCGAATTGGGTTATGAGACCGACTGCCTGGCCGATGTCTCCGAAGTCGCCCTGCGCGAGCGCTTCGTCTACCTGTTCCGCAAGTACCGCCCTTACGCGGTCTTCACCTTCGATCCCTTTGGCATGTACGAGGGGAACATGGACCACGTCCGTGTGGCCCAGGCGGTGGAAGAGGCCTTCTGGGTCTCCTGCTTCGACCTGCACCACCCGGAGCACTTCACCGAGGGGCTGGAGCCGTTCTCGGTCTGTGAGCGCTGGTACTTCGGGCGCCACCTGCCGGAGGCTAACCACGCCGAGGATGTCTCCGAGTACATGGAGCGGAAGGTCGAGGCGGTCTGCGCCCATCGTCAGATGATGCGCAACACCATCAACCAGTACCGCCTCCAGTTGCGCACCTGGGGCCGACGCATGCCCTGGCTGGACGAGTCCATGGAGGGGGACATGCGCCCGCTGCTGGCCCTCTTCTTCCAGGAACAGGCCAACGGGGTGGCCAAAGCCTTCGGCCTGCCGGAGGGCCGCATGGCCGAGGCCTTCCGCCTGGTGCGCTTCGGCGACCTGGAGGAGCTATTCCAGGGGCTGAGCGAGCCCCTGCCCGAGGCCCAGCCGGCGCCGGTCCGCCCGACTCTCGACCAGTCTGCCGGGCCTTCACCCTGGTCGCCCCAGCAACTGGAGCAGATCTTCTCCGTGGATCTGAACCAGCGCATCCGGCTGATGGGCCATCACCACCTCTGCGCGGGGGCCTTTGAGGAACTGTTCCAGTTTCCAGCCTTCCGCGCTGGCTACAGCGAACTGGTGGCCCGCCTCGAGCCGTCTCCGGACCTCATGATCGAATCCATCTACGGCTACGACGTCTTCTGCTACCAGTGCTCCTACTGGTCGGAGGAGGAGGGGCGCTGCGTGACCGGGTGGCAGAACAAGATCAGCAAGGACGCCGCGGTGCTGGCCCATTTGGGGCTGCGCACCGGCCAGGTGACCCGCCTGGAGGACCTGCAGCGGCTGCTGGCCGAGCGCGTCACCCCGGCCGACCTGGAGCATTTCTGTGGCCCCGGAGAGTGGAAGTGCGAGTTCTACCTGCTGGGCGTCTGCCAGCGAGGGTACGAGCGGCTGCGGGAGCGATTTGCCTTTCCCCAAGGAGGCCAGCAGTGAAGAAGACAAGAGGGGAAAAAGCGCGCGTGCTGGGGGCCCTGGGCTTCGGTTTCTTTATTGACAGCGCCGAAGACGTGGCCCTGCCGATGCTCTTCCCGGCGGTGCGCGCCGCGTTGGGCCTCAACTACATGGCCCTGAGCGTGATTGACAACATCCGCATCATCTTCCAGACTTTCAGCGGCCCCTTCTGGGGCATGGCCGCCGACCGGTTCAACCGCAAGTGGATCCTGGTCATCGGCACCGGCCTGTGGGGGATCTGGACCCTGGTGTGCGGCCTGGTCACCGACTACTGGCAACTGTTGGTGGTGCGAGTCGTGGCCTGCATCGGATTGGGCTGTCTTTATCCGGCCGCCTTCAGCATGCTGGCCGACGTCTTCGGTCCACAGCGGCGGGGTCGGGCGATGGGCACCATCAGCGCCATTGGCATGTTCGGCATCGTCGCCGGGGCGTTCGCCTTCGGCGAGATGCTCAATATCCCCGAAGTGGGCTGGCGCTGGGCCTTCATCTCCCTGGGCGCGGCCAGCATCCTCTCCGGCCTGCTCATCGCCGTGCTCATCCGCGACCCGGTGCGCGGCTCGGCGGAGCCGGAATTGGAGGACGTCATCACCGAGGAGGCCGCGGCCCGCTTCCGCTTCCGGCTGGCCGACGTGAAGGAACTCCTGCGCCTGAAGACGGTGTGGGTGAACTTCATCCAGGGCTGCTTCCTCCTCACCACCATCAACGCGCTCACCATCTTCTACGTCACATGGCTGGTGGACGACCGGGGGTTCTCCGAGGCGGATGCGCCGCTCTTCTTCGGCGGGGTGGTCATCGCCCTGGCGATCGGCAACCTGGTCGGCGGGCTGGCCGGCGACTGGGCCGACACCCGCTGGCCGCGTTACGGGCGGACCATCGTCTCACAGTTCTCCATCGCCATCTCCCTGCCGGCGATGATCTACCTCCTGCTGCGGGCCACCGACTTCGTCAGCATCCTCATCACCTCGGTACTGGTGGGCTTCTTCCTGGACTGGACGCGGCGAGGTTCGAAGCAGCCGATGGTGCAGAACGTCACCCGTCCTGAACTGCGCAGCACCGCCATGGCCCTGACCGAGTTCGTCCAGGGGGCCTTCGCCTCAGTGGTGATCCTGGCCTTCGGCGGGGTCGCCGACCGCATCGGCCTGACGCGGACGCTGCTGATCCTGGCCAGCGGCTTCTGGAGCATTGCCCTGCTGGCAACCAGCGCCTACTACTTCGTCTACCCCGCTGAGGCCAGGAGACTGCGGGAGACGATGGAAAGACGAAGAATACTCATCGCCGACGAGGACGCTGGTTGACAGGGAGGCCAGGATGCCCCTACGCATCGGTTTCGCCCGACAGACCGTCACCCCTTCGTTGAGCCAGCCGGTCTACATGGCCGGCTTCGCCCAGAACCGCCTGGCCCAGTCCGTCCACGACGACCTGTGGGCCTGCGCGCTG
>DAOTYX010000069.1:0-6291 GCA_034434635.1 Anaerolineae bacterium | reverse complement strand
ATGCCGCCCTACGGCATCACCCCGTAGCCGACGCATCCCTATGCGGCGGCGGGCGGTATCGGGATGCCACCCCACGGCATCACCCCGTAGCCGACGCATCCCTATGCGGCGGCGGCTCAGGCCAGATGACAGGCCACCTCATGGCCGGGCGCCAGCGTGCGGAGCGCCGGGTCGGCCTGGCGGCATTCGGCGACGGCGATCGGGCAGCGCGGGTGGAAGCGACAGCCGGCCGGCACATCCGCCGGGTTGGGAATCTCCCCCTGCAGGACCTCACGCGCCCGACGGCGACGCGGGTTGGGCGCCGGCACCACCGAGAGCAACGCGCGCGTGTAGGGGTGGCGGGGATGAGCGAGAACCTCCGCCGTGGGCCCCAACTCGACGATCCGCCCCAGGTACATCACCGCCATGCGGTCGGTGAAGTAGCCGGCCGTGGCCAGGTCGTGGGTGGTGTAGAGGATGGTGATGCCCCGCTCGGCGCGCAGGCCGCGCAGCAGGCCCAGGATGTCGGCGCGGATGGAGACATCGAGCATGGAGACCGGTTCATCGGCCACCAGCAGAAGCGGCTCCAGGACCAACGCGCTGGCGATGACCAGCCGCTGACGCTGACCGCCAGAGAGGCCGGCTGGGAAGCGCTGCCAGAAGTGCTCGGCGGGAGCCAGGCCGCAGGATTCCAGCGCCGTGCGCACTCGTTCCACCTTCTCCTGCCGGCTGCGGGTCAGGCCGTGAATCTCCAGCGGCTCGGCCACGATGTCGAAGACCCGCTGACGCGGGTTCAGCGCCTCGTAGGGGTCCTGAAAGACCATCTGCGCCCGGCGGCGCAGCGCCAGCAGGCCGGCCCGGGCTCCCTCCTGTGTCACCGGCCCACGCCCGCGCACCCACTCGGCCACATCGTGCCCCAGGAGGATCACCCGCCCGCTGGTGGGGGTCTGTAGCCCCAGTACGTTCATCCCCACCGTGGTCTTGCCGGAGCCGGATTCCCCCACCAGGGCCAGGATCTCTCCGCGACGCACCGTGAAACTGACCCCATCCACCGCGCGGACCACCCGCTGCGGGCGCCGGGCGATCGTCCCCCAGAAGCCACGCGGCAGTGGGAAGTGCTTACGGAGGTTCTCGACCTGTAGAATCGGCGGGCTGTCGTCCATACCGTTCACCCCCGGCGCAGCCGGTGACAGGCCACGCGGTGGCCCGGCGCCCATTCCACCAGCGGTGGGACATCGCGTCCACAGATCTCCGTCCCGCAGTCGCAGCGCGGCGCGAAGCGACAGCCTGGCGGCAGGTCGTCCAGCCGCGGTGGGCTACCGGGGATGGAGACCAGAGGCGCGTCGGGGCGCTCGATGTCAGGGAAGGCCTGGAGCAACCGCTGAGTGTAAGGATGCTGCGGCTGGTTGAAGATGGCGTCGCTGCTGGCGTATTCCGCCACTATGCCGCCGTACATGACCAGCACATCGTCGCACATCTCCGCCACCAGCCCCAGGTCATGGGTGACGAAGATCACCGCCAGGCGCAGTTCCCGCTGCAGGCGGGCCAGCAGTTCGAGGATCTGCGCCTGGATCATCACGTCCAGCGCGGTGGTCGGCTCGTCAGCGATCAGCAGGCGGGGCCGACAGGCCAGGGCCATCGCGATCACCGCCCGCTGACGCATGCCGCCGCTGTACTGGTGGGGGTACTGGCGACCTCGCGCGGGGGAGATGCCGACCATCTCCAGGAGTTCACCCGCCTGCCGGGCAGCCGCGCGAGGGTCGGTGACCACACCGTGCCGCTGCAGGGCCTCCACGATCTGCGCTTCGACCGTGCGCACCGGGTTGAGCGCGTTCATCGCCCCCTGGAAGACCATGGCGATGTCGCGCCAGCGCACCCGGCGCATCTGCGCCTCGCTGCAGCGCAGCAGGTCCCGACCATCGAACAGCACGCGGCCGGCGACGATCCGCCCTTCCTCCGGCAGGAGGCGCAGCAGGCTGAGCATCACCGTCGTCTTGCCGCAGCCGCTCTCTCCCACCAGGCCCAGCGACCGGCCCTCATCCAGCCGGAAACTCACGCCCTCGACCGCATGCAGCGGCGTGCCGTCGTCCGCCAGGTAGTCCACCGCCAGATCGTCCACTTCCAAAAGCGCCATCCGCCTACTCCTGCCTGACCGCCGCCCCGCCGACCAGCAGCGCCACCATGCGGCGGGGATCGAAGAGATGGTGGGTACGCAGCCGTGGGTTGACGATCTCCTCCAACGTGTTGCCCAGGAAGGTCAGCCCCAGCGTCACCCAGACGATGCCCAGACCTGGCGGCAGCAGGTACCACCACGCGCCGCGGCTGATCGCGCCTCGCTCGAAAGCAAAGTTGAGCATGGAACCCCAACTGACCAACAGGGGGTCGCCGAGGCCCAGAAAACTGAGCGACGATTCGGCCAGGATGGAGGCAGAGACATCGAGCACCGCTTCGGCCAGGATGAGCGGCACGACCTGGGGGAAGATATGGCGCGTCAGGATGCGCAGCGCCGATGCGCCGATGGACCTTGCCCGCAGCACGTAGGGGCGCTCCTTGATCGAGAGCACCTGGGAACGCACCAGGCGCGCCGTATAGGTCCAGCCCAGCAGGCCGATGACCAGCACCACCTTCCACAGGCCGCGCCCCCACACGGCGATGAGCACCAGCATCAGCGGCAGTTCGGGGACGACCATCAGCACGTCCGTGAAGCGCATGAGCAGGCTGCCCACCCGCCCGCCGAAGTAGCCCGCCGTCATTCCGACCACCGTGCCGATGAGCATGGACATCAGCGAGGCGGCGAAGCCCACCGTCAGCGAGACGCGCGCGCCGTAAAGCAGGAGACTGAGCACATCCCGCCCGGCGTCGTCCTGGCCGAGGAGGTGTTGCGGCCCCGGCGGGGCCATCACGTCTTCCGGCCGCACCGTGACATGAGCGTAGGGGTCATAGGGGGCCAGCACGGGGGCCAGGAGCGCAGCAGCGGCAGCCAGAAGCAGCATCGTCGCCCCCAGCAACCCCAGCGGACGACGGGAGAAGGTGCGCCAAAAGGGTATGCCCATCGCTCCTCCCTAATCCGGCCTCACCCGGGGGTCAAGAATGGAGTAGAGAACATCGGCCAGCAGGTTGGCCAGGATCACGCTCACCGCCAGCAACAGGAAGGAGCCCTGCAGCACCGGGTAGTCCCGCTTCGTCACCGCGTCGTACATCAGCAGGCCCACGCCCGGCCAGGAGAAGACGGTCTCCACCTGAATCGCCCCGCCCACGGTGTACCCCAGGGTCATGGCGATGATCGTCACCAGTGGCAGGGCCGCGTTTTTGAGCGCGTGGTCCTTGATGATCTGGAAAGTCGTCAGCCCTTTGGCCTTGGCGACCAGGATGTAGTCCTCGGCGAAGACCTCCAGCACCGCGCTGCGCATGATCAGCACGTACTCGCCCATGTAGACGATGGCCATCGTCAGCGTCGGCAGGGCCAGATGGCGGCCCACGTCCAGCAGGTAGGACCACAGGTTGGCGTGGCGCAGGCCAGCGGTGGTCATCCCCCCGATGGGCAGGTGACCGCGGGCCAGGATGAGCAGGATCAGCCCCAGCCAGAAGGTGGGCATGGCCCAACTGACCAGCCCCAGGGTGAGGATGGCCGCGTCCAGCCGGGTGCCGCGCCGCCAGGCAGCGAGCAGTCCCAGCACGCAGCCCAGGATGAGCGCGATCACCTCCCCGCCCAACAGCAGCACGACCGTTCGCCCCACCCGCTCGGCCAGGATCCTGGAGACCGGCTCGCGGCTGGTGAAGGAGAGGCCCATATCCCCCCGGAAGAGGTTAGCGAGGTAGATGAAGAACTGGCTGTCGAAGGGGTTGACATGCACCCGCACCTGGCCGGCCGGCAGCCAGCCCGCCGCCGTGATGTCACCAGAAGAGTCGGCCTGATAGACGGCCACCCACTGGCCGTCGGCGCTGCGCTCGCGGTACTCCAGCCGCGCGCCGGCCGAGACCTGTGTCACGACCGGCGCATCATCGGCCGGCTCGGCCAGCATGTCGAGAGGAAGGGCGAACGGCTCCACCGTGCTCCCTTCGAAGTTGAACCAGACCGGCTTGTCCAGCCCGAAGGCGCGGCGGATGCGCTCCTGCGCCTGACGGCCCAGCCGGGGGTCATGCACCAGCAGGCGGGCCGGGTCACCCGGCAGGATGCGGAAGAGCAGGAAGTTCGAGATGAAGACCGCCGCCAGGGTCAACAGAGCGAAGCCCACCCGGCGGAGCAGGTAATCCCGACGTGCCATCCCGGCTCACTCCACTGACCGCACCTGCAGCAGCGAGTTCTTCCACAGGATACCTTCCTGCTCCAGGAAGCCGGTGAAGCGGTCGTTGCGGTAGGCGCCGATGTAGTTCTCATAGACCAGCACGATGTAGGGCCGCTGGTCGAACAGGTATTGCTCCATCTCGTGCACCAGCGCCACCCGTCGGTTGTAATCGGTCGTGGTCGCCTGCTCAGCGTACATCCGCTCATACTCCTCGTCGCAGAAGCCGCTATCGTTCCAGCCCCCCTCCTCCCGCTGGTCGCAGGTGAAGACGGAGAGGATGAAATCGGGATCGGGGTCCTGCCCCCATCCCCAATAGATGAGATCGAAATCGAAGGCCGGGTAGAGGGCCACCAGGCTGTCGGTGTCCATGATCGTCGGCGGGGCGTTGATGCCGATCTGCCGCAAGCCGTTGGAGATGATCTCCAGCGTGCGCGCCTGCGTGGCCCCTTCCTCGCCGTAGAGACGGAGTTCCATCGGCTCGCCGTCGGGGGTCTCGCGGATACCATCCCCGTCGCTATCCATATACCCCGCCTCCTCCAGCAAGCGGTTACCTTCGGCGGGGTCGTAGGGGATGTCCTCGATGGCCGTGTTGCGCCACTCCCCCATCGAGGGGGAGATCACGCCCACACCCGGTTCGGCGTGCCCCAACCAGACGGCATTGACGATCTGCTCCTTGTCCATCGCGTAGGCGATGGCCAGGCGCACCACCGGGTCGTTCAACCAGGCCGGTTGAGTGCCGTTCTCGTGGGAGTTGATGATCAGTTCGTCGAAGGAGTGGGAGGGGGTCTCCACGATGGTGATGTTGTCGTGCTGCGCCAGCACATCCACCGCCGTGGGGGGCACATTGGGGATGACGTCCACCTCACCGGCGATCAGCGCCTGCACCGCCGCGTCCATATTGGCGTACTGCTGGTAGATCAGCCGGTCAATCTGCGGCGCGCCGCCCCAATAATCCGGGTTGGCCGCCAGTTCGAGGGACTGCTCGGGCACGAAGTTGACCACACGGAAGGGGCCGGTGCCGATGGCCAGGGGGTCGCCCTCTCCCAGGATCTGCTCGTCGCTCATATCCTGCCAGATATGGGGCGGCAACATCCAGACGAAGATGACCAGTTCGGTGATCATGTTGCCCACCGGCGCGTCGAGGTGCACCTCCAGCGTGTAGGGGTCCACCGCCACCGCCTCCTCCAGATGGGTCAGGTAGCCGATCATCGTCGGCACCTCGTGCTCCTTGATCCAGTTGAGGGTCCAGGCCGCGGTCTCCGCGTTGAAGGGGGTGCCGTCGTGGAAGGTGACCCCCCGGCGGAGGTGAAAGGTGTAGGTCAGTCCATCCGCCGAGACCTCATACTGCTGGGCCAGGCCGGGGCGGTAGATATCGGACTCCGACCACTCCCACAGGGTGTCGTGGATCAGGTCATGAAGGGTGTAGTTGTACCAGCTGCTGGCCACGTTGAGGGTATCCACGATGAAGTCCACGCCCACCCGCAGTGTCACGGGTTCTTCCTCAGTTGGGGTAGGAGATGGCCGAGGCGCGCAACCCGCGAGCATGGTGATGAGAAGCACAGCGGCTATCCACATGCGTTTCATCTTACTCCCTCCTTATATGGTCACTGCTCAGGCTTCCAATGCTGCCCGTCTTTCTGGAATCCCACTATGGCCGACCGAAGTCGGCGATGAAGTAGTAGCCCCAGCCAGTGCGGGCCACGCCTACGCCGATCTCCGTCTGCCAGACGGTGAGCAGCGTGCGCCGGTGAGGGTCATTGGGCGGCGTCTCGTTCATCCACATCTCCACCGCCCCCTGCGGGGTGAGGCTCTGCGCCCAGCATTCGGCCCAGGAAGCGGGGACATAACCGGCACGGAGGATGCGCGTCTTGATGTCCGCGCCGTCGGACCCGGTATGGCTGCACCAGCCACGCGCGGCGCAATCGTCGGCGTGGGCCTGGGCGGCGAGCGCCAGTGTGGCGTTGAAAGCCAGCGGCGGCAGGCCATGCTGCGCGCGCACCTCGTTGATCAGCCGGGCGACCTCCTG
>DAOTYX010000068.1:0-25277 GCA_034434635.1 Anaerolineae bacterium | reverse complement strand
CCCAGGTTGAGATCCCGACCCTCCATGATGATGGCGTCCAACTCCACCTCTCCCGCCGCGTTCAGGAAGGAGCCCACGCCAGCGTCGAAGGTCGGGTCGTCCTCCATCAGCCGGACTGCGGTCTCGACAGCGTCGAGCGCGCTGCCGCCGTCCAGCAGCACAGCCCAGCCAGCCTCTGCCGCCCGACGACAGCCCTCCAGATGGGCCGGATGATCCTCCTCAGGGATCTCCCATGCCCCGCCGTGGACGACCAGGACGGGTTTGTGCTCAGTTTCCATTTGCGGGTATCCTCTCAGAAATACGCCTCGTAGCCGCCCAGGTGCAGTTCATCCCGCATGATCTGCAACTCCCGCCGCAGGTTGGGGTTGACCGGGATGCCGTCGCTCCGGACGCGTTGCTCGCTTTCGTACTCCTTCTCGACGGCCACGTAGATGCGCTCCTGGCCCGGCTCCTTGCGCGCAGCCTGGAGTTGGCGCATGATCTCCCCCGTGATCCGCCGGGAGTCCTCCAGCGGGATGAAATGCCCGATATCTATCGCCATGAAGAAGTGCCCCAGCATGTAGGGGCGACGGGAGCCGTCGGGGGCGAAGCCGAGCAGGTCCTTCATAAAGACCCCGCCGCACAGCGCGGCAGAGAGAATCTCGACCATCACCGCCAGGCTGTAGCCCTTGTAGCCGGCCAGTTCCTCCCCCGCGCCACCCAGCGGCAGGAGCGCCGCCGTGCCCTTGTCCAACCCGCGCATGATCTCCTGCGGGTCGGTCAGCGGCTGGCCCCGCTCGTCAATGACCCAGCCGGGGGGAATCGGCTTCTCCGCCCGCACCGCGACCTCGATCTTGCCACGCTGGGTGATCGAGGTGGCGCCGTCGAAGCAGAAGGGGAAGGGACCGTCCGACGGGGCGGCGAAGGCGATGGGGTTGGTGCCCAGCATCGGCTCGACGCTGAAGGTCGGGGCGATGGCCGGACGGGCATTGGTCACCGTGAAGCCCATCATCCCCTCCGCTGCGGCCATCAGCGGATAGTAGCCCGCGATGCCGAAGTGGGTGGAGTTGCGCACCGCCACCGCGCCCAGGCCGGACCGACGGGCTTTGTCCATCGCCAGGCGCATCGCCCGGTAGGCGATGACGTGGCCCATGCCGTGGTGCCCGTCGAGCACGGCGGTGGTCTCCGTCTCGTGGATGACCTCGATGTGCGTCTGGGTGGACTGCACGCCAGCGCGGATGCGGTCATAGTAATACTTCAGCCGCCCCACGCCGTGGGACTCGATGCCCCGCAGGTCGGAGGCGATGAGCACCTCGGCACAGATGCGGGCGTCGTCCGGCGGCACGCCGAGGGCCTGGAAGACATCGCGCATGAAGCGCTCGATGACGGAAACGGGGATGTGGATGATCTCAGCCATAGACTTTCCTCCTATGCGTCGGCGGGGCGGCATAGGGATGCCGCCCCTACGGCGTCGGCGGGCGGGGCATCGGGATGCCGCCCTGCGATTGTCCCGTAGCCGACGCATCCCGATGCGTCGGCGGGGCGGCATACGGATGCCGCCCTGCGGCGTCGGCGGGCGGGCATCGGGATGCCACCCTACGCTGTCCCGTAGCCGACGCATCCCGATGCGTCGGCGGGCGGCATTGGGATGCCGCCCCTACGGCGTCGGCGGGCGGGGCATCGGGATGCCGCCCTGCGATTGTCCCGTAGCCGACGCATCCCGATGCGTCGGCACATCCCTACGCGTCGGCACGTCCCTGTCCTGCGGTTATCCAGACAGGTGCTAAGCCGAACTCTTCTGCTCGAAACGCTGTTCCAACACTTTCAGGATGTCGTCAAACGCCGCCTCGACATAAGGGTAAGCCATCCAGACCGTCGCCAGGCCGAAGAGACAGCCGGTGATCACGCGACGCACTGGCGTGCTCTCCAGTGTCGGAAAACCGAGGCGCGGGAAGAAATACGCAGTGACGTAGGAGACGTACTGCAGCCCGCCGTCGAGGGCGATAGGGAGGACACCGAAAAGAGCATAGGCCCAAAACGGCAGGGGTTTCACCCGTCGGCGCAGCAAGGCGTAACCCAGCCCGGACAGGGTGATGGCGCCGTAGATGGCCGTGTCCCGCTGACAGAGGGCCACCTTGTAGCCCAGGACGGGGTCACCAATGAGGGTATGGGGCAACAGCGGCTCGTCAGGAAACCGAAGCGCCAGTTCCGCCTGTGTATAGGTCGGCTGCGCCCCGAACAGGTACCACGAGCGGAATGGTAACTGGTGGCAGAGCGGGGTGTAGAAGGCGTAGATGGCCCGGGCCGGTCGCTCCAGGCCGGCGCGCATCAACACCGGAGCGAGGAAAGGCACGCCAACGTAAAGGAGGGCCAGCAGGTTGGCGATGGCTAACCAGTGATGGCCCAGCCAGTAGATGAACCGATCGGCTGCCAGGACCGCGCGTCGTTCCGGCGGCGAAAGGGATACCCTTTCGGGTGGCATGGCGGAAAGCCCCGCCGCCTGCCGCCGCAGCGCCTCTTGCACGATCTCGTCTGCACTTCGTAGTTCGCGGTCCGTCGTCCGTGGTCCGTCGTCCGTGGTCCGTCGTCCGTGGTCCGTGGTCCGTCGTCCGTCGTCCGTCATCCGTCACCTCAGGTACACCAGCGGGTCGAGCGGGACCCCCTGGTGATGGAGTTCGAAGTGGAGATGCGCCCCACTCGAGTAACCGGTGCTGCCCGCTGCGCCGATGATCTCTCCCTGCGCCACTTCCTGGCCGCTTTCCACGACAATAGCGGAGAGATGAGCGTACCAGGACTGCCAGCCATCGGGGTGGTCAATGATGACCAGGTTGCCATAGCCGCCGGAGGGGCCGGCGAAGGAGACCGTGCCGGGGGCGACCGCCGTGATGGGATCGTGCATCTGCGCGCGGATGTCCAGCCCGGCGTGACGCGGGTTCTCTGGGTCGTGAAAGTACCAGCCGGAGATGGCGCGCCACGGACTGGGCCAGAGGAAACCCCAGCCGCCGGAACTGGCCACGCTGCCCAACACTGGCGCCAGGGGGCCGGCGGGCAGAGTGCCGGTGTAGACCTCCGGTTGGGTGAGCAGCCGCTCATCGGAAAGGGTGAGACGGAGGGTATAGCGGCCCGGCACGCCAGAACTGGCCTCCAACCGCAGCAGGTAGGAGCCTGTCTCCGGCAATGCCTGTTCGATGATGGAGGGCGGCAGAATCACCGTGCCTGTCTCCTGGGCCAGCGGCGTGGAGTCGGGAGCCAACAACATCGCCTGGAGCGCTGCATCAGGCGCGGAAGCGGTGGCCGGGCGGAACCACACCTCCACCGTGGCCAGGCTGCCCTCTGCGGCGGCGAACACCCATCGGTCAGTCTCCCCCTCGCCCAGTTCCCCCTCGACCATCTCGCCGGGCAACAACAACGACTGGGGCGGCGGGGTGCCCTCGGGCGGCGGGAGGCCATCACCGGATGATGGGCCATCCGCTGCGGAGGAGGCGCAGGAGGCCAGCAACAGGCTAACCAGCAGGCACAGGACGAACCTCAACCTCTCCATCTCCGATCGGGGTCATTATACCCTCTGTGGTGGGGAGTGCAAGGCAGCCGACGTGTCGGGATGCGCCGACGCATAGGGATGCGCCGACGCATAGGGATACGTCGGCTACGGGGGCACGCCGTAGGGTGGCATCCGACGCCGCCCGCCGACGCCGTAGGGGCGGCATCCCTATGCCGCCCCGCTGCCGCATAGGGATGCGCCGACGCATAGGGATGCGTCGGCTACGGGGTGCACCGCAGGGCGGCATCCCGATGTCGCTCGCCGGAACAAAAACGAAGATGCCGGATACCCTGGTGGGTATCCGGCACCCAAAGTCAGCGGTCCGCGGTCCGCAGCCTAGTACTCCGGCATCGGCGGGGTGGCGGACTCTTTCTTCTCCTCGGGGATGTCGGTGACCAACGCCTCGGTGGAGAGCACCATCGCAGCGATAGAGGCGGCGTTCTCGACCGCGCCCTTCGTCACCTTGGCCGGGTCAATGATGCCCTGGGCCACCATGTCCACGAACTCGCCCGCCAGCACGTCGTAGCCGATGCGCGGGTTGTTCTTCTCCTTCTGCAGGCGGCGCACCGTGTCCAGGATCACCGCGCCATCCTGTCCGGCGTTCTCGGCGATCTTGCGCAGCGGGGCCTCGAGGGCCGTGCGCAGGATGTTCACCCCGGTCTGCTCGTCAGGGTAGGTCATCTTGACGTCGGCCAGGGCGGGGATGGCGTTCACCAGTGCCACGCCGCCGCCGGGGACGATGCCCTCTTCCACCGCCGCACGGGTCGCCGACAGGGCGTCCTCGACGCGATGCTTCTTCTCTTTCAGTTCCGTCTCGGTCGCCGCGCCGGTGCGGATGATGGCGACGCCGCCAGCCAGCTTGGCCAGCCGCTCCTGCAACTTCTCCTTGTCGTAGTCGGAGGTAGACTTCTCGATCTCGATCTTGATCTGCTCGATGCGGCCCTTAATCTGCGCCTCGTTGCCGCGGCCACCGACGATGGTGGTGTCGTCCTTGGTGGCGACGACCTTGTCGGCGCGGCCCAGGTCGGCGATGGTGGCGCTATCCAGCTTGCGACCCTCCTCCTCGGTGATGACATGGCCGCCGGTGAGGATGGCGATGTCCTGCAGCATGGCCTTGCGCCGATCGCCGAAGCCGGGGGCCTTCACCGCCAGGCAGTTGAGCATGCCGCGCAGTTTGTTGACCACCAGCGTGGCCAGCGCCGCCCCGTCCACATCCTCGGCAATGACGACCAGTTCCCGCTTGCCGATCTGCAGCAGTTTCTCCAGGATAGGCATGAGGTCCTCAGCGGCGGAGATCTTCTTGTCGTAGATGAGGATGTAGGGCTCCTCGATCACCGCCTCCATGGCCTCGGGGTTGGTGATGAAGTAGGCGCTGATGTAACCGCGGTCGAACTGCATACCCTCGACGTACTCGGTCTCGAACTCCAGCCCCTTGCTCTCCTCGACCGTCACCACGCCGTCCTTGCCCACCTTGTCCATGACCTCGGCGATCAGCTCGCCGATCTCGCGGTCCTGCGCGGAGATGGCGGCGACGTTGGCGATCTCCTCCTTGGTGGTGACGTCAATGGCCTGGGCCTCCACGGCCTTGACCACTGCCTTGGCTCCCTCCAGAATGCCGCGCTTGAGCAGCATGGGGTTCGCGCCCGCGGCCACGTTCTTCATGCCCTCGGTGACGATGATGTAGGCCAGCAGGGTGGCCGTGGTGGTGCCATCACCGGCGATGTCATTCGTCTTGGTGGCCGCCTCTTTCAGCAGTTGCGCCCCCATGTTCTCGAAGGGGTCCTTCAACTCAATCTCCTTGGCCACGGTCACGCCGTCGTGGGTGATGGTGGGAGCGCCCCACTTCTTATCCAGGGCCACGTTGCGCCCCTTAGGCCCCAGCGTCGTCACCACGGCGTTGGCCAGGGTGTCAATGCCGCGCTTCAAGCCGCGGCGTGCTTCTTCACTGAAGACCAGTTGCTTGGGCATTGGTTCCTCCTCCTGTCGTTAGTAAACTGGTACGTTGGTAAACTGGTACATTGGTCATTGACTACTCGACAATCGCCAGAATGTCGCTTTCCTTGACGATCAGGTACTCCTTCCCATCAGGCATCTTGACCGTGGTGCCGGCGTACTTGGAGTAGATGACCGTGTTGCCGACGCGCACCTCCATCGGGATGCGGTCACCGTCCTCGTCCAGGCGGCCTGGGCCCACCGCCACGACCGTGCCGCGCTGCGGCTTCTCCTTGGCCGTGTCCGGCAGGATCAGCTGTCCGCCAGCGAAGGTCGCCACCTCTTCCTCCTGAGGCTCGATGACCACACGGTCGGCCAACGGTTTGAGATTGACTGCCATCTTCCACCTCCTGCGAAGACTGAATGGAATGGATTGTACCGCCTTAGCACTCTAGACTGGCGAGTGCTAGGCGGCATGATACCACAGTCCGTGGAAAGTGTCAAGGGTTTTTTGGAGAGTTGCACACCGGCCCGTCGTGGGTATAATGGGATCAGGTATGGGCAGGTAGACTGCCATATACCGGGAAAGGAGGCCAGACATGCCAGAGATCTTCACAGTTGCAGGTTGCGTCATTGGCGCGGTGATCCTCTTTCTTATCGTCATCGCCGCCGCTGCCATCAAGATCGTCCAGGAATACGAGCGCGGGGTCATCTTCCGCCTGGGACGTTTGATCGGCGCCAAGGGGCCAGGCCTCTTCCTCATCATCCCGTTCATTGACCGGATGGTCAAGGTGGACCTGCGGGTGGTCACCCTGGACATCCCGGCACAGGAGTGTATCACCCACGACAACGTCACGGTCAAAGTGAACGCTGTGGCCTACTTCCGGGTGGTTGACCCCAACAGCGCCATCGTCCAGGTGGAGGACTACCGCCGCGCCACCTGGCAGATCGCGCAGACCTCGCTGCGCAACGTCATCGGACAGTCGGAGTTGGACGAACTGCTGGCCCACCGCGAGAAGATCAACAATCAGCTGCAGAAGATCATTGACGAGCAGACCGAACCGTGGGGTGTGAAGGTCAGCATTGTCGAGGTCAAGGACGTCGAACTGCCGCAGACGATGCAGCGGGCGATGGCCAAGCAGGCTGAGGCGGAGCGCGAAAAGCGGGCCAAGGTCATCCACGCCGAGGGCGAGTACGCAGCGGCGCAGACGCTGACCCGGGCCGCCGAGACGATCGGCAAGGTGCCAGCGGCGGTGCAGCTGCGCTACCTGCAGACCCTCACCGAGATCGCCGTGGAGAAGAACTCCACCATCGTCTTCCCGGTGCCGATCGAGTTCCTGCGCGGGCTGGCGAAACTGCTGAGTGTGGGCACGGAAGAAGAGGGCAATCCTACCGCCTGAGCGTCCATCCGAATGACCGCAGGGCGGCACCCGATGCCGCCCGCCGACGCCGTAGGGGCGGCATCCCGATGCCGCTATAGGGATGCGTCGGCTACGGGGTTGTTCGGATCGTCTCTTGGCCGGCTATCTGCTGGCGCATGTGCGCCACATGCGTGCCGGCCCAGTAGACCCGTCCGCAGCCCGGGCAGAGGCTGAACCGCTCCTGCGTCTGCAACACGTAGGGCGGCACCCGGCTGGCGATCTCCTCAGGGGAGACCGGCTCGAGGGGCAGGTTACACAGGCTACAGCGGGAGAGTATCGGCGAAGGCGGCGGACCCAGCGCCTGGCGCACCTGACGCACCTGTTCCTCCAGCCGTTCAGAGGTGATCAGCAGCGTGCGCAGGCCGCGCCGCCTCGCCAACGCCCGGTCGCGGGTGAGCAACACCCGTCCCTCCGCCCGCGCCCACCGGGCCAGATCCAGATCGTCAGCATCCGCATCGTAGGCGGTGTCATAGCCCAACAGGCGTAGCCAGCGGGCCAGCCGGCCAAGCATGCCGTCGGCCAACAGCCGCAATGGCGCGTCACTCATCGCCGATCGTCGGGTCCATCATAGCGCACCTTGTACTACTCAGGGACCCTATTTTATCCCACGAGGTCAATCATGACAACAGAGAGCTGGCTCCCGGCCCTGATAGGCTACCTGATCCCGGCAGGTTTCTTCCTTCTCGCCTGGGGTGGGATGGAGGCAGAACGCGCCCGGCGGGCAGCGACACTGGGGCTTGTTGCGCTGGCGATCGCCACGCTGGGCTACTTCGCGGTGGGTTTCGCCTTTCACCTGGGCGGCGCAGGGCTGCTCTCGGAGCAGCCGGGGTTGGACGGCCTCACCCTGCTGGCCGGCTACCGCGTAGAGGCTGGCCTGTACTGGGGCGTCGTCGGGCTGAGGGGCTTCCTGCTGAGCGGCGCAGCCGATACCCCCCAGGCGCGGGCGTTGTTCGTCACCTACCTGCCACTGGCGATCACGGTGGTGCTCCTGCCCATGCTCAGCCTGAGCGGCCGGGTGCGTGGCTGGGCAGCCGGGCTGATGGGACTTCTCACCGGAGCTATCGCCTTTCCGCTGGCCGCCTGCTGGGTCTGGGGCGGCGGCTGGCTGGCCAGCCTGGGGCGGACGGTGACTCTGGGCCACGGCCTGGTGGACTATGCCGGCAGCGGTGTGGTCTACCTGCTGGGCGGGACGGTGGCTCTGGGTGGGTTGGTAGCCACAGGGCGACAGCCGCCACGGGGCGAACCGGCCCAGATGCCGCCTGTCCACTTCCCCTTGTTGGCCAACCTGGGGGTACTGCTCCTGATCGTGGGCTGGCTGGGCTGGTCCTTCAGCCTGCCGTTCCACGCCAGCGGCGCGGGGTTGGACCCGGCGCGCACGGCGGTGAACGGGATGGTGGCTGTCGCCGGGGCCACGCTCGCCTGCCTGGCCTACTGCGGCCTGGTCCTGGGGCATGGGGACGCATTGATGGTCGCCCGCGGGGCCGCCGCCGGCCTGGTCGCCGTCTCCGCTGGCGCCCCCTTCATCCCTCCCTGGGCGGCGCTGGTGGTGGGCGGCGTCGCCGGGTTGCTGCTGCCGCTGGGGGTCTATCTGGTGGACCACCTGCTGCGCTTAGCCGACGAGACGGCGGCGGTGGCGACAACGGCGCTGGCGGGCCTGTGGGGCCTGCTGGCCGTGCCGCTCTTCGCTGATGGCCGCTGGGGCCAGGGCTGGAACGGCGTGGGGCTGGAGGAGTATCGCACCATAACCGGTCAGGGTGTGAGCGGGTTTTTCACACCTCGGCCCTTCCTGGGCGACGGCCCCGGTCAGGGGCTGGCCCAACTGGCCGGTCTGGTAGCCCTCTTCCTCCTGGCCTGGCTGATCGGGTGGGTGCCAACCCGGCTGGGCTACCTCCTGGGGCGGAGGCAGTTTTAGGAAAGAGTCGCTCTCGGACCGCCGCATGCTCAAGCCGGGCAGGGGCGACTGGCGGGTCGCCCTGCTGTGGCATCCCCACCGCCGCAGAGCAACATCCCAATGCCGCCCGCCGACGCACAGGATGCGCCAGCGCATGGGATGCGCTGGCCACCATGGGATGCGCTGGCCACGGAACAAGACCTTCCAAACGCCTGTAGGGGCGGCATCCCAATGCCGCCCGCCGAAGTGTAGAATGTGCCAGCGCATAGGATGCGCTGGCCACGGAACAAGACCTTCCAAATGCCTGTAGGGGCGGCATCCCAATGCCGCCCCGCCAGCGCATGGGGGATGCGCTGGCTACGGAACAAGACCTTCCAAATGCCTGTAGGGGCGGCATCCCTATGCCGCCCGCCGACTCCAAACCTGCGAATGTGAGTTTGACTTGAAAGGCAAGAGTAGGTATAATCAACAAATGCGATAGCAGGCGCAACTGCTGGTCTGTCGGGAAGGCAGGTAGCGTATGGCATTGAAAGGGAACCTACGAGACTTCAGCACCACTCAACTGTTCAATCTCATCAACCTGGCACGCAAGACGGGCACGCTGACGATCGAGACCAAGCAGGCACAGGCGCGCCTCTGCTTCAAAGGCGGCAAGCTCATCTACGCCACCCTCGATGGCCAGGATGACCGCCTGGCGACCATCCTCCTCCGTGCCGGGAAGGTGACGGAAGAGACCGCCCGCACGATCCGCGCTCAGTCGGACATCAAGAACGACAAAGAACTGGCTGCCCTGCTCATCAATGCTGGCTACGTCACGCAGGAGGACATCGTCCAGAGCGTCCGCAACCACCACCTGGACACGGTCTATAAACTCTTCGCCTGGTCGGAAGGGGCCTTCCGCTTCGAGCCGACGCTGCTGCCGATAGAGGACCGCATCACCCTGCCCATAGACCTCGAGAACATCATCATGGAGGGCAGCCGGCGGCTCAAGGAGTCGGAGCGGCTGCAGGAGGAACTGCCCGACCTGAACATGGCCCTCCAGTTCACCGACCGGCCCGACGCCCGTATGCGCACCATCAACCTCACCGTTGAGGAGTGGCGAGTGGTCTCCTTCATCAACCCCCGCAACACGATCCGCCAAATCGCCCAGTACAACAACATGAGCGATTTCCAGATTCGCCGCATCGTCTACGGCCTGCTCCAGGCCGGGTTGGTGCAACTGGTGCGACCTGAAGGAATGGAGGAAAGACGACCCACTCCCAGTGCGCGTCCCGAGGCGCCCCTCGTTACAAGGAAGCCAGCGGTGAAGCGAAACGTCGTCCAACGCCTCATAGACCGCATCCGGGAGTTGTAGGCCATGCAGACGCTGAAGATGGTGGTAACCGGCCCTTTCGCCGCAGGCAAGACCCAGTTTATCCAGAGCATCAGCGAGATTGACGTCGTCGCCACCGAGGCCAAGATCACCAACCCGGAGGAGCGTATCAAGGAACAGACGACCGTAGCGATGGATTTCGGGCGGATCACCGTTGACGACGATCTGGTGCTCTACCTCTTCGGCACGCCCGGCCAGCGACGGTTCGACTTCATGTGGGAAATCCTCTCAGAAGGCATGCTGGGCTTCGTCGTGGTGGTGGACAGCACGCGGCCGGAGACCTTCCGCGAAGCCCGCAGCATCCTCAACACCTTCCGCTCCTACGCCGCCACCCCCTACGTCGTGGCGGCCAACAAGCAGGACATGCCGGAGGCCTGGGAACCGGATGACCTGCGCATCGTCCTGCAGATTGACCCCGACGTGAAGGTCCTGCCCTGCGTGGCGACCGACAAGGAGAGCGTGAAGGCGGTCCTGTTGGAACTGTTGTACTCCATCCTGGAAATGCTCGATGAAGGGGAGGGGACACAGTGACAAGCCGCCGGACGCCTGGCGGTAACTCCGTTGTTACTCAGATGCAACGCTCGTGGGCCACTGATTTCCCCCCAATTGTGGTATCATAACCCTAAATGAGCTCCATCGTCACTGACCGCGGACTTGTACACTACGAAGCCTTTGGCCGCGGGCGGCCGGTTGTCCTGCTTCATTGCTGGATGGGTTCCTGGAACTACTGGCTCAGCACGATGGAGGCGCTGAGCGACCGGTACAAGACCTACGCCCTCGATTTTTGGGGCTTCGGCGAGTCGGCAAAGAAAGGAGAGTTCAGCGTCCCAGACTACGTAGAGATGGTCACCCAGTTCATGGAGCGCCTGGGGCTGGAACGGTCGCTGGTGATGGGCCACTCGATGGGAGGGACGGTCTCGCTGAGCCTGACCCTGAAACACCCTGAACGCGTCCAGAAGGTCGCCGTGGTCGGCTCGCCGATCACCGGCGACGGATTGGCCCTTCTCCTCAAACTGGCTGCCCGTCGCCCGCTGGCCGCCCTGGCCTACAACATGCCCGGCCTGTTGCCCCTTGGCGTGCGGCTCATCTCCCCTTTCTGGGCACGGGACTGGCGCACGTGGTACGCGATGTTCTCACAGGACCTCTCCCGGACAACGCTACAGTCCTTTCACTACAGCATCGCCTCGTTGCGGCACACCGACCTGCGACCGTGGTTGAATGAGATTCGCGTCCCGGTGCTGGGCATCTACGGCTACAACGACCGCATCGTTGACCACCGCCAGGGCGACCTCCTGACTCAGAAGGTGCCGCTGGCACAGGTGGCCTTCTTTGAACAGTCGGGCCATTTCCCGATGCTGGACGAACCGGAACGGTTTCATCGTACATTGCGGGATTTCCTGGATCGCTGACCAGGGGGGTTGATGGCAGTACAAGGGACTGCGTCGGGGTCGGAACAGCCGGTCTACGCCTTCCCCAACAAGATGGGACGCATCTTCCTGCTCTCGTTGGAGGAGGTCATGGGCCGCAACGGCGTCAACGCCATCCTCAACCTGACCAACATGCGCCATTTCTACAACAACTACCCGCCCAACAATTTTGACATGGGCTTCTCCTTCAACGAGATGTCACGGCTGGTGGCCGCGCTGGATGAAATGTACGGGCCAAGAGGGGGGCGCGGACTGGCCCTGCGCACCGGTCAGGCCTGTTTCCGCTTCGGCATCAAGGACTTCGGGCCGATGCTCGGCGTGGCCGACCTGGCCTTCCGCGTCATGCCGTTGACGATGAAACTCAGGGTCGGCTTCGAGGTCTTCGCCGAGGTCTTCAACCGCTTCTCCGATCACCGGGTGCGCCTGGGAGAGGACGAAGACCACTTCTATTGGATCATCGAGCGCTGCGGTGTCTGCTGGGGACGCACAGCCAGCAACCCGACCTGTCACCTGGCAGTGGGCATCCTCCAGGAAGCGCTCTATTGGGTCAGCGGCGGCTGCAACTTCGAGGTCACCGAGGTGGCCTGTGTCGCTACAGGCGCCAACACCTGTACCATTGAGGTCGGCAAGAAACCGGTGGACTGAGCGGCATGCGAAAGATCATCCTGCGTGACCGGAGACCTATCTCTCCGTTCAATGAGCCAGCACGCGACCTGCGGGTGCTCAACAAGCCGCTCTGGCTTCACCAGCGCGACCTGCTCGGGCCGTATGTCACCGTCGAGCGGGAGGTGGACTCCTTCGACGAGATCGGCCCCGAGCGGGTGGAGACGCTGGTCTACCGCGAGAACCTCTTCTTCGACGAACCCTTCATCGAGACCTTCATCACCACCGCCCGCAGGCTGGGCAAGGCGTGCCGCGTCGCCTTCCCGCTGGACGACCGGGCCATCGTCGAACACGCCCTGCCGCTCCAGCGCACCATCCGCCGCGAAGGCGACCTCTACGTCTCCGATATGTGGTACTTCCCCTTCGGGCTGGAAGAAAGCGTCCGCCCGCTGGTGATGCACACCGAACCGCGGGAGATGGGCTACTATAAGGTGCCCACCCATATGTCGGACCAGATGGGCGATCTGGTCTATCAGGTGCCGACGCGCGCCTTCCTGGCCATCGAGACCTGGGTGCATGTCCTGCTGGCCAACGTCATCTTCGGCGTCTTCGCCCGCGCGGCGCGGCTGGACCGGGAGATCGAGCGCAGCGTGGGCCTGCAACTGCGGCTCTTCGTCCGGGCGTTGTTGGAGCAGAAGCAGGTGCTCTCTTCCTCGGCTGTGGTGCGCATCGGCCAGAACTGCTCGATTGACCCCGACGCGATCATTCGCGGTCCCACCACCATCGGCGACAACGTCACCATCGGCCCCGGGGTGACGATTGATGTCTGCGTCATCGGCAACAACGTCACCATCTCCGACGGCTGCCAGTTGATGCTCAGCGTGGTGAGCGACCGCTGCTTCCTCCCCTTCCGCGCTGCGCTGTTCGAGACGGTGTTGATGGAAGACACGATGGTGGCGCAGAACACCTGTCTGCAACTGGCCTGCGTGGGCCGCAGCAGTTTCATCGGCGCCGGCAGCACCTTCACCGACTTCAATCTCATCCCCAAGCCGCTGCGCATCGCCACCCCCAACGGCCTCGAACCCACGGAGATGACGGTGTTGGGCGGCTGCGTGGGCCATCATTGTCGCATTGGCTCTGGCATGGTCGTCTACCCGGCGCGAACCATCGAGTCCGACTCGGTGCTGGTGGCTTCCCAGGAACGCCGGGTGATTGAGAAGAACGTGACGTTCGAGGAGTGCGATCTGCACAAGATAGGGGGAAAGGAGGCCCACCCGCGGCGTTACCCGCCTCCTGAGACCTAGTCAGAGCGCCGCCGCTGAGCAGAAGGGATGGAGAGTTTCGCCTTCATCATCCATCCGCTGGAGCCGAAAGCGGATGTGGCCCGCAAGTATCCGCGGCTGGCGCGGATCGTGCCGACAGGGCTGATCCATTTCCTGTCGGAGTTCTGGCCGCCGCTGGTGCTCTCGCGGGTCAGCGGTGTGCGCTCGGCGGCAACGGGCAAGGAGGTGGAAGGCTGGCTGCTGGCCTGCCCGCTGACGGCGCGCCAGATGGTGCGCCTGCCGCCAGCGCGGGCCTATCGCAAGATCATCCAGACCGGACGGCTGGCGGAGCGGTTGGGGGCGCGCATCCTGGGCCTGGGGGCGTTCACCTCCGTGGTCGGGGACGGCGGCGTGACGGTGGCCCGCACCCTGACCATTCCGGTCACCACAGGCGATAGCTATACCGTCGCAGTGGTGCTGGAGACACTATTGGAGGCGGGACGTCGTCTGGGCATCTCGCCAGCAGGGGCCACCGCGGCCGTGATCGGCGCTAGCGGCGCTATCGGCTCGGCCAGTGCACGGCTGCTGGGGTCACAGGTGGCGCGGCTCATCCTGGTCGGGCGGGACGAGAACCGGCTGCGCCAGGTGGCGGCAGGGGTGACGCAGGCCGACGGGAGCCCGCCGATGGTCTCCACGACACTGGAGGCGGTGCGAGAGGCGGACCTGGTGCTCAGCGCGACCAGCGCGGGCCGTCCGCTCCTCTTCCCGGAGCACCTGAAGGCCGGCGCGGTGGTCTGTGACGTGGCTCGCCCGCACGACGTTTCGCCGCGGGTGGCCAGGGAACGGGATGACGTGTTGGTGGTGGACGGAGGATTGGTGGAGATGCCCGGTGGGGTGAACTTCCGCTTCGACTACACCCTGCCCCGGCACCTCACTTTCGCCTGCATGGCGGAGACGGTCACGCTGGCTCTGGAGGGCCGGTTCGAGGATTACACGTTGGGCAAAGATCTGCGGCCGTCACAGATTGCCGAGATCGCCGGGCTGGCCGCTCGGCACGGCTTCCGCCCGGCTCCATTCTATTCCTTCGGCCGTCTCTTGAGCGATGAGGAGATCGAAGCGGTGCGCCGCAAGGCAGCCGCGACGTATGGTTCTGTACGGTAACGCCGGATCGGTCCGGCAGGGGAGGTGCGGCGATGAGTGAAGGCAGGATCCTGGTTGTAGAGGACGACTTCGACATCTCCAATATGCTGCGTATCTACTTCCAGAGCCAGGGATATGAGGTGACGGTGGCGCCCCGTGGTGGCGACGCACTGGAGATGTGCCGCCAACAGTTACCGCACATCGTGGTGCTGGACATCATGTTGCCCGACATTGACGGCTACGAGGTCTGCCGTCAACTGCGGGGCAACCTGCGTACCAAGCATATCCCGATCATCTTCCTCACCCAGAAGGACGAACGTTCCGACAAGATTCACGGCCTGGAGTTGGGGGCTGACGACTACATCACCAAGCCCTTCGACGTCGAGGAACTGAAACTGCGGGTCAAGAACTCCATGGCCCGCGCTGCCTACGAGAGCCTGACCAATCCGACCACTGGCCTGCCCAGTTCGAAACTGATCGAGGAGCAGTTGCGCGGCCTGATGCGCCGCGATGACTGGGGCATCATCTACGCTGGCATCAAGGGACTGGAGGCCTTCAGCGAGGTCTATGGCTTCGTCGCCAGCGATGAGGTGCTGCGCTTCACGGCGATGGTGCTGGGCGAGACGGTGGACACGCTGGGCACCCCCAATGACTTCATCGGCCACATCGGCGGGGATGACTTCATCGTCATCACCGAAAAACGGCTGATCCGCCCGATCGTCAAGGACCTGATGAACCGCTTCGCCGACGGCATCGGCACTCACTATGACTTCAAGGCCCGCCAGCAGGGGTACATCGTCGTCCGCGACAAGCACGGCAACGAACAGAAGGTCGGGTTGATGGAACTGGCCATCGGCATCATCACCAGCGATGACGGGCCGTTCACGGACATCCGTGAGATCACCGAGGCAGCCGCCACCGCCCGTCGAGAGGGACGCCTGCCATAATCAGACGTCTGACATTTGATATGAAATCGCGTATTGGGCAGCAAGCCGCAGCGGCGGCAATGGGGGCGCTGATCGTCGCCCTGGGCTACGGCATCAACCGGGCTCCCGCTCCGTGGATGCCGCTTCTGGGCCTTTTGCTGCCCCTCGCGGTCTTCCTGCTCGCCCTCCTCGCCGGCCGGGTCATCGCCGCAGTGGGGGCGCTGTTGGCCGTCGTCATGCTCCTGCCGGGCCTGGCGACGGCGGTGGAAGACGGCGCGCTGCCCACAACGGTCCACCTGCTGGCTGTCGCCGCCCTGTGTCTGCTTGCCGGCACACTGCCCGGCCTCATCGCTGGCGCGCGCCGGCTGCGCGAGCGGCTGGAGAGCCGCCTGCGCCTCGACCTCCCCGCCGTCTCCGCCGTTACCGATGCCACGGCCCGGCAGATGGAAGAACTGGCCGTGCAGGCGGAGATCGCCCGCACCATCGGCGCCAGCCTGGAGTTGCGCGACACGCTGGAGGCGATCCTTACCTCCACCCGCCGGCTGATCGCCTTCGACATGGCCGAGATCACCCTGTGGGACGCGGCGCAGCAGGCTCTGGTCAGCCGCGGCTCGCTGGACGCTGAGACCTACCACGCTGAGGTCGGTCAGACCTACCGCCTGAACGAGGGATACAGCGGCTGGCTGGCCCGCAACCGCCGTCCGCTGCTCATCACCGACATCCCCACCTGCCAGGAGGTGCGCCCCAAACTGGACCGCCCCGATTCCCCGTTCCGCTCCTACCTGGGCATCCCGCTGGAGAACAAGGGGGAGTTCGTCGGCACCCTGGAACTGATCAGCCGCCAGCCTGCTGCTTTCTCCCAACATGACCTGGAGTTGTTGCAGGCCATCGGCCAGCAGGCCGCGGTGGCCATCGGCAACGCTCGTTTCTACCAGGAAGCCCAGCGACGGGCGGCGGAGATGACCTCACTGGGGCGGGTCTCGGCGATGGTCACCTCCACGCTGGACTTGCAAAAGGTTCTGGACGCCATCGCCGGGGCGGTGCTGGAGGTGGTGGGCTGCCAGCAGTCGGCCATTTTCGTGCTGGACGAGCGGAGCGGGCTTCTGCGTCTGGCCGCGGCCCGCGGCATGAGCGAGACCTATCTCGCGGAGTCCCAGGCCCTGCCCATCGAACTGGGCGGGCGGACGCATGTCGCGGCCACGGGCGAACCGCTCATCGTCGAGGACATCGCCACCGCCACCGCCTCCTTCCGCCAGCTGGCTCAGATCGCCGAGATGGAGGGTTTCCGCGCCTTCGCCGACCTGCCGCTGCGGGTGGGGCCGCGGGTCATTGGTCTGCTCTCGGTCCTCTTCGCCCAGCCGCGCCAGTTCACCCCGCTGGAGCGGGAACTGCTGACCGCTTTCGCCGATCAGGCCTCGGTGGCCATCGAGAACGCCCGGCTGTACGCCCGTCTGGACCGCGAGTTCCATCGTCGGGGAACCGCGCTGGCCGCGCTGCAGCGAGTCAGCCGGGAACTGAGCACCACGTTCGACCAGGAGCACATCCTGCGGCTGGTCTTGGAGGAAGCGGCGCGGGTCGGCGGCGTGACCCACGCCGCGATCCTGCTGCGCGAGCCGGAGACGACAGAATGGGGAGTGGCCCTTTGCAGCGGCTATCTGGAAGAAGAACAGGCCGCGCTGCGACGGTCATTGCAGGAGGCCAACAGTCCACTTGAGATCGTCGCGCGTGAAGGCCGCTCCTTGCGTCTGCGCACCTTCCTGGGGCGACCCTCCCCGGCCATTCCCCCTTCCGCGCTCCTGGTGCCCATCTGGTACGGTGAGACGCCGACGGGCATCATCCTCCTGGAAAGCCCCCACCCCCAGGCTTTCGACGACGAGGCGCAGGAGTTCATCGAAGGATTGGCCCACCAGGCAGCCATCGCTATCGGCAACGCCCGACGGTATCAGGAACAGCTGGAGCGCAGCGAACTGCTGCGTATGCAGGCCGAACAGCGCGGCCATATCCTGAAGGTCAGCCAGGCGATCCGCTCCGACCAGCCGTTGGAGGAGGTACTGCAAGAGATCGCCTACGCGGTGCAGGAGAGCGTCGGTTTCAACCTGGTGCTCATCAGCGTCCTGGAAGGCGACCCGCCGGTGTTGCGACGGGTGGCGGGCGCCGGGATGCCGCTCTCGGTGCTCGAGCGCATGAAACGGACCCCCCAACCCTGGCGGGCGATGGAGGTGGTGGTCCAGGAAGAGTTCCGCATCAGCCATAGTTACTACGTCCCCGCCGAGGAACAGGCGCGCTGGCGCGGCGTGCTCGATGTCTACGAGACCGAAGCGGTCGAGCCACGCCAGGCGCCAGACCGCTGGCATCCGCACGACATCCTGATCGTGCCGCTGTTGGGGCCGGGCGGGGAAATCCGCGGCACATTGAGCGTGGACGAGCCGGCGGACGGGCGGGTGCCGGATCGGGCCAAACTGGAGGCGCTGGAGGTCTTTGCCGCGCAGGCTGCGGTGGCCGTGGAGAACGCCCGACTGGTGGAGGCGCTGCAGCGCCGTCTGGAGTTGCTGACTTTCTTCGATGAACTGAACCGCTCCGTCACTTCCAAACTCGATCTGGACGCTGTGCTGCGGGCCGTGGTGGAGGCCACCACCCACATCGTCCGCTGCGACGGCAGTCTGTTGTTCCTGGAGGACGAGGAGAGTGGGCGGTACGTGCCGCGCGCGGCCTTCGGCTACAACCTGGAGTCGCTCTCGACGATGGCCTTCGCCCAGGGCGAGGGACTGGTGGGAAGCGTCGCCGCCAGCGGCATGCCGCTCGCCGTGACGGACCTGGAGCAGGAGGCGCAGGGCCAGCCCCACTACTCTCCCCGCGGCTCCACGGCGCTGATCCCGCTGACCATTGGCGACAAAGTGGCCGGCGTGTTGACCGCCGACCGGGTCGCCGTCGAGCCTTTCTCCCCGGCGGACGTGGCCACGCTCACCGCCCTGGCCGATCAGGTGGCGGTGGCGGTGCAGAACGCCCGGTTGTTCGATGAGTCGGTGCAACGCCAGCGGGAACTGGCCGTGTTGCTGGAGGCCAGCAGCGCCATCTCTTTCACCCTCGACCTGCAGTGGATGCTGCAGGCGCTGGGCGACCGTCTGCTGGCCACCAGCGGAGCGGAGTGTTGCCTCATCTCTGAGTGGGACCCAGAGAACAACCAGGTCAGGGTGCTCTGGGAAGTTGGTCAGATCACCACCCCGCGCCTCGGCGTCGCTTACTCCCCTGCCGAGCGACCGCTGGTGACCGAGGTGCTGATGTCGCAGGAGCCGCTCATCCACCCGACCGGCCTCTGGCCCGGCCATGAGGAAGGGCAAACCCTGCTTCTGGCGATGGTCGCCCGCGGTCGGACGATGGGACTGGTCGAACTCGAACGGCGCGGCACGCGAGAGGGCTTCACCTCCCGACAGATCTACCTGGCCCAGGTGGTAGCCAACCAGGCCGCCATCGCCCTCCAGAACGCCCGACTGTTCGAGGAGACCCGCCGCTTCAGCGAGGAACTTGAGGACCGGGTGGAGGAGCGCACCAAAGAACTGGCCCAGGCACTGATGGACCTCACCGCCGAGCGGGATCGTGTGGAGACACTGTATCGCATCGCCTCGGAACTCTCGGCGAGCCTGGACCTGGACCACCTGCTCAACCGCACGCTGGAACTGATGGGGCAGGCCGTGGGAGCGGAGGAGGGGGCGATCCTCTTGCGCGACCCCCAGACAGACCGGCTGATCTACCGTGCAGCCCTGGGTGTGGTGTCCCCGCTGCCCCCTGGCGGCAGACCGGTGCGCCTGCGCCACGGTCAGGGGCTGGCCTGGTGGGTTATCGAGCACGGGGAGACGGCGCGCCTGGAGGACCTGCACAACGACAACCGCTGGATGCCATCCGACAGGAGTGAGGACTCGCGTCGCGCCTGTCTGGCCGTCCCCGTGGGCACAGTGGGGGAGATACAAGGCGCGGTCATGCTCTACCACTCCAACCCCGGCCACTTCACGGTGGAGCATCAGCGCCTGGTAGAGGCAGCCGCCTCGCAGATCGCCAACGCCATCAGCAACGCCGCGCTCTATAACCTGATCCGTGAGCAGGCAGAACAGCTGGGAGCGATGCTCAAGCAGCAGCGGGTGGAGGCGGCGAAGAGCCAGGCCATCCTGGAAGACGTGGCCGATGGCGTGCTGGTCTCCGACACCCATGGCCGGGTGATCCTCTTCAACGCCGCCGCCGAGCGCGTGCTCGACATCTCCCGCCGCGAGGTGCTGGGGCGGAGCATGCGCGAGATGCTGGGGCTGTATGGGGCCGCCGGACGAGCCTGGCTGGAGGCGGTGGAGGATTGGGCCGCCCATCCCGGCGACCTCACCCCGGGCGACTTCGTCGCCGAGCGTGTCCAGGTGGGACCGCGGATCGTCAGTGTTCACGTCTCGCCGGTCGTCATGGGCAAGGAGTTCCTGGGCACGGTCTCCATCTTCCGCGACATCACTGCCGAGGTGGAGGCCGACCGCGCCAAGAGCGAATTCGTCTCCACTGTCTCCCACGAACTGCGCACGCCGATGACCTCCATCAAGGGATACGCTGATCTGTTGCTGATGGGCGCGGTGGGCGAGATGAGCGAACAGCAGCGCCACTTCGTCACCGTCATCCGCAACAACGCCAACCGCCTGACCAGCCTGGTCAATGACCTGCTCGACATCTCGCGCATCGAGACCGGACGGGTGGAACTGAACCAGCGGGCTGTCTCTATGACGGATCTGGTCGAGCAGGTGGTGGCCACCCTGCAGGGCCGGGCGCGGGAGCGCAACCTGGAACTGACCTCCAGCCTGGATAAGGGACTGCCGGCAGTGTGGGGCGATGCCGACCGGCTGACCCAGATCCTCACCAACCTGACAGGGAACGCGATCCAGTACACCCCGCCTGGTGGCAGGGTGAGCATCTCCGCCCGCGCGACGGAGGACATGCTCGAGGTCGCGGTCAGCGACACCGGCATCGGCATCTCCAGGGAGGATCAGGCCAAGATCTTCGACCGCTTCTTCCGCGCCGACGACCCGCTGGTTCAGGAGACCTCGGGCACTGGCCTGGGCCTTGCTATCACCGCGTCGCTGGTTCACATGCACGGTGGCGAGATCTGGGTGGAGAGCGAACTGGGGGAAGGCAGCACCTTCTACTTCACCATCCCACTGGCCCGTCGGGTAGAGGCGGGTCCCCCGCCCTCCGGGGCGCACATTCTGGTGGTAGAGGATGAGGTGGACGTGGCCAACCTGCTCCGCCTGCACCTGCAATCGGAAGGGCATCAGGTGGACATCGCCGCGACGGGCGACGAGGCGGTGCGCAAGGCGCGACAGGAGGAGCCCGACCTGATCACCCTGGACATCCGCCTGCCCGATGTGGACGGCTTCACCGTGTTGCGGGCGCTCAAGCAGGATACTGCCACTGCCCACATTCCGGTGGTCATCGTCTCGGCGCTGCCCGATGAAGGGGAAGGTCTGCGCATGGGCGCGGCAGGCTACGTGGCCAAACCCATCGAGGAGGAAGCGCTGCTGCGTGCGGTCAAACAGGTGTTGGACGGGCGGGGGATGATCCTGGCCGTGGACGATGACAACGACACCCTGGTCATGATGCGCGAGGTGTTGCGACGGCACGGCTACAACGTGCGCACCACCCGCCGTGGTCAGCGGGCCGTCGTCCTGGCGCAGGAGGTGCGGCCGGCGCTGATCCTGCTCGACCTCAGGCTCGAAGACATAGATGGCTACGAGGTGCTACGTCAGCTCAAAACCCATCCGCTCACCCGTGACATCCCGATCGTGGTGATCACCGGCAGTGTCAGCCAGAAGGACCTGGAAGAGGAACGGGTGCTATCGTTGGGCGCCCAACGCTTCCTGACCAAGCCGTTCGCCGTGGAAGACCTGATTCAGGAGATTGATTCCGTCCTCGGTTACGTCGGTGCCGTAGCCGGGGAATGAACAGGAGAGAGGGTCTGGTGAGTAAGATTCTCGTTGCCGAAGACGAAAGGGACATCCGTGAGTTAATTGCCTTTACTCTCCGCTTCGCTGGCTTTGACGTCGTCCTCGCCTCCAACGGCGTAGAGGCCTTGGAGCTGGTCGAATCGGACAAGCCAGACCTGATCATCCTCGACGTGCGCATGCCGCGGATGACCGGGTACGAGACCTGTCGCAAACTCAAGGAGAAGCCGAGCACTGCTGAGATTCCGGTGGTGTTCCTCTCCGCGAAGGGGCAGGATGCGGAGGTGCGGCAGGGACTGGAGTCGGGGGCCGAGGAGTACATCCTCAAGCCTTTCGTCCCCGACGAACTGGTCTCCCAGGTGCGAGAGATCATGAGAAGGGCAGGCCACTCATCCTGAGTTCGCTTCGCCCCTGGTGAGCGATGAGCGCGATCATCATCGAAAACGGGCTGGTCCATTATGAGGCCCTGGGACGGGGTCGGCCGTTGATCTTCATCCACGGCTGGCTCGGCTCGTGGCGCTATTGGGTGTCGGCCATGGATGACCTGTCGGACGGCTACCGCACCTACGCGCTCGACCTGTGGGGCTTCGGGGACTCCGACCGGCGCAAGGAGGGGTACTCGCTCACCAGTTACATCGCCCTGGTGCAGAAATTCATGGACGAACTGGGCATCTGGCGCGCGCCGCTGGTGGGGCACGCCCTGGGCGGGGTAGTGGCGCTCCACTTCGCCGCCACCCATCCAGAGCGGGTGGAGCAGGTGATGGCCGTGAGCATCCCCCTCGATGGCAGCGCGGTCAGCCGGAGCCTGGCCAGTTTCACCGGCCATGATCGCGACGTGGTAGGGCGGATCTTGGGCCGGAGGAACCTGTCCGCCTACCCGGAAGTGAGCCAGGAGGCGGGCAAGATTGACGGCTTCGCTGTGGCCAACAGCGTGCAGGCGGTGTTGGGGGCGAACCTGGAGGAGGTCCTGCAGGCGGTGGAGGTGCCGGTGTTGCTGGTGCATGGCCGCAACGACCCGGTGATCCACCCACCCGACGAGGCTCGTCTGGACGGCTTTGATGGCAACGTCCGGATCATCGCTCTGGACGGGGCGCGCCACTTCCCGATGTTGGAGGAGGCGAACCGGTTCAATCGCCTCTTGCGGGCGTTCCTGGAGACTGGCGGGGACCTCCAGGCGCTGGAGTTGAAGGAGGAGTGGCGGCGCCGGTGGCGGTAGGCGGAGAGCCTGGCCTACCGTTCCAGGAGGATCGTCACCGGCCCGTCGTTGTGGATTTCCACGAGCATATGTGCGCCAAAGACGCCGCTCTGCACCGGAACGCCGGCAGCGGCGAGCGTCGCAGCAAAGCGCTCCACCAGCGGCTCCGCCACCTCTGGCGGAGCCGCGGCTGTGAATGAGGGGCGGCGGCCCCGGCGGGCATCGCCATAGAGGGTGAACTGCGAGACCACCAGCGCCGCGCCCCCGACCTCCTGCAGGCCCACATTCATCTGCCCTGCCGGGTCCTCGAAGATGCGCAGCCCGGCCACCTTCTGCGCCAGCCAGTCCGCATGCTCCGCCGTGTCGCCGTGCGTCACGCCCACCAGCACCACCACGCCCGGGCCAATCGCCGCGACGATGTTGCCGTCCACGCTGACCGACGCCCGGCTCACCCGCTGCACCACCGCGCGCATCCCCTAAACTCCGCCCCATTGGTCATTGATCATTGGTCATTTTTCCTACACCAGTCCCACCGCCTCCTTGACCTCGGCCAGCGTCTGCGTGGCGATGGCCGAGGCCCGCCGCGCCCCATCGGCCAGGACGTCCCACACCTCGTCGGGGTTCGCCTCCAGCGCGGCGCGGCGCTCGCGGAACGGAGCGAAGTGGTCGGACAGGTTGCGGGCGAAGAGCCGCTTGCAGTCCACGCAGCCGATCTTCGCGGTGCGACAGTCGGCCTCGATCTGCGCCACCTGGCCGGCAGAGAAGAAGCCGTGCAGGGAGAAGACGTTGCACACCTCCGGGTGGCCGGGGTCGGAACGATAGCGGCGGGCCGGGTCGGTGACCATCTGCATCACCCGCCCCTGCACCTCCTCCGGCGTGGCAGCGATCTCGATGTGATTGTCGAGGGACTTGCTCATCTTCTGCTGGCCGTCCAGCCCCAGCACCTTGGGGAACTCGGTGTGACGGGCCTGCGGCTCCACCAGCACCGGGCCGAAGTGGGCGTTGAAGCGGCGGACGATCTCGCGGGTGAACTCCAGGTGCGCCGCCTGATCCACCCCCACAGGCACCGTGTCCGCCTTGTAGAGGGTGATGTCAGCAGCCATCAGCACCGGGTAACCCACCAACCCGTAGTTGACGTTGTCCGGCTGCTGGCGCACTTTCTCCTTGAAGGTCGGCAGGCGGGTCAGCCAGCCCAGCGGGGTGACCATCGAGAGGATGGTGTGCAGCACCGTCACCTGGGGCACGTGGGATTGGACGAACAGGATGGTGCCCCGCGCGGGGTCAATCCCCGCCGCCAGCCAGTCCAGGGCCATCTCATAGGTCCACTCCCGCAGCAGTTCAGTGTCCTGCAACGTGGTCAGAGCGTGCAGATCCACCACGCAGTAGATGCAGTCGTACTCCTCCTGCAGGGCGACGTAGTTGCGGATCGCCCCCAGGTAGTTGCCCAGATGCTGCCGTCCGGTGGGACGGGCGCCGGAAAAGACACGGCCCTTCTTGTTCGCCATGGTGCGTGACCCTCTTCATGAATGTGGGTAGTGCAGGTTTGCACGGGCGAAAGTGTACCACAGGAGCGTTGGGCAGGCAAGCCCGGCCGCGGTCAGAGGCCGCACCCGACAGCGGGGGCGCGATTCATTCCGCCCTCATCTCCGCTCCCTCGGAGCGGCCGATTCCCTCGAAGGTGATCTCGCGCTCCCCGGAGTCCACGAAACCCAGGGATGTGGCCAGCAGGATGGAGGGTTCGTTCCCCTCAGCCACGACGTAGAGCGGCTGGACGCCGGAGCGGATGATCCAGGCGACGCAGGAGTTCGCCACCGCCTTACCCCAGGCGCGCCGCTGCACCTGGGGGTCGGTCCAGACATAGAGTTCGGCGAAATGGGGCGAGCGCCAGTTGACCCCCGCCTCAGCGACGACCCGCTCTTCGTGGCGGATAACAAAGCGCGGCGAGCCGTCGGCGGCGGGGGCGGGGGTGACCATGACGTTGATGGAGGGGGTGTAGCGTCGCAGGTCGAGCCGGTAGATGTGATGGACCTCCATCCGCTCCACTTCCAGCGCTGCCTCTGCTGCCGTCTGCAAGTGCGGTGGGATGACCAGGTAGTAGGGGCGTCGCGGCTGGCAGCCCCGGCGCAGGAGCGCTACCGCTGTCTCGATGCGACGGGCACGCACCACCGCCAGCGGACGGAAGAGGTCCCTGCCGGTCTGACAGATGGCCAGGAAGCCCTCCACCTGCGCTGTCGGCCCGGTCTCGATCAGCAGGCGGGTGCGCGCCGGGTCGTAGTACAGGGCATAATAAGCGGCGAGGCCATCCGCCGGAGATTGCAGGTCCAGCAACACGCGCGCCTGCCGGCGCAACTCGTTCAGGTCATCCGGAGACATCGGTGGTCTGTGTGCCCCTTTCCTGCTACAGGATCTCCCCTCGCTCGTGGCGGCCCAACAGCAACGCTCGCAGCACAGGCAGCGGGGGCACACCGTAGGCGAGGAAGCGGTCGTGGAAGGCGCGCAGGTTGAAGTTTTGCCCTTCCCGCTCCTGGAGGTCGGCGCGCAGTTTGAGGAGCATGAGTTTGCCCAGGGTGTAGGCCAGATACTGCGGGTCGCCAGTGCCGCGGAGCGCTTCCTCCTCCGCGGTGG
>DAOTYX010000067.1:0-20065 GCA_034434635.1 Anaerolineae bacterium | reverse complement strand
GGCAGGTAGACCGACCTGCCGAAGAGGGTGACTTCGTGAATGTCAGCGGTTTGATCGGTGCCCCAGTCCACCAGGGCACGGTTGCGGATGGCCTGCCCGGCCTGACCGAACACCCGGGCGTTGAAGCGGATCGTCACCGTGGCCGGCATGGGTGGCGCGGAGTTGCCGATCAGCCAGTGGATAGAGTTCTCCAGCAGCCGCGGCACATCCCCTGACCAGGGCCAACCCACATCCGACCAGTCGAGCAGGAAGTTGTAGCCAAGCACGCGGTCGCCCTGGGCGTAGACGCATGGCGTCTCATCGCTCCAGTCCGCAATCCAGGTAGCATCAGCCGCCAGGGGCAGCATCTGATGGGCGACGTTGCCGGAGGCAGCGAGGGAAGTCACACCCTCCATCACCGGATGGGTCGTGTCATAGTCGCCCAGTGATGTGCTGCCCAGGTCTCCCAGGGAGGTATCATAGGGAGTGTACCCCGCGCTCATCAGCCGGCCGGTCAGTTGCCAGCCCAGGTGATCCCAGGCGTAGTCGGCGATGATGAGCGCGCCGCCAGTATCCACGTAGTCGGCCAGGATGTTGCCGATGTTCGGGTTGCCGCCCGCATCGCTCCAGCGATAGTTGTTGGTGGCGACAATGAGATCGTAGGGGAGCAGACTGGCCAGGGTCATGCTGCCCAGGTCGCCCGTGATGCGTTCGGCAGCGATCCCGCTGAAGCCGTCGAGCAGGTCCACCAGGTCCTGCACGTCGCTATCGGGCGAGAGCACGCCCACGCGGATGTCCGCCGCGCCCTGCGTCTGCGTGTAGCCGGTCCAGTGGATGACGTTGCCCTCCTCCCAGGCGCGGCCGTAGGTGGCGGTGAGGCCACCCGCATAGGCCATGCCGGCGGGCAGGGCGTCGGTCAGCGCTATGCTGCGGCGGAAGTAGCCATCGCTGGACAGGGTCAGGGTCAGCGGGATGACGGAGTGGTTCAGCGCCGTAGCCGGCCCGTCCTTCTCCAGTTGGATGGCGGGGACGTATCGCGTAAAGGCCACCGCCATGTCGGCCGGTTGCTGCGCCGCGCCAGCGATGACGAGATGCTCGGCGATCGTGTCGGTCACCCACGCGCCGTACTGCAGGGCAAAGGTCTTGGTGATGGCGTAGCGGGTATTGGGGGCAACCCCGTCGAGGGTCCAGACGAGGCTATGCTCATCAGTGACCACTGTGCCCACGCCGCCAGTGTCATAGCCGACCAGGGCCAGCGCATCGCCCCACGCTTCGCTCAGCGTGGCGGTGATGGTGGTCGAGAAGACCGCGCCGACATAGTCCACCACCGTCACCGTGTCCTCAGGCCGGACCGTATGCGGCCCATCCACCGGCTCGACCCGCTCGCCGTTGACCCACACCTGCTTCTCCCACATCGGTGTGGGGTTCTCGCCGCTGCAGAAGAACTGCACCGGCACATCGGTTATGCGCTGGCACGGGTCGTTGCTGCGCACGCGCAGGACGGCGCGCAGCGGCTGAGCCTGGATGCTGGCGGTGTAGTCGCAGGTGAAGGAAACCTCGACCCGCTGCTGGCCATCCTGAGGCAGGGTGCCGGTGATGGGGGAGACCGCCAGCCAGGGGATGTCCGCGCCGTAGACGGATTCGACCGCCTCGTAGCAGTCGAGCAACCCCTCGCCGTAGATGTTGTTCCAGTCAGCGGACTCGCCGGGGGTGCCGCAACCATCGTCCACGTCGTTGGCAGCGTCGCGGATGGCCTGCTCCACCTCTGCCACCGTCAGGTCGGGGTTAGCCTGGCGCACCAGAGCGACGCAGCCAGCGGTGTGCGGGCTGGCCGACGACGTGCCGCTGAAGGAGCAGTTGTAGGTGCCGCCAAGGCCGGTGGTGCAGGAACCCAGCCCTGGTGAAGCCACGTCGGGGAAGAGGCGGCTGGGGTTGCAGGCGTTGGGGCCGCCGCTGGAGTAGTAGTCAATGGAGCCGTCGCTGCCGTGTGCGCCGCTGGCGAAGGCCAGCGGGTTACCCAGGGGATCGGTGTTGTTGGCCGGCGGAGTGCTGGCGGAGCAGTGCAGCGGGCTGACCCAGTCGCCCACGTTGCCGGCGGCGAAGGCGGGGAGGATGTCGGCGGCGCGGTAGGCCTGCAGCGCCGGGGCAAACCAGTTGCCGCCGCAGTCGTTGGGCGACCAGGAGCCCCAGGAGTGGTTGACCACGCTGGGACGCATATCCGGGTCGCCGCCGGGGGCCAGGAACCACTGCGCGCAGGCGTTCAGTTCCGTGTCGTAGCCGCTGCCGTAGGGCAGGCCCAGGCAGTGGATCCACTGCGCGTCGGGGGCCATGCCGATCCAGGCGCCATCTGGCAGCGCCGGGTCGTCGTCGCCAGCCATAATGCCGGTGGTGGCGGTGCCGTGGCCGTCGGTGTCGCACGGCGCGCCGCCGCCGCACTCGTCCGCGCCGGGGTTGTACCAGGAGTAGGTGTGGTCGAAGAGGGTACAGGCAGGCGGGTTCAGGCAACCACGGTAATTCCGCACCAACCCCGGATGGGTGTACTCGACCCCGGTGTCCATCCCGCCGACGACGATGCCCTCACCACGCAACCCCAATTCGGTGTGGACGCGGTCGGCCTGCGGGAAGGTGATGTTCCACGGGTAGGCAGGGGCCAGCGGCGCAAGCGGGCTGACCTGTGCCGGGGTGACGGGCAGGACATGATAGGTGTGATTGGCCATGAAGCCGCTCACCTCGGGGAAGGCGGCCAGCGCGTTCATCGTGGCCTGATCGGCGGTGACAAAGATCGTGTTGTTGATCCAGTAGGAAGTGTAGGGGATGCCGCGGGCGTCCAGCCAGGCGCGCACCCGACGTTGAGCGCGCTCGGCGGCCTGCTGCAACGCCTGCACCACGAAGACGCCACGGTCGTGCCAGTTCATGCTGTAGGCGGGCGAGAGGTCAGCGGTCTCGCTGAAGGCGATGAAGAAACCGATGCGGGCGTCGGTGGTCGCGGCAGCAAACTGGCGGGCGAGGAAGGGGTCCACGCCGATCACTGCCGGCATCTGCTGGTAGGCGCGCGCCTCGGCAAGGCGCGCCGCTTCGCGGTACGGGGCCTCGCGGATCTCGTAATCCAGCGGCCGGTCGCCGACGTTGCTGATGGTGAGGGTGGCGGTGACCGTCGAGGTAGCAACGGCCTGTGCGTTCAGGGCGGACGGGGCCACGGCGACGTCGGGGCGGTGGAGGATGAATTCCTGCGTCGTTCCCTGCCCATTCTGAACGCTCACGGTATGCGGGCCGTCGGGTTCAGGGTAGCCGGCAGCGCGGCCAGTCACCTGGTAGAGATCGAACGGCACCAGGGTTGTGGAGTAGTAGCCGTCAGCACCCACCGCCACGTCCAGGTTGCCCGGCTCGATGTGCACGGTGGCGTTGTGGCAGGGAGCGTTGACGTCGTCGTAGTCACGGACATGCCCCTCCAGCCAGCCCATCTGGTCGCACTGCGGGCAGACGATGAGGTGCTGATTGGTGTTGAGCCACGCGCCGTTGAAGCCGCCGATGACATACAGGTCGCCCAGCAGCGCATCCGCCTCGGCCTGGGAAGCGTCCTGCAGCAGCGCCGGGCCGGCGTGCCAGGTGTTGTCAGCAGGGGTCCAGTAGAGCGTCTCAGCGGTGAAGCCGCCGCTGTAGCCGCCCATCATCCACAGTTCATCGCCGTTACGGATGGCATCGGCGGCGCCCAGCCAGGCAGTTGGTAGCGGGGCGAACTGCTCTGCGTCCTCGGTCCAGGTGTTGGTGGCGGGATCGTAGACCTCGGTAGAGGAGAGCAGGTTCGAGCCATCCACACCACCGGCGACGTAGATGCGGCCGTTGTAGACCCAGGACATAGCCAGGAAGCGCGGGGTGATGAGCGAGGCCACGCTCTGCCAGACCCGTGTGGAGGGGTTATAGCGGTTGACCTCGGCGCTCGCCGTCCAGCCGCCATCCGCCAAGCCGCCGATGAAGTAAATCCATCCGTCCAACTCCACCGCCTCGTACCACATCCGATCGGTGACGGTGCGGGGTACAGGGGTGGTGCTCCAGGAGTCGTTGGCGATGTCGTAGTCGAACAGCCGTCCCCTCGTGTTGGCCTGGCCATCGGTGCGGGCGTAGATGTGACCGTTGTAAGCCACGCCGTCGCCAGCGTCGTACAGGAAGTCCGGGGCGCTGGCCAGGGTCGCCCAACTGCGGGTGCGCGGGTCATAGCGGAACATCGGCGTGACGTTGCCGCCGGTGACGTAGAGGTACTCCTGCCCGTCATCCGGGTCCACCGCGCTCTCCACCACCCAGTCGAACAGCCCGTAGGGGTGCGGCGTCTCCAGTTGCCAGTAACTGCCGGTGCGCACGGTCTTGGTGATGACCGTGGCATCGCTGTAGCCGTTGCCGCTGGCGATGACGCTGCCGGTGACGGGGAGCAGGTTGGGCAGGCACAGGTTGGGGGTGATGGTGACGGTGAACGGCGTGCTCTGGCCCTCGTCCGCCTGCACCGTGGCCGGTCCGCTCAGGCTACCGTAGGCAGGATGGTCCAGCGCGTAGGTCAGGTCGAAAGTGCCGTTGGCGCCGGTGTGGTTGAGCAGACGGAGGGTATGCGTCTGTGGGAGACCGCTGCAGCCGGAGGCTGTCAGGCTCTCCGGCAGAAGATAGACGCCGGTGGGCAGTTCGTTGATCTGCAACGTGCCGGTGACTGTGTGCGGCGGGCTGCCATACTGGTCACCGGTGATCTGCCACTGCACCGGCTGGACGCCAGAAGCGGCGGCGGGCGCGGTCACGTCCAGGCAGAAGCCCCAGGTCGCCCCGTCATAGATCTCGCCCCCCTCGCCGTCGCTGTCGTCGTAGGAGACGGTGTTAGAGAAGGCCGAACAGGTGAAAGCGGCCGGGTGGCCGTAGGAGTCATTGGCATCCTGCCAGGCGCAGGCCAGCGTCCAGTCGTCGGGGAACTGCAACCCCACCTGGGTCGCCCACTCTATATCCGGCGAGCCGTTGGCCGCGACGAAGCACATCGTGAGCGTGCCGCCAGGGATGTAGCCGTCGGTGGTGGTGACAGAAGAGCCCTCCATGCTGGCAGGAGCAGGTGGATAGGTTGCCGCTTCGGTGGTGAGGGCAATGCCGAAGGGGCGGGAGCGGGCCTCTTCCGACACTGGCCGCTGCCGGGCATCGCCTGCTCCCGGCGGGGGAGGAGGAGTCCACCAGGCGGGCAACGCCCCGGAGCCCGGCGGCTGTGGCCCGGAAGCGGTGGTTGGGACTGCCAGGAGAAACGAGAGCAGTAATCCCAAAACGAGCAGCAAGCAGAAAGGACGCACAACGTTTCTGATCACCTCAACACCTCCCCTGTTGTATTGGACACCAGCCGATCTCCCTTTTGCTCATCAGCCGCGCCCTTCGACTCCGTCCGGCGGCCTGAGCGGGGTCGAAGGCCGCCATGCCTTGAGTGCGGCCAGACTCCTGCCCGAAGCGCAGGAACCGTCCCTTGCCCAGTCAGGCAAGGTGTGGTATGCTCAGTCGGCACATCCGATTCTCGAACCACAACCGAAGGACCGCTATGTCATCTACAAGGGCTACCGTTGCCTACCGCCTGGGATTGCTGCTGGTTATGCTGTGGCTGGCCGGTTGCAGCAGCGCGCCGTCGCACGCCTATGAGCCGCCGACCCTGGTCGTGCTGCTCAGCGCCACGCCGACGGTGACGCCTGTTTCCACCCCCACGTTCACCCCCACGTCCACGCCCACGTCCACGCCTGTGCCCACGGCGACGCCTACCGCGACACCGACCCCCCGGCCCACAGCGACCGCCACCCCGCTGCCTACAGCCACTCCGCCGACGGCCACGCTGGAAGTCACCGCGACGCTGACCCTCTCCGTCCCGCTCACCAGCAGCCGCGCCGTCTCCCTCAGCGGGCGCGTGGAGGCTGGCTCCTTCCCCAGCCAGGTGCTGGGACGGCAGGCGACCTATCGCATCTACCTGCCGCCCGGCTACGACACCTCCGGTCAATCCTATCCCGTCCTCTACGTGCTGCACGGCTACCCTTACGACGAGAGTCACTGGGATCGCCTGGGGGTGGACGAGGTCGCCGATGCCGGCATCCTCTCCGGGGCTTACCCCCCGTTCATCATCGTCATGCCCAACGGTGATCCGCAGAACATCTACGTCAACACCAGCGGCGGCGATTGGTCCGTGGAGGGGCTGATCGTCAACGAGTTGCTGCCCTACATTGACCGCACCTACCGCACTCTGGCGACGCGCGAAGGGCGGGCCATCGGCGGCATCTCCCGCGGCGGCGTCTGGTCGCTGGAGATCGGCTTCCGTCACACCGACCTGTTCGCCGTGGTGGGGGCACACAGCGCCGCGCTCTCGGTGAACTACCCCCTGCCGCAATATGACCCGTACAACCTGGTGACGGAGCCGGGGCTGCACTTGCAGCGCATCTGGCTGGACGCCGGGAACACCGACTGGGCGCGCAACGGCGTACGCCGCCTCCACGAGGCGCTACAGGCCCAGGGCGTGGTCCACGAGTACACCGAGGGCGAGGGCAACCACAGCGACGGCTACTGGTCGGCGATGATGCCGGCCTACCTGGCCTTCTATGTGGCGGGGTGGCGATAGCGGGGTGGTTTCCTACCCGCTATGGCTCGACCACGATGTCAAAGTAGTGTTCCTCTCCAGGCGCGGGCAGGACCTCGAAGAAGGTATTGCCGACCTGCAGCGGAATGACGTTGCCCTGCGCGTCGGTGAGGGTGAGCATGTCCCAGCGCTCCCACCGCTGCCAGAAGCCGTCTATGCGCCGTCCGTCGCGGAAGATGATCGCCTGGTTGGAGTTCCATAGCGCGAACTGGATGGACAACGCGCCGCTGTGCGGCTCCTCGATGATGTTGGTATTCCACTGCGGGACGTAGAGCACCACCACGTTGGCCGCGCTCAACTGCTGGCCGTCGAGCGCGTCGGTGTGCGGCGTGCCGTCCGACCAGCGCAGGTATCGCCCGCGGGTGGCGTCATACCGCCACTCGGCATCCAGTTCATGCCAGGGGATGTGGATGGTGATGGCCGCTGTGCCGGTGATCGTCGGCTGGGCGGAGAAGAGCATCCCCTCCAGTCCCTGTTGCCGTCCACTGACCCCGTGCGCCTCGGCCCAGGCGCGCACGCGCGCCGGGTCGGTATAGCCGGTGTGCTCCAGCGGCACATCCCGGCTGAAATCGCGGTAGAAGGGATCGGGGGCGATCGTGTCCCCCAGGCTGTAGGAGACGACACGGTCGGGGTAGAGGTCGGAATCCCTGAAGATCGCCAGCACGCCGTCGCTGAAGCCCCAGGCGGCCAGGACCGCCTTGTAGATGGCGGGCAGTTCCAGGTCAATCAACCGGCCGCTGCGCACCGGTCCCACCCGCGCCGGGTCACTGTCCAGGTAGATGGCGGTCCAGCGGGTGGCGAACCAGCCCTCGTTGTAATGCTCGAAGATCAGGTCGGCGCTGTTGATGCCAGCCTGCGGGCGCACGTACTGACCGGGCCAGTTGGAGATCTTGATGGCAACCGGCACGCGGTTCAGCAGCGCGACGTCGGCCACGGTCTCGCCGGTGAGCGGGTTGACGTTCTCCGGCCAGGGCGTGGCGGTGGGGGTGGCGGCAGGGGTGGGGGTGGCTGTCGGTGGGGGCGGGACCGACGGGGCGGAGTGGGGGGTGCGCGTGGGCGTGGGGGTGGCGGCAGGGGTCGCGCCCCCGCAGCCGGCCAACCCGCTCAGGAGCCCTGCCAACGCCAATACCCCCGTGATCAGGCTCAACAGCCGCAAGCGTGTCCGATGGGAACCGTCTGTCACGAGAACCTCCGCCTGAGCCCCCCGCGAGCATCGCAGGCCAGCGGGAGGCTGAATAGGCTCGATTCTAGCACAGCCCTTACCCCCTGACAAACGCGCGCAGGTTCCTATTGCCACGAATGACACGAATTGCACGAATTCGGTGGTCTCCTCTCACTGTGTTGATCGAAGACTATGCCCGAAGACAGCCGGAGAGAGCCAGCGGATTTGGCAGATGAAGCAGATTCGCCTACGGGAATCCGCTAAATCTGCTCAATCCGCTGACAGTTTTCCTCACCGCTGTTTCCGCTGCCAGACCGCGGCTATCGCCACGCCGATCAGCAGGGACAGGCTCGCCCCGAAGCAGAGGCTGCCGTCAGGGGGCGGCGAGGCGGGTGAAGTGGGTGGCGTCGGCGCCGGTGTGGAACCGGTCGTACCTCCAGGGACGTGCGTCGCCGGGACCGGGACCGGTTCGACCTCCTCCGTCACCACCTCGTAGGCAGTCCCTTCGGCGATGAAGATCACCCGCTCCCCCAGCGCCAGGTAAGCCCCCCACTCCGGGCGGGCAGCCAGCAGGTCGAAGTAGTTGGGCGAGGCGAAGGTCACCCGCTGCGTCGTCATCCGCTCTGGGTCGAAGGCCGTATCGGTCCAGACCCCATCTCGCAGGACGAAGGTCCGGCTGCCGACGTGGCGGATCACCTGAGCCGCCCCTTCAGGCAGGGTTTCGTCGCTCACCGATTCGGAACCGCGCAGGCCGGCTTCCGCATCGGCCATCTCCACCGCTGGCGCGCCAGCAGCAGGGGGGACCGGCTGGGCCAGGAAGCGCTCCACCGCCTCCTCCTGCCCGCCCGCGGTGAGCAGGTTCTCCTCGATCAGGAAGGAGGTGTAGGGGGTGATGATGCCATAGCGGGTGCTCAGGTCAACCACCGCCTCCACCCATTCCTCCCGTTCGCCGTGGAGACGAATCTGGGTCAGCAGGTAGCCGATCTTGCGTGCCGCCCACAGGCGGGGGATGAAGTCGTCCCCGCCGCTGGCGCGGAAGGTACCCTCGTAGATGTACTCTCGCCGCTCCCCATTCACCTGACCGCTGAGGACGATGCGGGCCGGGCCATCACCACGGTAGCGGCCGGCGACGATCAACTGTGTGCCGGCGAACAGGTCGGGTAGCGGGTCGGGGTAGATTTCCTCTGCTGTCACGCTGCCAAAGTCGAAGTCGAGGTCGGTCAGCACCGGTGCGCTGATGCGGGCGTAGAAGGCGGAGACCTCCTCGTCAATGGCCTCGCCGGGACGGACATAGCCGGTGGAGCCGTGATGCTGCTCGGCCAGGCCGTCCAGAAGGGCGGTGTTCACATCATCCCCGACGCCAAAGGGGAAGAGGCGCACCCCGTCGGGGGCGGCCCCGGCAGAGTTGTCCAGGATGTCGGCAATGTCGGTCTCCCCTTCGGTGGGCTGGCCGTCGGTGAGGAAGATGAGCACCGTGTTGCGTCCGACGTCGGCCTGGGACAGCGCCTCGAGCAGCGCGCGGTTGATGTCCGTTCCCCCGCTGGCCTCCAGACGGCGCACCCATGCGACCGCTTCCTCTGCCTCTGCAGACGGGCGCAGGCTGTTGGCGTAGAGCCGCAGGCCGCTGGAGAAGGCGATGATGTTGAAGCGATCCCCCTCGTTGAGATGACGGAGGATGTAGATCGCCGCCTGGCGCGCCTGCTCGATCTTCTCCCCGTCCATCGAGCCGGAGACGTCGAAGACCAGGAAGATGTCGCGCGGCACCACGCGGTCGGGGTCCACCTCAACTGACGGCGCGGCCAGCAGCAGGAAGAAGCCGTCATCGGGCGGTTCGCGGTAGGTGAGCAGGCTCAGCCCGACCTCTTCGGCGCTGACGGTGTAGTCCAGTTCGAAGTCCTGGTCAGGGAGCACGTCGGTCTCCTCATACCCCACTGTCGCCCGGTACTCTCCGTCCCGCTCGATGTACAGGTCGCTCTGGTGGGTGGGGGAGTAGAGGGTGCGGATCGGGTCAGGCGATTCGATCTCGACACGGATAGAGACCTCCTCGATAGGCCGGTCGGAGAAGCGCTCGGTGTCCAGCGGATAGACATAGCGGACGCGGCCTTCTTCCATAGGGAGAACCTGGGTGTACTCCAGTTCGACACGCCGCTCGCCGCCGGGGGGAATGGGGAAGATGCGCAGGCGCAGCGCATCGCGCCCGACGTACTCCAGGAGCGCCGGGTCGCGTCGGTTGCGGACGATCTCCTCGTAGATGGCGCGGGCCTGTTCGGCATCCAGCACCTCCGCCGTCATGCGCTCCCCATCCACCCACATCGTGAAGTCGGAGACCACTGCCCCCTCGGGCACAGGGAAGATATAGGTGCCCTCCACCTCCCAGTTGTGCTCGTTGACGAAGAGTTGATCAACGTGCGTGGTAGCGACCTGGTCGGCGATGGTCACCGTCACGCGGTGATAGCGGATGGTCAGCCAGTCCGGCTCCGGAACCGGTGGCCAGGGGGGCGGGCACGGCACGATACAGGGCGGGTCAGGGATGATGATGCCGTCGGCCAGGGCCGGGCTGGCTGCCGATAGCAGCGCCACAGAAACCACAACAGCCACCAACAGACGACGTGCACTCATCACTCTCCTCCTTCGGACGTCGAAGCAACGGGTTCACCTTCTGGACGTTTCAGGAGGAGAAAGGGTTCCACGCACGGCCGGGCGTAGGCGTAGAGGCGTAGAGGCGTAGCATTGCTACGCCTCTACGCCTATGTCTGCCACACCCCTACGCGGCACGAGAGGCGCGACGGCGCAGGAACAACCCCGCCACCATCAACAGCAGGCCGGCGGGGATCAGCCCCCAGGGGAGCACGGATGAGCCGCCCGATTCCGGCAGCAGCGTCACGGCAGGGGCAACCTGCGGCGGATAGGCCGCCCCCACACGCGGCAGGTGGATGAAGGTATACCCTTGCAACGCCGGGATGGCCTGAGCCGTGGCCGAGACGTTGGGGAAGGGGTAGGCGGCCTGCCAGAAGAAGCCGCCGCTGGTCGGATCATAGAGCACCGCCAACGCGCCGACCGGATCAGTGCCGGCAGGGGTCCAGTTGGCCAGCGGCTCGCCCGCCGCCCGCAGCGCCTGGAGCACGATGGCGGTGGAGTTGGCATCGGTGTCGGTGCCGTAGGGGGAAGGGCTCTGATAGGGGAAGCCGCCGTCGGCGTTCTGCACCCGCTGCAGGTAGGCGAACGCCCCGCCGATCTCGCTCCGATGGCCGGTGACCAGAAGGGCCTGGATGGCCAGAGCGGTGGTGTTGGTGTCCCCTGTGCCGGCGACGGTGCCGCCGAAGAGCGCCCAGGCTCCGTCGGTGGCCTGGTTGGCCAGCAGGTAGCGGGCTGCCCCATCGGGTATGGGCCGCCCGGCGTTGAAGAGCGCCACCATCGCCAGCGCCTGGTCAAAGATGTTGCCGCCGTAACTGCCGCTGGCCTCGTCATAGGCCGCCTCGATCTCCGCCAGCAGGTCGTGCCCGGCGAAGGCGGCGGGGTCCTGACCGGCGGCCAGCAGGGCCAGGGTCACCTTGGCCCGCCGGCCCACCGTGTCTGCCGCGCCAGCGGCCACCTGGGCCGCCAGGTAGTCCAGCGGCGAGCGATCGGCGGAGGAGCGCCAGGTGCTGGCGTCCTGTCCGGCAGCGGCGATGGCCAGCACCACGTCGCAGGTCGTGCCCAGGTCGGAGCCGGCGGCGAAGCCGTTGGTGAAGCCGCCGTCGGCCTGTTGTTGGGAACGCAGGTACTGCAACCCCCCGGTCACCGGGTCATCCGCCATGACCGGCAGGGTGAAAAGGGACAGCAGCAGCGCTGCCAATCCGATGGCTGTCCAAATGCGGGACATAGGAACCTCCTTGCGATGTCTTGATACTACAGACGAAAAGGCCCTCCCCCTCACGTCCGTTGGGGAAGGGCCAGGTCAAGCCGAATGCCCTCCATGCGCCACCCCCTTTCCGCGAAGGTTTCCGTGTGCGCCGGCAGAGGCGGGTATCCTGACTCTTCTCGCCTGGCGAGAACTACAGTTGCGGGACAGCGCCGGACTTGGACCGGCTTCCCCCATTGTGCCCCTGGCATCCGGGCTTCGGGGCACCTCTGCCGAAGCAGTATGCGGTTGTCGAGCGGGATTATAGCAGAATAAAGCGAAGTGTCAATCGGGGTATCAGGTGACAGGCACCTGAGAGATGCCTGTCACCTGTCGGCTGGCGCCTCAACAACGATGCGCACATCCACCGCCCATGCGCCGGTCCCTGCCGGCCCGACCAGGAGTGGGTTGAGGTCCACCTCCGCTACCTGGGGCAGGTCGGCCAGGAGTTGTCCCACGCGACGCAGCGCGTCCACCACGGCGGCCACATCTCCCGGAGGGCGCCCGCGCACGCCAGCCAGCAGCCGTCCCGCTGCCGTCTCGGCGATTATCTCCTCGGCCTCGGCGGCGCTGAGCGGCGCCAGGCGGAAGGCCACGTCGCGCAGGGCTTCCACGTAGAGGCCGCCCAGGCCGACCATCACCAGTGGCCCGAACTGGGGGTCCCGCTGCGCGCCGACAATGATCTCCATCGCCGGAGGTTGGCCCGCGCCGACCATGCGTTGGACGAAGCCCTGTTCCCCCGGTCCGATCATGCGCGTGAAGGCGGCGCGCACGGCCTCCGCGTTCTCCAGGCCCAACGCCACCCCACCAGCGTCGCTCTTGTGCGTCAGGCCGGGGGCGACGCGCTTGAGCGCCACCGGGTAGCCGAAACGACCGGCCAGCCCCGCCGCCTCGTCAGCGGTGGCCGCCAGGCCGGAGGGTGGCACAGTCAGACCATAAGCCATCGCCATTTCCGCCCCGACCTGAGAGTCCAGGACCCCCTTCCTGCCATCCAACAGCCCTTCTGCCCGTGCGCGGTCTATCCCCGGCAGCGGTTCGGCCTCTGGGAGCGGGTGAGCGCGGATGTGGGCGTACTGCCACAGCGCGCCCAGGCCGACGGCGGCGCGGCAGGGAGTGAGGTAGTGCGGCACATTGTGGTGATGCAGGGTACGGGCCGCCTCGCGGATGCCGCCCCCGCCGGAGATGCAACAGACCACCGGCTTGTGCGCCTTGCCAGCGGCGCGCCCCACCGCCCGGGCGACGTCCTGGGGCGGAGTGATGGCCTGGGGGACATAGACCGCCATCACCCCGTCCACTTCTTCCGCTGCCAGCAGCACCTCCAGCGCGGCGGTGTACTGCTCCGGCTGCGGGCCGCCGAGCATGTCCACCGGGTTGCCGGTCATCGTGCCCGCCGGACAGACGGCGCGCAGCCGCTCCTGTGTGGCGAGGGTCAGATCGGCCAGGCGCAGCCCCGCGCGGTAGAGGGCGTCACAGCCCACCGCCGCCGGCCCGCCAGCGTTGGTCAGCACCGCCACGCGCGGACCCGCTGGCGGCTGACGGTAGGCCAGAGCGATGGCCGTGTCCACCAGTTCTTCCAGCGTCTCCACCGGGATGGCGCCAGCGCGGCGGCAGGCGGCCAGGAAGGCCTCCTCCGCCCCGGCCAGCGCGCCGGTATGGGAAGCCACCGCGCGCGTCCCGGCCGGGGTGCGTCCCGCCTTGAGCACCACCAGCGGTTTCAGCGCTATCAGCCGACAGGCCGCCTCCACGAACCGCCGCCCGTCGGGCAGCCCCTCGATGTAGGCGGCCACCACGCGGGTGTGCGGGTCGGCGGCCAGCGAGTCCAGGGCGTCCGCGGCGTCTATGTCCGCCTGATTGCCCAGGCTGACGATACGTGAGAAGCCGACCCCCACCGCGCTGGCCCAGTCCATCGTGCCGCCGCAGACCGCCCCGGAGTGGGAGACGAAGCCGATGCTCCCCGGCGCGGGCATGGTACGGATGAAGGTGGTGTCTATCGCCGCGCGGGTGTCGAGCACCCCGACGCAGTTGGGGCCGATGAAGCGCAGCCCGTAGCGGCGGGCCACGGTGCGCAGTTCCTGTTCCCGCTCCCGGCCGCCGGCGCCCAGTTCGCTGAAGCCGGAGGCGATGATCACCGCCGCGCGGATGCCTCGCCGCCCGCACGCCTCCAACGCCTCTGCGGCGTGGTCGGCGGAGAGGGCGATCACGGCCAGGTCAACAGGGTCGGGCACCTCGGCGATGGAGGGGTAGGCGCGCAGGCCCATCAGTTCCTGCGCCTTGGGGTTGACCGGATAGACTGGCCCGGTATAGCCGTGGGTGACCAGGTTGCGCAGCACGCCGGCGCTCAGTTTGGTCGGGTTGGCGCTGGCGCCGATCAGCGCCACGCCGTGGGGGTGGAAGAAGACCTCGAGGGGGTCGTCCATCCTTTCACTCCTTGCGTAGCATCAGCAGCGCGCCGATCAGCGTGCCGACGGCCGCGACGATGAAGACCAGGGGGTACCCCAGGTAAGCGCCCGGCCACAGGCTGTTGAGGCCGTCAATCAGCGGGCCGACCAGACGGGCCAACGCCGCCGAGCCAGCGGTGGCCAGGTTCGAGAGGCCCAGATACTTGCCGGCCTCCTCCTGGGGGATCAGGTCGGTCGCCAACGCCCAGTTGACACTGACGAAGATGCCGGTGGCTATGCCGATGGTGCCGCCAAAGACCAGCAGGGCGGGAACGGTGCGGGCGAAGGCGACCAGGAAGATGCCCAGCGCCGCCAGCACGCCGGAGAAGACGTTGAGCGGGCGGCGGCCAAAGCGGTCGGAGAGCATGCCGGCAGGGAAGACGAGCACCGTCAGCGCCACGCCGATCACCGCCATCAGGTTGCCGGTCGTGCCGGCGGCATCTGGCACGCGCAGCACATCACGGATATAATACTGGGCAAAGCTCTGCACCACGTAGATGCCAAAGAGGATGAGCAGCCGGGAGAGGATGAGCCGGCTGTAGGCCGGATAACGGCGCAGGTCCACGCGGAGCAGGTCGCGAAGAGGGTTGCTGACAGAGGCGAGGGGGCGGGTGGCGGGCGGCTCGTGTGTGCCCAGCAGGGTGACCAGGCAACTGGCAACCAGTACCGCGCCGATGACGATGAACGCCAGCAGCACGTTGCCGGCGCTCATCAGTTGTCCCGCCACCAGCGAGGCGATCACCAGCCCGGCCATGTCGAACAGGTTTTTGAGGCCAGAGGCCAGACCGCGCCGCTCTGCCGGCACCAGATCGGGGATCAGTCCCTGGGCCGGGCCGTGGGCGGTGTTGGAGGAGGTCTGGAGCAGCAGGTAGCCGACGAGCAGAGCCCAGTACCCTCCTGCCAGGGCCATAATGGCCAGGCAGAGCAGGTCAACGAGCGTGCCGGCAGCGATCCAGGGACGACGGCGGCCCCAGCGGGCGCGCGTGCGATCGCTGAGGGCACCGGAGAGGGGTTGGACAATCATCGCCAGGATCAGGCCGACGAAGGTCATCCCGCCCAGGTAGGTGTTCTTCAGCGCCTCCGGCACGAAGCGGAGCAGCAGCGCTGGCAAGACGATCGGGTGCAGGCTGTTCCACATGAAGGCCAGGCCGAACCAGTACACGTTCATGAGGACATAGTCACGGGTGCGCATGCTCCCTCCTTGCAGTCGTTCCGTTGGTCACTGACCACGGACCACGGACGACGGACCACGGACGACGGACCACCGTCGTCCGGATGTGGTTGGTTGCCCGTGGTCTGTTGTCCGTGGTCCGTCGTCTGTCGTCCGTGGTCTATCGGAAAGGTGCGCCGCAGATGATCTCATCAGCATCCTATCGGCTTTCTGGCCGTTTCGTGGGCCATTTCCTGTGGGGGTTTGTCACCGGCCAGGGCTGCTCCTTCGTCCGCCACGCGCGGCTGGCCCTGGCAGGGCAGCCCATTGAGGTGGTGGGGGAGGAACACGTCCCGCCACGCGGCCCCTGCCTGGTGGTCTGCAACCACTACAGCCGACCCGGCCTGGGGGCCTGGTGGACCGCCATCGCGGTCACCGTTGCGGTGGCCGCCGGCCGCGCCGCCGACGCCGACCCCGAGGTCCGCTGGGTGATGACGGCAGCGTGGACCTTCCCTGGCAGCCCCTGGCGGCAACGGCTGCTGACGCCGCTGACGCGATGCGCATTTCGGCGTGTGGCGCAGGCCTATGGCTTTGTCAACATGCCGCCGATGCCCCCCGATCCCGCGGAGGTGGAGGCCCGGGCATCGGCGGTGCGGCAGACGGTGCGACTGGCTCAGCGCGCAGCGCGAACGGGCGGGATGATCGGCCTGGCCCCCGAAGGGCGGGATGTGTTGGAGGGGGAGGAACGCCTCCCATCCGGCGTGGGGCGGTTCATCGCCCTGTTGGTCGAGGCCGGGTTGCCGCTCCTGCCCGTCGGCGTGGCAGAGGCGGAGGGAAGGTTGCGGCTGGTCATTGGGCCGCTCTTTATCCCCGCCCTTCCATCACAGCGCACGGCGCGCGACCAGGCGGTAGGCCAGCAGGTCTTGGAAGCGATAGACCGCTGCGTCCACGCCGCCGCCTGCGGCGGATGAGCCGCCTACTCCGTCGGAGCGCTACTGCCCTCCGGCGGCTTCTCCCCTTCCGCGGGCTCCTGCTCCGCGTCTGGCTCCTCTTTGTCTTCCCAGCCGATGATCCAGACGCACAGGCCGGCCAGGCCGATGGTGGCGACGATCAACGCCGCCCACTGTCCCGGCAGCAGGCCCACGTCCCGCGCCGACCAGATGAGGATGATCACCATGCCGATCGCCAGGACGAACCAGGAGGTCAGCCGGGGATGCCGCTTGACGAACGCCACAAGTCCAGACATGAGGCTCCTCTTTGCTATAGGCTCAGGTTGCTTCAGGCCTCTGAATGCCGCCCGCCAACGCATAGGGATGCGTCGGCCACGGGGTTATTCGGATAGGCTCCTAGACGGGAGTCTGTATCATCTCCTCACGCAGCTGCTTGAGCATCACCTGCTCGTCCACCGAGCGGACCTCTCGGGCCACCTCGCGCCAGGCTCGGGGCAGCGCGGCGACCTCGCGCAGTTCGTAGCCGAACGTCCGCCAGAAGTTCAGGAGTTCGGGCGGCGCGTTGCGCGGCAGGAAGAGCACCGCCGCCTCGCACAGGAGTTCCCGCGCGGCCTCTTCCATAGCCGTGACCAGAGCCCGTCCGACCACCAGGCGCTCGCTGGCCGGCCAGACCAGGAAATCGGTGACGCGGGCCACCAGGTTCTCCACCTGCCAGCCCAGCAGGCCGACCATCTGCCTGTCCCGCTCCGCCACCAGGAAGCCGACGGTGCCGAAGCGGCGCTGCACCTCGTCTTCGGTGACCGGGCGCTCCGTAGAGCGGGCGCGGTTGACGAAAGCGGCAATCTCTCCTGCCTCCGTCAGTCGCGCACGGCGTACGAGAATCTCAGATGCCAGCATCGTACTACTGCAGGTTCTCCAAATCTGCAAGGTCCTGAAGCCGTCCTGCGGCTTTCTTGCTCTTCTTCAGATTCTCCAGATCAATGAAGTTCACCGTCACATCGTCAATCACCACTTCCACTCGTGACGCGTAGCAGGTCTCAAAGTCAACGCCAGCGGGAGTGGTGATCAGGTCTATTCGACTTGGGGGATAGCCAAGCTGAACAACCTGGTCAGGCACGAGAAAGTCAGCAGCCTGCAAGCCCAGAGAGCCAAATCCGAATTGCTCCAGCGCCTTGACTAGGTTAGCGGCGTTGTCTGGGCTCATCTCTATCCAGATGTCAATATCTTTGGTGTAGCGTGGATAGCCGTGCAGCGCAACTGCGTAGCCACCGATGACCAGATAGCGGACACGGTTATCGTTTAACGATTGAATAAACTCTCTGAAGTCTTGGCTCAGCACCGTATCTCCAAAGATGGTACTCGCGTCGGACTTGCTCTAGCGCGGCGAGGCGAACCTGATAAGGCTGTGTCTGCCAGTAGGCGAAGTCGCTCTTCTGCTCTTGCAGTCTGATCTTGACGAGAGATTTCTGGATGCCTGGTGTTGTCTTCATGCGTGCCTCTTGCGGCTCAACGTTCGCCTGACCCCAATTATACCCCAAACCCCCACCTATGCCACATCCCCTTCGCTCCGTTCCCGCGTCACCCGGTTCCATGCCTCCTCTACCTGCCTCCTCGTCTCCTCCAGGCTGCTGTCGGTGGTGATGACCACATCGGCGCGGGCGAGTTTCTCCTCCTGCGGCGGCTGGGCGTGGACGCGCAACAGGGCCTCCTCACGGCTCAGGCCCCGGTCGGCCATCAGCCGCTCGACCTGCCGCTCCGGCTGGCAGGTGGTGACCCACAGGCTGTCGCAGGCCGCGGCCATGCCGGACTCGATCAGTTTGATCGCTTCGACCACGACGGCGCGGCCGGGCGCGTCGGCGATCCGCTGGCCCACCTCGGCCAGCACGGCGGGGTGGAGGATGGACTCCAGCCGCGCCAGGGCTGCCGGGTCGGCAAAGACCACCGCCCCCAGCCGGCTGCGGTCGATCTCCCCATCCGCTCCCAGCACCTCCGGGCCGAACGCCGCGACGATTGCCGCGTGGCAGGGCGTCCCGGCGCGCATGGCTTCGTGGGCCACGCGGTCGGCGTCAATCACCGTGGCGCCCAGTTCGGCGAGCATGCGCGCCACGGTGGACTTGCCCGTGGCGATGTTGCCGGTCAGGCCGATGAGAAACCGCCCGTTCACGCCAGTTCCTCCCAGCGCTGCAGGCTGGCCTCGAGTTCGGCGTGCAGTTGGCGGTACTCCACGCCCAACTCGGCCACCCGTTGGACCTGTTGCGCGGCGCTGGCGGCGGCCAGTTCGGCCTCCAACTGCGCCAGCCGGCTTTCCTGCTGATGGATAGCCTCCTCGAGTTCGGCGCGCAGCCGCTCGCGTCGCTCCGCCTCACGTTCACTGGCCCGCCTGATTGCACGCTCTGCTTCCCGTTCCCGTCGCTCCTCCAGGTCCTGTGGAGGGCCGGTCATGGGCCGTTGCGTCTCCAGCCAGGCGCGGTAGGCATCGTACCCTTCGTCGAACCCCCATAATCTCCCTCCGGCGATGGCCCAGACGCGGCTGGCCAGGGCGCGGATCAGGTAGCGATCGTGAGCCACCAGCAGTACCGTGCCGGCGAAGGAGAGCAGGACCTCCTGTAACACCTCCTGGGAGGGGATATCCAGGTGGTTGGTCGGCTCGTCCAGCAGCAGAAGGTTGGCCCCCTGTAGCGCCAGCACCGCCAGGGCGACGCGCGCCTGCTCGCCGCCCGAGAGGTCGCCCACGGGCTTGAAGACGGTGTCGCCGGAGAAACGGTAGCGGCCCAGCAGGTCACGCGCGCGGCTGACGCTGGGCAGTCCGGCGTCGAGGATGGTGTCCAGCACCGTCTTCTCGCGGTCCAGCCCGGCGTGGGCCTGGGCGAAGTAGCCGGGGCGGACGCCGGCTCCCAGGCGGATATGGCCGGCCAGCGGCTTCACCTGGCCCAGGATGGTGCGCAGCAGGGTGGTCTTGCCCGCGCCGTTGGGGCCCAGGAGGGCCACACGCTGACCACGCCGGAGTTCGATCTCATCCACGGTGAATAGCGGGTTGGCGGGGTCGTACCCCACGACCAGACCGTAGAGTCCCACCACCAGGTCGCCGCTGCGCAGCGGGCGGCCCAGGTCCAGGCTGAGCGGCTGTACCTCACGGGGGCGCTCGACCCGCTCCAGACGCTGCAGCCGCTTCTGCCGTCCCTGCGCCTGGCGGGTGCGTTGACCGGCCATGTAGCGGCGGATGTACTCCTCAGTGCGGGCGATCTGCTCCTGTTGGCGTTCGTATTGTTCCTGCTGCTGCGCCACCCGCTCCTGTCGTTGCGTCACGTAGTGGCTGTAGTTGCCGCGATAGGTGGCGAGTTGGCCGAAGGAGAGTTCCCAGACCTGGCCGGCGACCTGATCCAGGAAGGCGCGGTCGTGGGCGACCACCATCATCGTCCCGCGCCAGGTCCTGAGGTAGCCCTCCAGCCACTCGACCCCTGCCAGGTCGAGGTGGTTGGTGGGTTCGTCCAGCAACAGGAGGTCGGGGTCCTCCAGCAGCAGCCGGGCGAGCAGGGCACGCGTGCGCTGGCCCCCGCTGAGGTAGGCCAGGGGGAGGTGAAAGTCGTCGGGTGTGAAGGAGAGACCCGCCAGCACCTGCTCGATGCGGGCGGGATACGAGTAGCCGCCGGCGGCCTCGAAACGCTCCAGGAGCGGACCATAACGGGAGAGCGCGGCTTCGCGCCGCACGGGATCGGCCATCTCCGCCTCCAGCGCTCTGAGCCTTTCCGCCTGCCGCTTCAGGTCGGTGAAGGCAACCTCTACCGCGTCCCAGAGCGTGCCCTCTCCCTCGAGGTGGGCCTGCTGCGGCATATAGCCAATGCGCAGGCCGCGCGCCCGGCTGAGATGGCCCGCCGTGGGGG
>DAOTYX010000066.1:0-5010 GCA_034434635.1 Anaerolineae bacterium | reverse complement strand
TCCCGCCGGGCGGGAGAGGGGCGGGGGTAGGGGGTGGGGTGAGGGCTCAGCGCCGCGGACGGTAGGCAGTTACGGCACCTTGACCTCCTGCCACTTCAGGACGACGGATGAGCAAGACGTTCTCCTCCAAATCAACTCCTGTGGTGGTTGAACGACGAGTCCGCCACAACTGGATACCTTCCACTTCGTAGCCGGCCTTGAGTGCCACATCGGCCAGTAGCTGAGCCGTGCGGATGGGAACGCGGAAGAATGACATCTGGTCGCCTACCACGTAGGCACAGCGCGCGCCGGATTGGAGATGCGGGAGCAGGGCGGCAAAGTGCCGATACATCCCCCCGAAGTACAGCCCGACGACGCGGTGATACAGACGCTCGAAGCCAGAGGTCTTGCCCAATGATTGCCGCTTGCTCTCGATCTCCTCGGCAACGCGGACGACCGCCGGTATGTCCCGAACGAAACGATCATCATCATCACCGACGAACACGTTCCGCGTGTTGCTGCGCAGCAGGGAAGACTTCAAACGACGCAGATCCTGCTTGCTGGTCAACAGGCCGAGCAGCACGCTTTCCAGGCGGGTGCTGCGTGTGTAATCCTTCTCGTTTGGGTAGGGCGGTGAGGTGATCACCACGCCAATCGGAGGACAACCCTCCAATCCGGCGAGGTCTCGGGCATCGTCCTCGAACACCACCACGGGCGGGAAGGATTCTCGTTCGTCGCGAACGGCCTGGATGTCGGAGAGCATGCCCAGCACGGTGCTGGCAAATGCCCCCAAGACGTCGGCATCCTCGCGGGGTGGACAACGGTAGATCTCCGGACCGAAGGCGATGTTCCCAGCGGTCGTCACGATGGTGTTCGCCAGGGCAAGCCGCAGGAAGTCACGCTCTTTGCCCGGTGAAATCGCCTGTTCGATGGCGTAACGGACGGCCAGCACGCGCTGCAGTGGCTTCTCGCTGATGAATCCCTGGGGGATCAGAGCAGCAGCCTCGGCGGGGAGCAGCGCCGATGGGTCGAACTCTTCGGCCATCAGAATGCTGTCGTCGCCGTATGCCGGCGCGGGGCGTTCGAACAGGGCCAACTGGTAGGTACCCGCAGGGGCAAGGCCGAGCGTGTAACGCAGGCAGGCGCCCGCGATCTCCATCGCCCTGTCCAGAGCCGACCGAATGGCGTCCAAGTCCACGTCCCAGGAAAGCTTGACCCGCGTGGCCAGAAACGTGATCGGATTGGCATCGGCGCTGACCGTGGAGAAGCCCTGCAACCGCCCCTCCACGGGAGTCGTCCCTGTGCCACAGAAGGGATCGAACAACCAGTCTCTTTCGGGGTCGGCTTCCAGTGTTTGCAGGTACTCGCGCACCAGGTGAGGGGGGTAGCCGAGGACGAAGTGATACCAGTTGTGGATCGCCGCGTCCCGCGCCTGGACGCGATTCTTGAGGGCGCAGGTCACATCGGAAGGCTCAGCGACCTGTTCAGCCATCTTCCGCTTTGCCCTCCTCGGTGCGCAAGACCGCCACCGATGCCACCCGGTCGCCCTTCTTCAGCTCCATCACCTTCGCGCCGCGGGTGGCGCGGCCCATCTGCGGGACCGTCGCCACGGGGGCGCGCAGGGCCATTCCATCGGCGGAGATCAGCGTCACTTCGTCGTCGGGGTTGACCGTGCGCGCGGCGGCCACGATGCCCCGCGCCGACTCCTCCCCGCCCACGCAGCGCACGCCCTTGCCGTTGCGCCCCTGCAGCGGGAACTCGGCCAGCGGGGTGCGCTTGCCGTAGCCCTTCTCGGTCACGATCAAGAGCTCCGCCCCCGCCAGCGCCACGTCGGCGCTGGCGACGCGGCCGCCCGGCCCCAGGCGGATGCCGCTGACGCCGGCGGCGGAGCGGCCCATCGGACGCACCTCGTCCTCGCGGAAGCGCAGCGCCTGCCCCTGCTCGGTGACCAGGATCAGCTCGGCGTCGCCGCGGGTCAACCGCACCCAGCCCAGCTCGTCCCCGTTCTCCAGCTTGATGGCGAGTAGCCCGCTGGGACGGACGCTGGCGAACTCCGTCAGGGGGGTGCGCTTCACCCGTCCCTGGGCGGTGACCATGGTCAGGAAGCTGGCCGCCGCGAAGTTCGGCACCGCCACCGCCGCCGTCACCCGCTCATCGGCGTCCAACCGCAGCAGGCTGCCCAGGTGCACGCCGCGAGCGGTGCGGTCGGCGGAGGGGATCTGGTAGGCCCGCTCGGCGTAGACCTTGCCACGGTTGCTGAAAAAGAGGATCGAGTCGAGGGTGTGGGCGGAGAAGAGGTAGAGCACCGAGTCCTCTTCTTTCGTTGCCATCCCCAGCACCCCGCGACCGCCGCGGCTCTGGGCGCGGTAGGCGCGCACCGGCACGCGCTTGATGTAGCCGCGCTGGGTGATGGAGATCAAGACCTCCTCCTCGGTCACCAGGTCCTCTTCCTCGAAGCTCGTTTCCGCGTCGTGCGCCAGGCGCGTGCGCCGCCGGTCGCCGTATCGGGCCTTCAGCTCGTCCAGCTCGCTGCGGATCAGCGCCAGCACCTTGTGCGGCGAGGCCAGCAGGTCCTCCAGATAGGCGATGCGGCGGATCAGCTCCTCGTACTCGTCGTTGACCTTCTGCCGCTCCAGGGCGGCCAGGCGGCGGAGCTGCAGGTCGAGGATCGCCTGAGCCTGCACATCCGTCAACCCGAACCGCTCCATGAGCCGTGCGCGCGCCACGTCGGCGTCGGGCGACTCGCGGATGGTGGCGATGACCGCGTCCAGGTGGTCGAGGGCGATCTTTAGCCCCTCCAGGATGTGGGCGCGGGCCTGCGCTTTGGCCAGCTCAAAGCGGCTGCGGCGGACGATGACCTCGCGGCGATGCTCGACGGTGATCTCCAGGGCGCGCTTCAGCGTCAGCAGGCGCGGTTCGCCGTTGACCAGGGCCAGCAGTTGCACGCCGAAGGTGAACTGCAGCGGGGTGTGTTTGAACAGCCGATTGATCACCTTGGACGGCGCCGCCCCGCGCTTCAGTTCGATGACGATGCTCATCCCGCGCCGGTCGGACTCGTCGCGCAGGTCGGCGATCTCCTCCAACCGACCGTCGCGCACCAGAGCGGCGATGCGCTCCAACAGGTTGCTCTTGTTGACCTGGTAGGGCAGTTCGGTGATGACGATGCGGGAGCGGCCGGCGGACGTTTCCTCCACGTGGGTCAGCGCGCGGACGACCACCTGGCCGCGCCCGGTGGCGTAGGCCTGGGCGACCCCGTCCCCGCCGACGACGATGCCGCCGGTGGGGAAGTCTGGGCCGGGGATGAACTGCATCAGCTCCTCGACGGTGACCTCGTCCCGCTCGTCCCAATGCTCGATGAGAAAGCCGATCCCATCGCAGACCTCGCCCAGGTTGTGCGGGGGGATGGAAGTGGCCATGCCCACGGCGATCCCCGCTGCCCCGTTGACCAGCAGGTTGGGCAGGCGGGCGGGCAGCACCTGCGGCTCTTGCAGCGTGCCGTCGAAGTTGTCGCTCCAGTCCACCGTCTCCTGCTCTAGATCGGCCAGCAGTTCCATGGCGATGGCGGCCAGGCGGGCCTCGGTGTAGCGCATCGCCGCCGGGCTGTCCCCGTCCACCGAGCCGAAGTTCCCCTGCCCGCCCACCAGCGGGTAGCGCAGGCTGAAGTCCTGGGCCATGCGGGCCATGGCCTCGTAGACCGCCGCGTCGCCGTGCGGGTGGTACTTGCCGAGCACCTCGCCGACGATGCGGGCGGATTTCTTGTACGCCTGGTTGGGCCGCAGGCTCAGCTCGTGCATGGCGTAGAGAATGCGTCGCTGCACCGGCTTGAGACCGTCGCGGGCGTCGGGCAGCGCCCGCGCCACGATGACGCTCATGGCGTAGTCCAGGTACGCCCCGCGCATCTGTTCGACGATGTCCACCATGTGGACGTTTCCGATCTCCAAGAACTCCCTCCCGCGCTCCGTGGTCCGGCCCTGACCACAGACGATATGCGATCCGCGATCCGCGATATGCGATCCTCGCCGCAGGGCCTATTATACCGTAAGTTGCGTCTTCCGTCACTTTCTGTTATCATCGGGCCGACGGGCGGGTCGCTGCCACGCTGCTGCTCAACTCCGGCGCAGGGCAGGGCCGGCCGCATCCGTCTGGTCTGTCTGTTCGACCTGGGGACGGGCAAGGAGCGTTTCGTCGAGATCGGGCGGAGTGGGGCAAGGGCGATAGATAAGGGAACGAGATGGGGAACATACGGGTTTTCGACCACCTGATCATCGGCGACGGGCGCTATTTCAGCTTTGCCGACGAGGGCCTGATCGAAGAATACGGGCAGTGGGCCGTTCTCGGGGGGTAATCTGTGGACCTGGAGCGTTTCGGCAACAGTACCGCCGGACAGATCATCCGTGTTGGACAAGGAGAGGCGGCCTACTGGGCCTTTGTCCCCCATCCCTTGCCCCCGCCCCTGACGGCGGATTGGGAATTGACGGGCGTCCTTTCCGAGACCGACCGCGCCCTCAGCGAGCTGGCCGGCCTGGGACGCAGCATGCCCAATCCTCATCTGCTCATCGGGCCGTTCGTGCGCCGTGAGGCGGTGCTTTCCTCGCGCATCGAGGGGACGCAGGCCGACCTGGCCGATCTGTACGCCTATGAGGCAGGGCAGTTGCCGCTGCCTGGCATGGAAGCGGCGACATCCGAGGTGGACGTGCGCGAGGTGCTGAACTATGTGGACGCCCTGGAGTATGGCCTGCAGCGGCTGGAGACCCTGCCGGTCAGCCTGCGCCTGATGCGCGAACTGCATGAGCGCCTGTTGGCCGGCGTGCGCGGCGAGCACGCCACGCCGGGCGAGTTTCGCCGCTCCCAGAACTGGATCGGACCGCCGGGGTGCACGCTGAACGAAGCGACCTTTGTGCCGCCGCCGCTGCCGCAGATGCACGAGAGCCTGGACGCGCTGGAAAAGTATCTGCACAGTCAGGATGCTTATCCCCCGCTGGTGCGCCTGGCGTTTATCCACTATCAATTTGAGGCCATCCATCCCTTTGT
>DAOTYX010000065.1:0-57806 GCA_034434635.1 Anaerolineae bacterium | reverse complement strand
ATCAGGTAGGCGAGCAGCACCGCGGCGAAGCCGGGGCTCAGCCAGAAGCCAGCCAGCAGGCTGAGGAGCGCCAGCAGGATGGCGACCGTCAGCGCCGGCCCCACCCGCAGCCGACCGGCGGCGATGGGCCGCAGTCGCTTGCGCGGGTGCTGGCGATCCTTCTCCGCGTCTATCGCGTCGTTCATGATATAGACGCAGCCCGATGCCAGGCATAGCAGCAGGAAACCGGCCAGGGTGCGTAGCAGGTAGGTGGGATTGCCGATCTTGACGTCGAACACCAGCGGGGCAAAGACGAAGATGTTTTTCAGCCACTGTTTGGGGCGCATCGTCTGAATCAGGTCGCGCAGCATGCGGTTCTCCTTTTGTACCTGGAGGATGATACCAGAAAGGAGAGATTTGGGCAACTCCATCTGCTCAACCGCTGACTCTCTCCAGCCGTTTTCGGGCGCAGTCTTCGATCAACACGGTAAGGGAAGACCCCTCCGCTTGACCAAACTGACGGGATAGAGTATCCTTGAGCATGATGGAGAAGGAGCGGCTGGACCAGTTGCTGGTACGGCGGGGATTGGCCCCCAGCCGGGCCCAGGCGCAGCGGCTCATCATGGCCGGACAGGTCTCCATCGCCGGGCAGGTCTGCGATCGGCCAGGCCGGATGGTGGCCACAGATGCTCCGCTGGCCCTGGCCGCACGACCGCGTTTCGTCAGCCGTGGAGGGGAGAAACTGGCCGCGGCGCTGGCGCGCTTCGCGGTGGACGTGCGCGGGTGGGTGGCGGCGGACGTGGGGGCCTCCACTGGCGGCTTCACCGACTGCCTGTTGCAGCACGGCGCCGCCCGCGTCTACGCGATCGACGTGGGGTACGGGCAACTGGACTGGCGGCTGCGCAACGACCCGCGCGTGGTGGTGATGGAGCGCACCAACGCCCGCTACCTGGAGCGCCTGGCGGAGCCAGTGGACCTGGTGGTGGCGGACGTCTCGTTCATCTCGCTGGGGCTGATCTTGCGGGCGGCGGTAGGCTGGCTCAAGCCTGAAGGGCAGGTGCTGGCGCTGGTGAAGCCACAGTTCGAGGCCGGCAGACGACAGGTGGCCCGCGGCGGCGTGGTGCGCGACCCGGCGGTCCATAGCGCGGTGCTGCACCAGGTCGTGGACATAGCAGCAAACCTGGGGTTGGCCTTGCGCGGGCTGATGGCCTCGCCGCTGCGCGGGCCCGCCGGCAATGTCGAGTTCCTGGGGTGGTGGCAGAGAGGGGGGGAGCCTCTGCCGTCTGAGGCAACCATCCTGGGTTGCCTGAAGGAAGTGGAAAAGCGTTGATGGACAATCGGTCATCTGCACCATCAAGAGACTCTTCGGAACTGCAGCAGGAGAACGAGCGGCTGCGCGACGCGCTCCGGCGTATGGAGCGTATCCTGGAGATCAGCCGCGAGTTGACCGGCCTGATGGCATTGGAACCGCTGTTGCACCGCATCGTCTCCCTCGGCGCCGAACTCACCGATAGCGAATCGGCCTCCATCCTGTTGCTGGACAAGCGCACGGGCGAGTTGCGCTTCCGCGCGGCCAGCAGCGATGTCGGCAATCAGTTGAGCGATATACCAGTGCCTGTGGAAGGCAGCATCGCGGGCGCGGTGCTCCGCTCCGGCGAGCCGGCGGTCATCGCCGATGTGCGCCGTGACCGCCGTCACTACAGCGCTGTGGGGACGCAGATCGGCTTCGAGACCCGCTCGTTGCTGGCCGTGCCGATGAAGATCCTGCAGCACCCTGTGGGGGTCCTGGAAGCCGTCAACAAGCGCGGCAGCGGGGGGTTCACGGCGGAGGACGTGGAGGTGCTGACCGCGCTGGCCGCCCAGGCCGCCGTCGCTATCGAGAACGCCCGGTTGGTGGAAGAACTGCGCGCTGCCTACGAGCAGTTGGGACAACTGGACCGCCTGAAGTCGGACGTCATCGCTATCGCCTCGCACGAACTGCGCACGCCGCTCAGCCTGATCCTGGGCTACAGTGCCCTGTTGCGCGAACGGCTGGATGACCAGACAGGCCCGCAACTGGATGTCGTGCTGCGGGCGGCGATGCGCCTGCGGCAGATCATTGACACGATGATCAACCTGCGCTACCTGGAGACGGGGGAAGTGGAACTGGCCTGCACGCCGTTCGACCTGCGCGAGGAGGTGAAGGCGGCGTGCGAGGGATACCGTTCACTGGCCGAGGCCAATGGGGTTCATCTCCAGATGCAGGTGCCTGCCAGCCCGGTGATCCTGTGCGCCGACCGGGACAAGGTGCGGCTGGTGCTCGACAACCTGCTCTCCAACGCCGTCAAGTTCACCCCCTGGGACGGGCGGGTGCAGGTGACGGTGACCCAACGCCGTAACCAGGCCCAGATCGCCGTGGCGGATACCGGCATCGGTATCCCCCAGGAACAGTTGGAGCGCATCTTCCAGCCCTTCGAGCAGGTGGAGGAACACATGAAGCGGCGCTACGGCGGGGTCGGGCTGGGCCTCTCAGTGGTCAAGGGACTGGTGGAACAGCACGGTGGACGGGTGTGGGCGGAGAGCGTCCAGGGGCGAGGGAGCCGGTTCGTGGTGGTGCTGCCGTTGGGGGAGGTGGAGGCGCGATGACATGGCGTCAGAGGGCGAGGAGGGTCATGCTCCAGGGGGGCAGGTTTTCCACTACCAGGTGGGTTTCATCCGACCGCACGCTGGCTGTGCCCCACAGCAGGGTGGGGGTGGTGTGAGCCAGCGGCAGGACTGCACGGCCGACATCTTCCCCACGGTTGATCACCACCAGCAGTCGCTCCTCTTCAGCAACCCGCTCGGCGGCGAAAGCCGCGTCATCGCTCCAGACCACCCGCCAGTCCCCATGCCGCAGCGCCGGATGAGTGCGCCGGAGATGGATCAGCGCACGGGTCATCTCCAGCGTCTCGCGGTCCCAACTCTCCGGCTGATGCCACGGAAAAGCGCGGCGACAATCGGGGTCGGCGCCGCCGCTCAGGCCGATCTCATCCCCGTAGTAGATGGCCGGCGCCCCGGGAATGGTGAGCAGGAATTGCAACGCCAGCCGCAGGCGGCGGACGTCCTCCCCGGCCAGGAAGAGGAACCGTTCCACATCGTGGCTGGAGACCAGGTTGTACGTCACGGCGGTCACCTGCGGGGCGTAGAGGAAGAGCATGCGCGTGACGCCGTCCAGGAAGGTCGGCGTGTCCATCTCCGTTCGGGCGAAGTAAGCCACGCAGAGGTCGCGCAGGATGTAGTTCATCGTCGCGTCGAACTGGTCTCCCTGAAGCCAGGGGGCGGTGTTGCCCCAGATCTCCGCCAGCAGGTAGCAGTCTGGGTTGACCGTCTTGCAGACGCGGCGGAAGTCCTGCCAGAAGTCCGGCTCGATGTGACGGGCCACGTCCATCCGCCAGCCGTCAATGCGGAACTCGCGCAGCCAGTGGGTGGCCACGTCGAGGAAGTAGGCGCGGGTGGCGGGATTGCGCTGGTTCAGTTTGGGCATGTTCGGCACGCCATACCAGGCCAGGTAGGTGGGCTCCAGCAGCGGTCCCTCGTCATGCGCGATCTCGATGGGGATGCCGGTCGCCTGGGGGAAGGTCTCCAGCCAGTGGCGGTACTGGGCGGCGCGCGGGGTCTGCTCAGACCCGCGATGGGGGCGGTAGCGCACCTTTAGCGGGTACTCGTAGATGGTGAACCAGTCCCAATAGGGAGAGGCCGGACCGCGCTGGAGCACATCCTGGAAGGCGAAGAAGCGCGGGTGGCAGTGATTGAACGAGGCGTCAACGATAAGGTGCATCCCGCGCTCGTGCAGTGCTTCGACCAGGGCGTGGAGCGCCGCGTCCCCGCCGAAGGCGGGGTCAACGTGGTAGAAGTCCACCGCGTCGTACTTGTGGGTGGAGGGAGAGGCGTTGATGGGGTTCAGGTAGAGCACCTCCACCCCCAGGTCCTGCAGGTAGTCGAGGTGGGCGGTGATGCCGGCCAGGTCGCCGCCCTGAAACTGGAGCCAGTGGGGAGGCGAACCCCAGGGGACCGTGCCCGGCGGGTCGTTGGTGGGGTCGCCGTTGGCGAAGCGCTCCGGGAAGATCTGGTAGACCACGGCGCCGTGCATCCAGGCGGGCGTGGTGAAGGGCGACGCGCTCTCCAGGTCAAGGCTCCAGCGGTCGAGCGGCTCGACGGCGTGGTCCACCCCGTGTCGGCAGAAATAAACGATGCGCCCGTCCTCGGTCTTCAGGGCAAAGGAATAGGTGAGGCGAGGCCGGGCAGGGCGGATGACCGTCTCCCAATAGAGGAAACGGCGGTCGTGGGCGATGAGGGAGAGCGGCGCGCCGCGAACGTCGCCGTCGTTGTAGACCAGCGTGGCAGAGGCGAAGCCGTGCTGCGTCCACAGGCGGAACTCCACCCGTCCGTCGGGCAGAGGGTTGCAGTGCGCGCGGTCGGCGGGGTCGTAGCGCAGGTCATAGGGGTAGAGAAAACCCACGGTGTCGTAGAACTTGGTCTCTTTCAGATCCATTCTCGTCTCCCAGTGGAGAGGATACCACAAGTCGCGGCGGGCGCAAGGGGGGCTTGGGGGATTTGCCCAGTCGTCATCTGGTCTCCCTCTTGAGTGTTGTTCCTGGTTCGCGGTGCCGAAAGCGAGGAATCGGTCAGCAGATTGAGCAGATTCAGCAATGGCTTGTGGAGATTGTTTCGTCCCCTTCGGGGGCTCGCAACGAACCGGGTACAGTGATCACGAAAGGAGCGTGGAGAATGGAGAGGAAAGCCAAAGAACCCATCCTGGCCGCTATCCTCAGCCTGCTGCTCGGCCTGGGGGCGATCTACAATGGCCAGACGCTCAAGGGCATCGTCTTCATCGTCGTCCGCCTGGGGCTGGGCCTGTTAGCCTGTTTTCTGTTTTACGTGCCGACGGGCCTGCCCGAGATGGGCCTGGCCTGGGTGGGGATCGTATGCTGCAGCCTGCCGCTGCTGGCCTCCGCATTGCTGGCGCTGTTTGACGCGATTGACGCGTACATGCTGGCCCAGCGCATCAACGAGGGGGAGGTATTGCGGGACTGGGAGTTCTTTTTCACCAGGTGAGAAGCCGTTGCATCCCATCCGTCCCTTCATCTCACGCCTGCTGGTGGATGCGGCGGAGCCGGCTGTCCTGCGTGGCACGATTCAGCCCGTGCCAGAGAGGGATGCGCCCACAACCCGATGAACAACCCCTGCCGGACAGGGGCAATCTGGAACCTGGGAGGGTGCGCCATTGAAAACACCTTCTTCAACCACCAGGTCTCTCGGCTTCCTGCTGGGCCTCTCCGCGCTCATGCTCGGTGCGAACTTCGTCTGGGTCTCCTACAACAACGCCCTGCTCCCTGCGCTGGTCGAAAGGGCTGTCACGGACTGGCGGGGGCCGATTGTCGGCCTGATCGGTTTCCTGGGCAGCATGGTCGGCATCGTGACGAGCCTCCTGGCAGGCCTGGTCAGCGACCGCACGGCCCACCGCTGGGGCAAGCGCACTCCCGGCATCCTTTTCGGCGCGCTCCTGGGGCTGCCGGTCATCGTCTCGACCGCTCTCTGCTATCCCCCGGCGCTGCCGGTGATCGTCGGCAGTTTCATCGGCATGCAGTTCTTCACCAACGTGAGCAACGGCGCCTGGTGGCCACTGCTGGTTGACGTGGTCCCCGAGGGGCAGCGCGGCCTGGCCTCCGGCCTGCAGGGCCTGTTCACCCTGCTTGGCGCAGCGCTGGGGATGGGGTTGGTGACCTGGCTGAACGAGATTGGCCAGACCCCTCTGGCATTGTGGCTGATCGGCCTGGTCTTCGCCGCCACGGGTGTGGTCACCAGCCTGACCATCCGCGGCCACGACCTTCCGGCCCTGGCCCCCCAGCCCGTTCGCCTGCGCACGCTGCTGAAGGAGATGTTCCACGTCCGCACACGTGTGACGGTCTTCTTCTGGGTGGTCTTCGGCGCGCTCCTGGGCAACATGGGCCTGACCAGCATGCAGTTCTTCGCCCGCTTCTTCTTCGAGGTCTACTTCCCCGCCGTCAACCCCGATCGGGCACTGCGGCTGATGGGCCTGCTCAGCCTGGTCTGGACCATGCTCTCCGCGGTCGCCTGTGGCCTGGTCTCCGACCGGGTCGGCCGTCGCCGGCTGATTCTCGTCGGCCTGGTCCTCTCCGCCGTCACGACGCTGGCCATGGGCTTCACGTCCGACTTCGCCCTGTTCCTCGTGCTGGCCGCGCTCCGCGCCGCAGCGACCGGCCCGTTGGTGGCGGTGGTGCCGGCGCTGGCCAGCGGGCTGGTCCCGCCGGAGGAGGCCGGGCAGTACATGGCCTATCTCAACCTGTCCACCGGCCTGGCTGGGGCCCTGGCCGCCCTCTTCTTCGGCTTCACCCTCGCCTCGATGGACCGTGCCGGCTTCATGACGCTCTTCGTGGCCTCCGCGCTGCTCTTCCTGGCTGGCAGCCTGGTCTTCCGCTTCGAAGTCCCCCAGGAGGAACTCGACCGCATCCTGCTGACGACGAACCATGGGCAGTGAGCACGGACGACGGACCACGGACCACGGACGACGGACCACAGACCACAGACCACGGACCACGCAACACGCAACACGCACCACGCACCACGCACCACGCCAATAGCAACGAGCGGCTGCCACCAGTATCCAACCTCCAACCTCCAACCTCCAACTTCCAACTTCCAACTTCCAACCTCCACCACCCACTTTCTTGACAATCCTCCCGCCCCTGCTAGAATGAAGGCCGTGGAGCCGGCACGGATTCGTAACTTCTGCATTATCGCCCACGTGGACCACGGCAAGTCCACCCTGGCCGACCGCCTGCTGGAGATCACCGGCACCCTCTCGGCGCGGGAAATGACCGAGCAGGTGCTGGACACGATGGACCTGGAGCGGGAGAAGGGGGTCACCATCAAGGCCTCGGCGGTGCGGATGATGTACCAGGCCGCCGACGGCCTCGCCTACGAACTGAACCTGATTGACACCCCCGGCCATGTGGACTTCTCCTACGAGGTCAGTCGGGCGCTGGCCGCCTGCGAAGGAGCGCTGCTGGTGGTGGACGCCACGCAGGGCATCGAGGCGCAGACGCTGGCCAACCTCTACCTGGCGCTCGAGGCCGACCTGGAGATCATCCCGCTGGTCAACAAGATTGACCTGGCTTCCGCCCGCCCCGACGAGATCGCCGCCGAACTGGCCGACCTGCTGGGCGTCCCCGCCACGGACGTGCTGCGGGTCTCGGCCAAGGAGGGCACCAACGTCCCCGCGGTGCTGGAGGCGATCGTGCAGCGCATCCCGCCCCCGACCGGCCGGGCCGACGATCCGCTGCGCGCGCTCATCTTCGACTCCCACTACGACCCTTACAAGGGGGTTGTGGCCTATGTGCGGGTCATGGATGGGAGCGTCAACACAGGCCATCCGCTGCGTCTGATGGCCTCGGGCGCGGAGACAGAGCCGGTCGAGGTGGGTATCTTCGCCCCACAGATGCAGCCCACCGGCCGGCTCGAGGCGGGGGATGTGGGGTATGTCGCCACGGGCCTCAAGAGCGTGCGCGAGTGTCGCGTCGGCGACACGCTCACCGACGCCCGCACGCCAGCGCCCACCCCCCTGCCCGGCTACCGCCCGGCCAAGCCGATGGTCTTCGCCGGCATCTACCCCACCGAGACCGAAGGGTACAACGACCTGCGGGACGCGCTGGAGAAACTGCAACTCAACGACGCCGCGCTCACCTTCGAGCCGGAGACCTCACAGGCCCTGCAGTTCGGCTTCCGCTGCGGCTTCCTCGGCCTGTTCCATATGGAGATCGTCCAGGAGCGGTTGGAGCGGGAGTACGACCTCGACCTGATCGCCACCGCGCCCAGCGTCGCCTACCAGGTGGTCACCACCACGGGCGATGTCGTGGAGGTCTCCAGCCCGGCGGACCTACCCGATCCGGCGGTCATCCGCGAGATCCGTGAGCCGTGGATGCGCGTGCAGATCTTCACGCCCACCGAGTACATTGGCCCGATCATGGAGTTGATGACCCGCCGTCGCGCCGAGGTGGGCACGACGGAGTACCTCGACCCACGCCGGGTGGTGTTGCATTACCGCATGCCTTTGGCGGAGATGATCGTTGACCTGCACGACCGCCTCAAATCGCTCAGCCGGGGGTACGCCTCGCTCGACTACGCCTTCGATGGCTACCAGCCGGGGGACCTGGTGAAGATGGACATCCTGGTCAACGAGCAACCCGTGGACGCGTTGGCGCTGATCGTCCATCGTGACCAGGCTTACGCGAAGGGCTCCGCCCTGGTACGCAAGATGAAAGAGGTCACCCCACGCCAGTTGTTCGTTGTGCCCATCCAGGCAGCCATCGGTGGGCGGGTTATCGCCCGCGCCACGGTGAAGGCGCTGCGCAAGGACGTGCTGGCCAAGTGCTACGGCGGCGACGTGACGCGCAAGCGCAAACTCCTGGAAAAGCAAAAGGCCGGCAAGAAGCGCATGAAGCAGTTCGGCCAGGTGGTCATCCCGCAGGAGGCTTTCCTGGCGGTGCTCAAATTGGAGGAGTAGCGATGGCCGAAGGTGGGCTGGTCTGCCGACACTGCGGGCGGCCGATCGCCGTGCCCGCTTCCCGTTGCCCATGGTGTGACCGCAAGATCATGGTGGTCTGCGCCCACTGCAAGCAGTACACCGAAGATGACCAACCCACCTGTCGTCACTGCGGCCAACCCCTGGTGGCGGATAGCCGTGAGGAGGTCAGGCGGTTGATCGGGCTGCGACCGGAGGTGGCGGAACTGGTCGCCGACCAGCAGCGCGCCCAACTGGTAGCCAGCGGCGTGGTCGCGCTCTACCTGCCGGGCTTCTTCTTCGACGATGGGCAGCAGCGCACGGTGCTGGCGGAACTGTTCGGTGCGTCGCCGGACAACCGCCGCAAGGCGGCGGCGTTGCTCTTCGTCGCCATCGCCTACCTGGTGGAGCAAGGATACTGTGAATTGCGTCCTGCCTCCGATGCGAGAGGATTGGACTGGCTGGAGACCCGTCCGTGGGACGGGCAGGAACTGAGCCTGGAGGGAGCGCTGGCGGCGCAGACCGGCCTGGGGCTAACGGTCGAACAGGCGCTGGACCGGGCGGTGCGCCGCCTGATGGGGTTCGAAGTCGAAGTGGCCAGGCCCCGCCTGCTGCAGGGCGGGCCCAGAGTCCCCACCGTGCGCAACGTCTCGCTGCACGAGGTACTCACGGCAGTACTGGACGCGGCGCGAACGGTGGTGTTGCCAGAGCACGAGGAGCGCGCTGCCTGCGCCAACACCTACCGGCTGCTGCGGGCCTTCGTGCAGGCCGACCCCGACCGGGCGCGCGCGCTGGCCGAGATGATCCTGGACGCGCTGGATTGGTTCCTCCGCTTCCAGGAGAACCCCTCTTTGGCGTTGATGCGGCAGGAATGACAACCCGGCCCTCCCGCTTTCCTCTGGCCTTCTACCTGGGGCTGGGCACAACGCTGCTGCTGTTCTTCGGCCTGCAGGCGCTTTTTCCCACCCTGCCGCTCTACATCTTGCAGATCGGGGGGACGGCCACGGACAACGGTCTGGCCACATGGGCTTTTGCCCTGGCCTCCGTCCTGGTGCGCCCCTTCGCCGGCTCGCTGGCCGACCGCCGGGGGGGCCGTCTGATGCTGGTGGCCGGCGCGCTGCTCTTCGGCGGCGCGCCGCTGCTCTACCTGGTGAGCCACACCGTGCCAGCGCTGTTGGCCGCTCGCGCGGCGCACGGAGCAGGGATGGCGCTCTTCTCGGTCACCTACACGGCGCTGGCCGTCGCGCTCTCCCCGCCGGAGCGCCGCGGTGAGGGACTGGGCCTGGCCAGCGCCGCCTCGACCGTAGCGACGGCCGTCGCGCCACTGGTCGGCGAAGGACTGGTGGCCCTGGGGAATTTCTCACTGCTGTTCGTCGTGCTGGGTGGCTTGGGGTTGGTCGCTGCGTGCGGGGCCGTTCTTCTCCCACCGCTCCCGCCCGCTCCGCAGACGCGCAGCCCGCTCGGCGGCATGCGCCAGGTGCTGGCCCATCGCCGGGTACGCGTGGTATCGGCCGAGATGGCGCTCATGGGCCTGCCCTTCGGCATGCTCATCGGCTTCCTGCCGCTCCTGGCACAGGAACGGGGCTTCGGTTCCACGGGCTGGGCCTTCGCCGCCTACGCCCTCACCTGCACCGCCAGCGGCCCGCTGGCCGGCCGCCTGTCCGACCGGCTGGGACGCAGATGGGCCATCCTGCCCGGCGCGATAGCGGCGACGCTGGCGACGCTGGGGCTGGCCTTCGTCGGCAATCGCTGGGGGATGGTGGGCCTGGCGACGCTCTACGGCCTGGGCTGGTGCACCATGCGCGCCGGGTTGGACGCCCAGGTACAAGACGCGGTCGCCCCCGACCAGCGCGCGGGCGCGGTGGCGGCACAGTATACCGCCTTCGACCTGGGGGTGGGAGCGGGCAGTTGGGCGCTCGGCGCGCTGGCCAGCGCCCACGGCTGCGGGGCCGGCTTCGCCGTTGCCGCTGGCGCAGCGTTCCTGGCTTTCCTGCTGTTGATGGTCGAACCGTAACGCTTCGGCCACGAATTGCACGAATTCATTGCAGTTCGGTAATGGAGAAGGAGGTGGTCTGTGCTAGAAGCCGCGCTTATCCGCGCCCGCACCCGGCAGCAACGTCATTTCGAGTGGCTGTGCGACCTGCTGCGCATCCCCAGCGTCGGCACCCTGGCGGAGCATCACCAGGATGTCGAGCGGGCAGCAGCGACGTTGGCCGGATGGCTCCGGGACATCGGGATGAACGGCGTGACCCTCCTGCCCACCGGCGGTCCGCCAGCGGTCTACGCCGAGTGGCTGGGGGCCGGTGTGGACGCGCCCACGCTGCTGGCCTACGCCCACTACGACGTCCAACCAGCGGACCCGCTGGAAGAGTGGCGCACGCCGCCGTTTGAGCCGACGGTTCGGGGGGATGACCTGTTCGCCCGTGGCGCTTCGGACGACAAGAGCCAGTTGTTGGCCATCCTGGCTGCGGCGGGCTGCTACCTGGAGACATCGGGTCGCCTGCCGATCAACCTGCGTCTGCTGTTCGAGGGGGAGGAGGAGCAGGGGAGCCCCCACATCGCCGATTTCATCGCGCGCCACCGCGAGCGGCTGGCCGCTGACGCGGTGCTCATCTGCGATCAGGCGATGGCCGATGCGCAGACACCGGTGATCACCACCGGCGTGCGTGGAATGGCCTACATGGAAGTGGAGGTGAGCGGTCCCACCGTTGACCTGCACTCCGGCACTTTCGGCGGCGCGGTGGACAATCCCCTCAACGTGCTGGTGTGCCTGCTGGCGGCGCTGCAGGACCCCGTGACTCATCGCGTCACCATTCCCGGCTTCTACGACCGCGTGCGGCCGGTCGCTGACGAGGAGCGCGCGCTCCTGGCCCGTCGCGCCCTGAGCGACGCCGAGGCGCTGGCCCTCACCGGGGTGCCGGCGCTGGCGGGCGAGGAAGGGTACACCACCTGGGAACGGACGAGCACCCGGCCCACGCTGGACATCAACGGCATCATTGGCGGCTTCACCCAGCCCGGCCACAAGACGGTCATCCCGACCCACGGGCAGGCCAAGGTGAGCATGCGTCTGGTGCCCGACCAGGAGCCGCAGGAGATCGCCCGGCTGTTCAGCGACTACCTGCACTCCATCGCCCCGCCCACGGTGCGGTTGGAGGTGCGCCTGCAGGCCGGGAGTCACCCGGCAGTGGTGGACCCAAGGGCGCCGGCCGTGCAGGCCGCGGCCCGCGCCTACGAGCGGGCGTTCGGCGCCTCGCCGGTCTATCAGCGCGGTGGTGGCTCGCTGCCCATCGTCCACGAGTTGCAGCAGGCTTTGGGGGCGCCTGTGGTCATGATCGGCTTTGGTCTGCCCGATGACAACGGCCACGCCCCCAACGAGAAGATGCACCTGCCGAACTTCTATCGCGGAATTGAGACGGTCATTCACTACCTGGCCCTGTTGGGACTACCAGAGGAGGAATGGTGAAGGAGATCATCAGCACCGATAAGGCCCCCGCCGCCGTGGGGCCGTACTCGCAGGCCGTGCGCGCAGGGGCGTTCGTCTTCACAGCCGGACAGTTGGGGCTGGTGCCAGGGACGCGGGAGTTCGCCGGGCCGGACGCCGCCGCTCAGACGCGCCAGGCGCTGGAGAACCTGAAGGCCATCCTGGAAGCGGCCGGTTCCTGCCTGCGGCACGTGGTCAAGGTCACGGTGTTCCTGCAGGACATCGCCGACTGGCCGCAGGTCAACGCGGTCTATGCCGAGTTCTTCGCTGAGGACCCGCCGGCCCGTTCGGCAGTGCAGGTGGCAGCGCTGCCGCTCGGCGCGCGGGTGGAGATCGAGGCGGTGGCCGAGGCCTGCGACTGCGTCTCGCCGCAGACGTGCGGCTGCGGGGGCGCCTGCGGATAAGGGCGTACGCCGTCCGCCGCTGGGGCCGGTTGGAAACCGGCCCCTACGCTGACCCGTTCGTGGGTGTGGTGCCGGTCAGACGGGCAGCCAGATCCCGTAACTGACTGAAACTGATCGGCTTGATCAGCACCAGATCAGCCTGGCTCTGCAGCATATCCGCCAGGCGCGGATCGGCGGTGGCGACGATCACGCGGGCCTGCGCCAGCCGGGGGTCGTTGCGAATGTGCCGCAGGATGTCCGTACCGGCCACGTTGGGAAGGTGCAGGTCCAGCACGACGACGTCGGGCGTGGAGACGGCCAGTTGGGCCATGGCCATGTCGCCGGAGCGGAGGATGCGCGTGTCGAGGCCGGCGGCCTTCAGCGCGCCAGCGAAGATGATGGCCAGGTCCTCGTCATCCTCTATGACGAACGCGAGCGGGTTGCTCATCACTCCTCCTTGTCAGATGCTCAGCGGCAGGATCACCGTGAAGGTGCTCCCACTCCCAACTGTGCTGGTCAGCCTGATCTCCCCCTTCATCAGGTTGACCAGTTGCTTCACGATAGAAAGTCCCAGGCCGGCGCCGCTGGATTTGCGTGTGAGGGAGTCATCCGCCCGGCGGAAGGGCTCGAAGATGTAGTCTTGCGCCTCTTGAGGGATGCCGCTGCCGGTGTCGGCAACCTCGAACCCCCAGTGTCCCTCGTCGGGACGGAAGATGCGGACCAACACGCTTCCCTGGTCGGTGTACTTGATGGCGTTGCTCACCAGGTTGACCAGGACCTGTGACACTCGTTGCGCGTCGCCGTAGACCAGCGGTGGCGTATCGGCGGTGACGGCAGTGACGAGTTCCAACCCCTTCACCTGCGCCGCCAGGCCAACTGTGGCGACCATCTCTTCGATCAGGCTGGAAGGCGTGAAGTAGGTGTAGGTGAGTTTCAGCGTTCCGGCTTCGATCTGTGCCTGGTCGAGCAGGTTGGAGATCAGGTTCGATAGCCGCTGACAGTTGAAGATGATCCGCTGGATCACCCCATGCTGCTCGTCGGTCAGGGCGCCGACGGCGGATTCCTTGAGCATGTCGGCGTAGCCAAGGATGGCGGTGACGGGGGTGCGCAGTTCGTGCGAGGTCATGGAGATGATGGTGCTCTTCATGCGGTCCAGTTCCGCCTCACGGGTGAAGTCGCGGAAGACTGCCACCGTGCCGATCGGGTTGCCACTGGCGTCCGTGACGCGGGCCAGGCTGACCGAGAGGGTTTTGTCACCCCAGCCGACCTTCACGCTGGGCTGGCGCATCTCCTGTCCGCTCAGCAGGGAGGAGATGACCTCCTGGTCGCTGCTCCTGACCTTCGTCTCCATCAGCGCCTGGATGTCCCGATCGATGATCTCCTCGGTGGGGTAGCCCAGCAGGTTGCTGGCGGCAGGGTTGGCAATAATGGCCTTGCCGTCGGTGTCGAAGACGATCACCCCGTCGGCGATGCCCTCCAGGATGGCCTTGCTCTTGCTGGCCTCGGCATGGACGGTGGCCAGCGCTTCAGCCAGTTCCTGGGTGCGCTGGGCCACCCGCTGGTCCAGTTCGCGGTTGATGGCGCGCAGGTCGGCCAGGGCGTTCTCCAGGCTGCGGGCAGAGAGCCATGCGATGAGGGCGACGATGAAGAAGATGAACATCGCCGGGAAGTTGGGCACGGTGTGCAGGACAAACAGCGATATGAAAGCGATCACCACGCTGCACACCGTCGCGGCGACGAAACTGGTCGCGGGACGCAGAAGCACGCTGGCAGCAATGATGGGAATGACCAGGTTCATGATGCTGCGCCCCTCGGCCACCTGCACGGGTTGGTCGGCTAAAACGGCGATCAGGATGATCAGGGCCAGGAACAGCGTGCTGGCCACCCACCCTGAGAAACGATTGATGACGTAGATGACTACCGCGCCGATGATGAGGCTGATGCAGGCGATCAGCAGGAGATTGACCTCGCCGGGTTGCCCGGCGGCACCGAACATGCTGAGGACCAGAGTGGCCAGCAAAGCCAGGAGCCCAATCGCGCCCACGCCAGCCAGCAGGATGTTGAGCAGTTTCCTCCGACGTGCATCTTCGGGATCGGTGACGGCGACCTCCAACAGTCTACTCAACGATTTTCCCATTTCTTGCTCCTGATCTCATTGCCCCGTTCGTCTTCCCACGGGTGTCACGCAGGAATCTATCAGCAGATTAAGCAGATTAAGCAGATTAAGCAGATTAAGCAGATTAAGCGGATTGAGCAGATTGAGTGGATCGAGCACATTAAGCAGATTACGGCGGCCAGGCAAAATCCTCTTCATACAGCATCATCGCGGCCAACACGGTGGCATGCAGCACGTCCACCGGGGCGAAGAGACATTTCCCGATGTAGAGTTCCGGCCAACGGGTTTCCCTCCCCGCGTAGTTGCGATACAGGAAGCGGGCGCCGTTCTGCAGTACTGTCCGGTCCACCGGACTGTGGCGGTTGTAGTGGAGCAATCCGATCAGCGCGTAGGCGGTCTCTTCGAGCGTGCCGCGATCGAAGAAGCCCCACGAACCGTCCTCGCGCTGGGTGTGCACGATCCAGTCCACTGTGTGGCGACACTCCTCGGCAATGTGCGGCGCCACCCTGAGCATCCCCGCCAGAACGTGAGCGGTGACGTAGTAGGGCGAGGCGTTCCACTTATCCGTCCAATACGTGTCATAGGTGCGGCTGGCGAGCAGGAAGGCGAGGACGTGATCCATGACCACCCGGCGGTCAGGGTAGTCGGGCAACAGATTGATCGCCTCCAGGGCGTGCAGGTTGGTGCTGATGCTGACGTTCCGCTCGTACTCATAGGTGCGGAAGATGCGCCGCTCCCTGTCTTCGAACCGCGCCAGGATGGCCGGGTCGGGAGGGTTGCCGACGGCGGCGAGGAGGTACGTCGTCACCGAAGTGATGTCGCCGTCCTCGATCCCGAAGGTGGGGTCCAGGCCGATGCCGCGCTCGCTGAGGCAATCCAGCAGTTGTCCCTTCCAGGTCGAGACATCGGTCAGGGTCTCCAGCGGCTGGCAGAAGGAAAGATGGTAAAGTGCCCAGGTCAACTGGAAGATGCGGCAGGGGTACAGGTAGACGACATGCCCGTTGCGGGCGACCATATCCTCCAGATAGGCCATCGCGCGACCGTCCGACCCGGCCAGGAGGAGATAGTAGACGGTCGTCGCGGGTGAATTGCCCAGAGAGCCATTGGTCGCCAGCGCCTGCTGGAGCCGCGTCACGTCTCCCTGGTTCCCCAGGAACTCCAGCGAGTGGACCGTGGTCACGCGCGGCGAGTAGAGCATGGCGGGGGGGATGAGGGCCAGTTTCTCCCGCCGAATCTGCCCGTAGCCGCAGGTGTGTACGGGAAGGTCCATATCCAGCCGCAGGGCCTCGGTCAGTAGGGTGGGGAAGATCAGTTCGAAACCGACCAACTCATAGGGGTCGTGGCGCAGGCGGTGCAGGTTGTGCCAGATGTACCGCTCACCGCGGGCGATGGCCGTGCGCACGTGTTGGCCATCCCCATGTTTTTGCAGGGCGAGGATCGCCGACAGGGTGCACAGGATGCGGTCATGGTAATAGGGGATCTCGCCTCCCCAACTGCCATCCTCCCGCTGCCTTTCGAGGAGCCAGTCGAGCAGTTTGGGCCAGCGTGCGCCGTCGCCGCTGGCGGCAGGCAACCGGGCCATCCAGGCGGCGTCGTATATGCTGGGCCCCATGCGGCTGTCCAGGTGACGAAGCAGGTTACGGGTTTCTTCTTCGAGATCCACGATGTCTCTCCCTCATATGGCCGGCGAGAACTTGTCAGCAGTTGTCAGGAGGTTCGCCCTCTGCCTCGGTTTGGGTCAGCGGCAACCAGAGCCGTCCGCCTCCGCCTATGCGGCCCACACCCAACACCTGATGCCGATGGCGTCGGTAGAACCCGGCCAGCCTCTGCCACTCTTCCGCCGGGAGATCGCTGTAATCTTCGTCCTCCACCCGACGCGCGTACAGGTGGTCGTACAGGATGACCCGCAGTGTGTCGCGGTCCAGATAGGGCGAGGGCGCCACTGTGAAGTACAGGTTCTCGCGGCCGGTGGCCAGCAGGGGCATGTCGAACACGGCCGGCGGCGCCATGCCGATGAAGAGGTCCACCGGCGCCACGTACTCCCCGTAGTAGGCTTCCACGATCTCCTGCCGGTTCGGTGGGCGGCTGTGTTCCTGATAGAAGCGCACGGCAATCTCGGCGACGGTCTCCGTGGCGTCCTGGGCGCAGACGCCGAAGAAGAGCCGTCGGCTGCGGTGCCCGGCAGTCCGACGGGTCACTTCGTCAAAGATGTCCAACGCTCCGGCGTAGGGGGTGCCCTCCAGACAGCGCCGGGCGTCGCCGTAGACGCGCACCCGCACGTCCGCTTGGTCGTAGAACTCCAGAAACTCCGGCCTCTCGGCCCACCAGGTCAGCCCTATCTGGATCACCCGCTCGTATCCTTTGCCCCGCGCCAGGATGTCCGGGCCGAAGATCGGCGTGAGCAGGGTGCCCAGCCCGTGGTCGAAGAGCATGCGGTAGAGTTCGATGTGCCGCCTTCCGGCCACTTCCAGGTAGGTGACGAGCGGGTCCTCGCCGGTCTCCGCACCGTGCTCTAGTATGAACCACCGGCGGGTGCCGTTGATGGGGAAGACGCAGACCTGCGGCCCTGCCGCTCGCACCAGCCGGGCAATCTCCTCTGTCGGCAGCCGCCGAAACTCATCCAGGTCCAACTTAACCTCCAGTATAGGCCGGCTGAGGGGCCCGTTCGCGCCACAACCGCCGGATGAGCAGTCCGTAGAAGGCCAGGATGACGAACATGATCAGCGGGAGGTAGATGCTCGGGTCGGTGATGATGTACGGCCCCGGCAGGACGGCGTCGAAGCCGAAGGCGAGAAAACCACAGACCTGTGCCACGTCCACCAGCGCGTAGGGCAGGAAGACCACCCAGGCCAGAACGCGCTCCCAGCGTCGTCCGGCCGTTGCCAGGAGGTAGCCAAACAGCGCGATACCCAGCGACACCTCCCAGACGATATCCAGCCAGATGAATGCCCCCAGGTAGAGGGCGAAGGCCAGGTCCAGCGCCAGTTGCGGCGCCTGGCAGCCAGCACGACGAGCCGGGCGAAACGCCTGCCGCAGGCACACCACCGCCAGCGGTATCAACAACAGGGCCTTGACCCCCGTCGCCAGGCGAAGCGTGGCCGGCGAGACGCCCAGCAGGTAGACGACGATCTGTTTGATCGAATGGTTGTAGCCCAGGAAGCCCGCTTCCGGCCCCCGCCAGGGGAACTGCTCCTGGAGACGCACCAGCAGCCGGGCATACGCTCCGTATTGTGCCCAGCCGTAGTCCGGGCCGGCGACCAACACCGTCACCCCGACGACGGCGGCGTAGGCCAGCGCCGCCAACCCCATCAGCCGGAAGAAGAAGCGATAACGGCCCAGCAGCAGCGGCAGGAGCGCTGCGAAGGCCCACTGCGGCTTGGTCTGCAGGATGAGCGAGAGCCATAACACGGCCCAACCCAGCCGTTCGTGCAGGATGGCCTCTATGAGCAGGGTGGCCAGCAGGGCCAAGATGAAGTAGATGTTCAGGTATCCCAGGTCCGCCCAGAAACCGGAGAAGACCAGCCAGACCGGCAGGGTGTAGGCCAGTGCATCGCCCGCGCGGGTCATCCCCAGCCGCCGGAAGATCCGGTCCCAAGATATGTAGAACAGCCCGTAGGCGAAGAGGTGCAGCAGCGTGTGCAGGATGCTGACCGCGGCGGCGGGAAGCCACAGGAAAGGGACGAAGGCCAGAGCATAGGATGGCGGGTAGGGGTAGTGGTATTCGATCTGCTCCAGCGTGGTCAGGTACAGGTCTTCGTGTTGTAAGAAGTGGCGGGCGCCGTCCAGGTAGACCTGCAGGTCCACCGGCACGGCGGGCGCGGCCTCGTCCGCCCAGCCGGGTAGGTCCCCCGGCGCGGGTGCCAGCAGCGTTGTCAGGTAGACGGCGTGGACCGCCAGCCGCAGCAGCGCGTAGAGCAGCGCCAGCACCAGGAAGACGCGGAAGGGACGCGAGCGCGACCAGGCGTGACGGATGGCCTCACTCACGGCGCAGCACCTCCACGATCGGCGACCGCGCCGCCTGTCGTGCCGGGACCAGGCTGCCGGCGACGCTCACCAGCACCATCAGCGGCGCCAGAAGCAGCATGAAGAGCGGATTCACCGTCACGTGCACCTCGCCGAAGCCGTAGATTCTTGCCAGCATCGCCAGAAGCCCACGAGTGAAGGCCAACCCCAGCGGGATGCCCAGCGCTGTTGCCATCAGTCCCAGACTGCCCGCAGTGTTGCCGACCATCGCCATCACCTGGGTGGGGGTCATCCCCACGGTCTTCAATATCCCCACCATGCGTTTCTGCTCCTGCATGGCGAGCAACGTGGTGTTGAACACGTTGACCAGAGCGATGCCGATGAGGATGGCCGCCAGGGCGAAGATTGCCAGTTGCAGGTAGAAGACCGCGTCTGGCACCGCCTGGCCGACGACCGTCAGATCCACGTCGGCGCGGGACTCCAGGTACGTCTCCAGCCGGGCTGGGTCGGCGGTGGAATCCAGGGCCAGGTAGTAGGTCTGCGGATCACCCGTCCCTGCCTCTCGCGCCAACGCGGGCAGACTCGCCATCAACATCTCTCCGGCGTTGACCGGCTCCAGGTATTGTCCGACGATGCGCAGGGTGACGGGGTGCTCCTCCTCTCCCCCCATGATTATGGTCAATTCGTCGCCGACCGCAAGCCCCAACCAGTCCAACAGCCCCTGGCCGGCGATGGCCTCGCGGCTGTCCGGTTGGAAGAGCCGTCCGGCGCCGAGCCGCAGCGGGAAGGAGGTAAGGTCTCCTTCCACCGCCCGCACCTGAAACAAGCGGCCGTCAGGGGTCTTGACCTCCAGCCTCCGTTCGGCGTAGAAACCGATCACGCCTGGCGCGCGGCGCAGGAGGTGCTGTACCTCGAGGTGACTGCTCACCCCTCGCGTCACCACCGCATCGTAGGGGATGCCCAGGAGGGAGGGGTCCGCGCGGTAGACGCCAAGCGTCTCGTGGAGCGCCAGGCCGAACAGGATGCCCATCACGCCCAGAGTGAGGTTCAGGCCGGTCAGCAGCGAACGGAAGGGGCGGGCGAACAGGTTGTTCAGGCCCAGCACCACGGTCATCGGCAACCTCAGGCGGATGGCCCATCGTACGGCCCAGGGGGAGCGACGCTGTGGGGCTTCTGCGCCGGTGGAGATGGCGCGGATGATGTTGGTCCGCGCGCCACGACGGGCTGCGCCCAGCGTCGCCGATCCGATCACCCCCAGGATGGTCACGCAGGTCAGGATGATGAGCAGAGGGTGGAGCGGCGGGCGGAAGGTGGTGCCCAGTGACGCCGCTGCGCTCTGCAAGGGCAGGGGGGAGAACCATGCGCCCAGCAGCAAGCCCACCGGACAGGCAACCAGGCCCAGAGCCAGGTACTGGCCGGTGTAGAGAGCGAGCACCTGTCCGCCGGTGAAACCGACGGCCTTGAGGATGCCGATCTGGCGAAACTGGTTGAGCACCGCTGAGCCGATACTGGTGGTCACCACCAGGACGGTGGCCAGGATGGCGAAGAGGCTGAAGGCGCCCAGGAAGACCATGTTGAGCTGCACGCCGAAGATGGCCGACTGACGCACGTCCCGCCAGTCGGTATGGCCGGTCAGCGCGTCGCGGTGCAGCGACGCTTCCACCTGCGCCACTGTCTCCTCGACCGCCTGTGGGTCGGTCAGGCGCAGGCCCAGCGACCAGTCCCAGGCCGACTCGTCGGGGGCCAGCCGGCGGAGGATCTCCCGGTTGGCATAGAGGTACGGTGGTTGGCTGCTGCGGTAGGTATCCCACATCGGGTTGTAGGCCAGGCCGACCACCCGCAGGGCCATTCTCCGCCCGCCCTGCGTGGTGACGGTGACCGTATCCCCGACAGCCAGGCGGTAGGCGTCGTGCAGTTCGACGCCGGCCAGCACCTCGGCCTGGTGGGGGGCGGGGTAGCGGCCCTCGCGCAGCCACAGCCGATTCACTATCGGCGGTTGTTCGGGCAGCGCGCGCAGGCTGCCCCATACCCGCGTGCCGCCCACGTCCGCCCGGCAGAGCAGGCTGACCTGCAGGCCGGTGCTCTCGGCCACGCCGGGCAGCGCTTCAATGCGCTCGATGTCGCGACGGCGGGTCTGCTCCCGGTTGAAGTAGAGCCAGAGGTGCGCGCCGTTGAGGTCCTCAAAGGAGCGGTCGTAAGGGGCGCTGAGGTTCATCAGCGTGGCCAGGGCCAGGGTCAACAGGGCCGTCGCCGCGGTGACGGTGACAGCGATGAGGGCAGACTCCACCGGCCGGTGGATAAGGTCAGCCTTCATTTTCTGCAGGATGGCGCCCATGGCGGTCAGAGGCTCCGCAGGTTGGTCAGGCGCTGGGCGATCGCCGTGGCGTCGCCACCGGCCGCGCGCTCCATCAGGCGACCGTCACGCAGAAAGAGCACGTCTCTGGCGCGGGCGGCGGTTGAGGGGTCGTGGGTGACCATCAGGATGGTCTGGCCCTGTCGGTTGAACTCCTCCAGGATATTCAGCACCTCCTGCCCGCTGGCGGTGTCGAGGTTGCCGGTTGGCTCGTCGGCCAGCAGCAGGGTGGGATGGTTGATCAGCGCCCTGGCGATGGCAGCGCGCTGCTGCTGCCCGCCGGAGAGTTCCCACGGGTGCTTGTGGGCCTGGTCGGCGATACCCATCCGGGCGAGCAGTTCGTCAGCGCGGCGGCGGATTGCCTGGCGGTCCCGCCCGCCAGCCAGCAGGGCCGGCAGTTCGACATTGGCCTGAATTGTCAGGTTGTCCACCAGGTTGAAGAACTGAAAGACGAAGCCGATGTTCGTCCGCCGGAAGCGCGCCAGAGCGGTCTCGTCCATCGCCGACAGGTTGTGACCGCCCACTCGCACCATACCCGCTGTCGGGCGGTCCAACCCACCCACCAGATGCAGCAGCGTGGACTTGCCGCTTCCTGACGGGCCCATCACGGCGGCGAAGGCGCCCTCCTCGATTTCCAGGGAGATGCCCCGCAACGCCTCGCAGGTCACGTCGCCGACGCGGTAGATTTTGTGCAGGTGGTTGATCTCGACCAGGACGGTCATGGCTTTAGCACGTATCCGACGCGGGTGAAGGCCCGCACGAAGCCGTAAGCGGTGAGCAGTCGTTCGATCCAGGTGTCGGCTTGCGTCTGCACCATCAGTGTCTGTACCCCCTGCGCCTGCGCGTCGGCGGCGCTCTGGATGGCCAGGTTCTGCGCGGCTCCGGCCAGGCGGTGGGCCGGCAGCACCCCGGCGCTGCCAAGCACGCCGAAGCGTTCGTGGGTGAGCAGCGTGCAAACCCCGACCGGCTGTCCGGCCGAGAGGGCGACGTAGTGGTGGACGGTGGGCAGGCCGATGGAAGGAGCCAGCATCTGCGCCAGGTAGGGGGCCAGTTCGGTGGGCAGGTCGAAGGCGGCCAGGAAAATGGTGGCGAAGGTGATAGCCTCATCCGCGTTGAGCCGTCGCACGGCCACATCGGGACGGGGAGGTGGGATCGGCACCGCCTGCAGGTTCTCCACCACCAGCCAGGTCTCCGCCCCTTCCTGGCGGACGAAGCCGCGCGCCTCGAGCCGCTCCGGCAGGTCGGCCGGGGTGCAGGCAGGGGAGAGGAAGACCGTGGCCGGCAGGCCGTACGAGTGGAAGGCGTCCACGACCTCGGCGATCAGTCCATCCGCACGCTCAGGGGTGGTGCGCAGCAGACAGGCGTGGTTGACGTCGGGCAGGGGGAAGGCCCGGCTGAGGCTGAGGATGAGGTCCGGGCGCATGGTGATATGGTAGTCAGGGATGGCGCGGGCGACAGCGGAGGTGGCGGCGTAGTTGGCCCATTCCAGTTCAGCGATCCGTGTACTGTCCATATCCCTCATTCTCCTTTCCGTGCTGCCCCTGGCCGTAGCGGGTAGCGGAGGAAGACCAGGAAGGCAACCAGCATCAGCAGGCTGCTCACGATGCCGACCATGCGCACGCCCAGCGGGCCGTGTGGGTCGAAACGGCTGCGCCCCAGGAGCAGAAGCAGCGGCAACAGAGCCGCAGCCGCGCCGCTGCCCACCTGGTCGAGTAGACCCCATGTGGCGTAATAGAGCCCCTCCCGCCGCTGGCCGGTCAGCGTCGCGTCGTAGTCAGTGATCTCTGCCCCGAAGGCGGGTGGCAGCATCATCGCCCCGGACATCGCGATGGCCTGTAAAGTCACCCACAGGATGCCCTGGGCAGTCAGGCTCAGCGGCAGCCAGCGGCCGATCAGCGCCACGCCGGGGAGGATCGCCGCCGAGGCCAGCAGGGAGGCGGTGAAGACCCGCCACTTGCCAACCCGACCGGCCAACCAGGCCACCAGTGGATAGCAGGCCAGCGCCCCCAGGATCGAGGGCAGGTAGAAGTAGAGGGTATCCGCCGTATCCAACCCGCAGATCTCGGTGACGATGAACGGCAGGGCGCTCTGGACCAGCGTGGTCGTCACCCAATAGAGGCCGCCAGCGACGGTCAAGATCCAGAAAGGCCGGTTGCGCGCCATCGCCGCGAACCCCTGCCACAGCGTGAGCCGCTCTTCAGGGGGAATCTGCCGCTCCCGCCGTTCGCGCAGGACGAACAGCGGCAGGTAGAAGAGGGGGAGGCAGACCACGGCATAGAACAACCCTGTCCAGGCATAGCCGATACGGGCGATGAGCGGGCCAGCCAGGGCACTGAGGATCATCCCCAGGAGCAAGAAGGCAGAGGTCCAGGCGGAGATGCGCACCCGGTGCGCGTCGGTGACGGCGATCTCCGGCAGGAGCGCGGTGTAGGGCACCTGGTTGAGGGTGTGCAGGCCGTTGTAGAGCGTGAAGACCACCGCCAGGTAGAGGAGGTTCCAGAGGGATTCGCCATGCACGGGCGGGGTCCACACCAGGACGAACAGCGCCAGCATCGGCAGGGCGGAGAGGGCCATGTAGGGCAGACGGCGCCCCCAACGGGAGCGGGTGTGGTCGGAGAGTTGGCCGATGGGCGGAGCGATGAGGGCATTGAGGACGCGGGTAGCCAGCAGCACGCCGCTCAGGAGCGCCGCCGGGACGCGCGCCATGCCCTCTCCCTCCGGCGGAAGGTAGAAGTAGAGCAGCCAGCCGCTGAGGACGGACCAGATGGCGGTGCTGCCGAGGGTGACCAGGGCGTAGGAGACATCCACGCGCAGCGGCGGCAGGCGCGCGGCCTGCGCTGGCCCGTCGGTTGGGGTGGTTTCCATACCTTGTCGCTCCTGTCGGCGGATAGCGCGCGTTGCTGTATTATAGCACAGGAGACGAGGGGGGAGTACGTGAGCGCGAGGTGTGACCTGTAGGGGCGGCTGTAGGGGCGCAGCTATGCTGCGCCCCCTGGCCCGCCCCTACGGTGTGACCTGTAGGGGCGCAGCGGAGCTGCGCCCCCTGGCCTGCCCCTACGGTGTGACCTGTAGGGGCGGCTGTAGGGGCGCAGCGCTGCTGCGCCCCCGCTTAAGCCATCCCCATCAGATGGCTGAGGATCAACCAGTCCAGTTCCTCGTAGTCGCGTGCGGCGATCAACGCGTGCACCCGCTCGCGGTCGAGCGAACGGCTGAGCGCCACCAGGCGCAGGAACATCTGCAGACTGTTGCGCAGGTGCTTGGTAGCCAGGTCGGCTGGCTGGGTGCGGATGGCCTTCACGTCCAGGCCCACGATGCCGATCTCCCAATAGCGGCCCTCGTCCAGCACGCGCACCTGGTTGAAGGCCCGCCGCAGGTCCACCGCGCCGAACGAGCGGTCCTGGTCGAACTTGAGGCCATTCTGGTCGTTCAGGTGGACGCTCCACAGTTTCCCGAAAGCCATCGCGAAGGCGATCTCGTCGGCGGGGTCGAGGCCGGCCAGGATGGAGTGCGCCGACTCCATCAGCACGCCCACGCGGGCCGGGTCGCGGGTCTGGAAACCCAGTGCCAGGGCATGGCCCATCGTCGGGATGTAGGCCAGGTCCATCGGCTCGTTGGGTTTGGGTTCGATGGCGATGCGCAGGAAGGGGGCGTAGTCCAGGATGGTGTTGATTGCCTCCAGCAACTGACCGGTGGCGCGGCGGGCATCCTTGGCCTCGCGCATGTACGTCCCCTCGCGGGCCAGCCACAAGACCATCAGGTCGGTACCCAGTTCGTGGGCGATGTCCGCAGCCTTCTTTGCCCGTTCGATGGCGTAGGCGCGACAGCGCGGGTCGTTGGCGGTGAACGCGCCGTCCACGGTCATCGGGCTTTCCCACAGCCGCGGCGCGACGAACTCGGCCACCAGGCCGTGGTCGTCCAGCGCGCGCCGTACCTCCTGGGCCTGGGCGCGCATCTGCGCTGGCGAGAGGTCATCCAGTCCCGGCACAGCGTCGTCGTCGTGGAACTGCACCGCGTCGAAGCCCAGTTCTTTGTAGAGCGGGAGTTTCTCACTGAAAGAGCGTGTCGGGCGCACCGGCGGCCCAAAGGGATCGGCCCCCTCGTGGATGTTCCACGGGCCGAACGAGAAGCGATAGCCGTATTTCTCCATTTCCTCCTCCTACCGTTCCCACACCCGCAGCCCGTACCGGCTGAGGTAAATAGGGATGTTCTTGAACAGAGGGTTCTCTTGCTCGATCTCGCGGATCATGGCCCGCTTGACGTGAGAGAGGGGGCCGCAGAGCAGGGTGAGTGAACCGCCCTCCCCCCCCGCGCCGTTCACCTTCCAACCCACCGCTCCGTGCTCGCGGGCGATCTCGATGACCCGCCAGGCGTCCGCGCTGACCAGCGACGGGTGGAGGCGGGCCTGGGCCTCGGTGTTCTCGATCATCGCCCGCCCCAGGGCCTCGAAGTCCCCTGCGTAGAGCGCGTCGCGCGACTTCTCCGCGGTCACGCGCAGGTCGTTCAGCGGCTTGCAGCCCGGCCCGGCATCCTCCAGGTCGTGAATGACCCGCTCGTGCACCGCCGAGGAACTGTGCGAGCGACCCAGGTAGATCAGCACCAGACGCCGCTCCAGTTCCCACCAGATGGCGTTGGGCACATGAATCTGGGAGACAGAGGCGTGCGGATACTGGTACATCTCGATGTAGTTGATGCCTCCGTAGGCGGAGCAGAGTTGATCCTGGATGCCGCACTGCTGCTTGAGCATGTCCGTCTCGATGGACTGGGCGGTCAGGGCGACCTCATGGGGGGTCATACGGCCCGGCGTCAGGCAGTCCAGTGCGCCGATAAGCGCCACCGACACCGCCGCCGAGGTGCCGGTGGAAGCGCCAGCCGGGGCTTCGGAGAAGATGGTCACCTGGAAGGCCAGGTTCGTCGGCACCTGCATGCGCTCGATGGCCGCCTCCAGCAGCGGATGGCGATCCCAGCCGTGCCGTTCGGGGTGCACGGCGTACCGCTCGCCGAAGTTCTCAGCGTAGATGACGATGCGCTCCTCCTGCTGGTCGGCGGGACGGACCTCGATCTGCACCTCGGCATAGGGGTAGACGCCAATGTTGAAGACCTTGCCATGGCCGGCGAACCAGGTATCGGTCCAGCCGCCGTTGTCGCAAATACGGATGGGGGCCACGCTGTTGATGATGCGCATCAGGCCTCTACCTCCAGAGACAGTTCGTACGTGCGGGACTCTCCCGGCTGGAGGTACTGAAGCGTGCCAAGTTGTCGTTCCACTGCCCGTCCCCCCACGTGACAGTTGGCCGGCTCGATGCCCAGCACGTGGACGCCAGCGCCGGGCATCTTCCACTCCACCAGGCGATTCAGGTAACGCGTGGACCAGGAGAGCCGCACGGTGAGGGGTCGCTCCCTACCCGGCAGCGGGAAGCGTGGGTTGCGCAGGGTGACAGTGACCTGCTCCACATCGGCAGGCAGTTCGTGGTAATAGACGCGCTCCGCGTAATCTGCCTGCGGGGCCTCCCAACGGTCATAGCCGGCCAGGGGGGTGCTCTCCTCCCGTGGCGTCACGCGCACGGAGGGGAACTCCACCTGCGTCTTTGTGTCCAGCAGCGGGAAACCAAAATTGAAGTGGTAGAGCAGCATGTGCGGCGTGGGGGCGAAACCGACGTTCTCCACCTGGTCGCGGATGGCGATGCGGTTCTCCCCCAGCAGGCTGCGGATCTCCCGCGTGAGCCGCAGGTGTTCGCCGAAGATGGCCGTCTCCTCCACCACGCCGCTCACCCGGAGTTCCACCTCGTCCCCCACCCAGGCGCTTTCGGCAGCGACCTGGCGGGCCGGCAGGTGATGGACGCGACCGTGCAATCCCCAGGCGCGCCCCTCGTCCTCACAGGGAGCGCCCACCTGGGTCAGCCCACAGGTCATCAACAGGCCGCCCACCGCGGTGCGCAGCCACTCCACCCCTGCGGCGTCGAAGAAGGCCGGGTGGACCTCGCCGTTGGCGGAGAGCCAGCAGAGCGGCACGCCGGCAAACTCCGCCAGGCCGATGTCCAGGCCGCGCGAGGGGAGCACCGTGTAGGCCAGGCCCGCACCGGTGCGGACCTGGATGTGCTCCACGCCGGCCTCTGGCCCCTCCGTCCACTGCTGGCGGCGCACCCCGCCGACCTGCTCCAGCCGCCCCACGCGCGCTTCTATCTCGCGGCGGCTCCAGGCACGACCGTACAGCCGCATCTCAGTCCTCCAGGACCTGGGGGATGCGCTGAATGCGCGGATCGGTGAAGATGTCCAGTTCGTCCCGGCTGGTGCTGGAGAACTCGGAGACGATGGCCCCCTCGTCGCCAGCCTGGAACCAGTGCAGCGTGTCAGAGGGGATGGTGTACTGCTCGCCGGGGTTCAGTTCGATCTCGTGGAAAACAGTGTAGTAGGGAAGGCTGTCAGCGGGGGGACGACCTTTCGGGTTGGGGGTCGGCTCGCCGGGGACGTAAAGCCAGACCCGTCCCCAACGGCAACGGAAGGTCTCCATCTTGCCCGGCCCGTCAGCCACTGGCGGGTGACGGTGCTCCGGGCAGGTCTGGCGCGGGAAGAGCACCAGTTCCTTGGCGCAGTAGCGGTCGGTGTTGACGTATACGACCAGTTCCAGGCCGGTGTGCTCCAGGTCGCCCAGGCCGAACTCCGCCACTTCGATGTTCTCCCGCTCCTGTGGCGTGAGCACGATGTGGGCCTGGTCCAACATCTCCGCGGCGCGCTGCTGCGCCGCCCTCACCTGACTACGGGTCAGCATCCCTATCTCTCCTTTCTGCTCAGGTGACTTTCCCGCAGGCGAGGGAGGGCCGGCCGCCTGCGGGGTAATGAGCGGTCGTCAGGTGTTGAGGCTTCCTCAATCCTGGATGGCGTGGGCCAATGCGGCGAACTCTCCCGCCAGGGCCGGGTAGAGCGCGCGGTAGCGCGGGTACAGGCGGGCGTAGACCGGCGCTGCTGGCCCCGGCGCGATGCGACCTGTCAGAGAGACCGTGGCGGCGCACGCGGCGGGGACGTCGGCATAGACCCCGGCGCCCACGCCGGCCAGCAGCGCTGCGCCGTAGGCCGCGCCCTCAAGCGTGTTCACCGTGGCGATCTCCGTGGCGAAGATGTCGGCCAGGATCTGCCGCCACAGCGGGCTGCGCGCGCCGCCGCCCGAGGCGCGCACCTGCTCGATGTGCAGGCCGAGATCGCGCATCAGTTCCAGGGAGTCGCGCAGGCCGTAGGAGACCCCCTCCAGCACGGCGCGGGTGAGATGGGGCTTGCCGTGGCGCAGGGTCAGGCCGAAGAAAACGCCCCGCGCAAGCGGGTCGGGGTGAGGGGTACGCTCGCCGCTAAGGTAGGGGAGGAAAATCAGTCCCTCGCAACCTGGCGGCGCGGTCGCCGCGGCTTCGGTCAGCAGTTCGTAGGGGTCGCGGCCCGTGGCGGCAGCCTGAGCGCGCTCCGGTTCGCCCAGCGCGTCCCGGTACCAGCGGAAACTCCCACCAGCGGAGAGCATCACCCCCATCAGGTGCCACATGCCGGGGACAGCGTGACAGAAGGCGTGAAGACGGCCCTCTGGCTCCATGCGGTAAGTGTTGGAGGCGGCGAAGACCACGCCGGAGGTGCCGATGGTCACCGAGACGATCCCCTCCGTCACGATGCCGGTACCCACCGCCTGGGCAGCCTGGTCGCCGCCGCCGCCGACCACCGGCGTGCCCGCCAGCAGGCCCGTCTCCGCGCTGGCGCGGGCGCTGACGTGCGCGCTCACCACTGGCGATTCGGTCACCTCCGGCAGCCAGGCCCGGGGGATGTCCAAAGCCCGCAACATCTCCTCCGACCAGCAGCGTCGGCTCACGTCGAACAAGGATGTGCCGGAGGCGTCGGAGACTTCGCTAAAGAAGCCGCCGGTCAGCCGGTAGCGCACGTAGTCCTTGGGCAGCAACGCCGTGGCGATCCGTCCGTAGACCTGGGGTTCATGCTCGCGTACCCAGACGATCTTCGGCGCGGTGAAGCCTGGAAGGACCGGGTTCCCGGTCAGGCGCAGCACCTCCTGCGGGCCCAGGCGACGGGTGATCTCAGCGCACTGCGCGCCGGTGCGCTGGTCGTTCCACATGATGCAGGGGCGCAACACGTCGCCATGGTCGTCCAACAACACCAATCCGTGCATCTGTCCGGTGAGGCCCACACCGGCCACCTGGTCGGCGCGCGCGTTGGCGCGCTCCAGCACCCGTCGGATGCTGGTGGCGGTGGCTGCCCACCAGTCAGCAGGGTTCTGTTCTGCCCACAACGGATGAGGGGTGAACAGCGGGTACTCGGTGGTGGCGCTGGCCTTCACCTCCCCAGCGTCGTCGATCAAGAGCGCTTTGCTGCCGGTGGTGCCGACGTCAATACCAAGCAGGTAGGTGGTCATGCTTTCACCAGGAAATCCGAGACTGTCAAGGTCTGGACGGTCAATCAGGGGGCGGCAAAGGCGGGAGGCGGTCGGGACGAGGCGCCCGTGCGCGCACCAGGTAGGCCTCCAGCCAGCCACGGGCGCGATCGGGGTGGGTCGTGGCGTAGAGGATCGCCTCGTGGTCCAGCCCTTCGATGCGGTCATTGGCCGCGCGCAGCGCGTCCATGCAGATCTTCAGCGCCGTCTCCACCGGCATGCGCTCTGGGTTGATGTCCAGCCCGAAGTAGCCGCGATAGCCGTACATCTTGAGCGCGTACAGCAGCGCCTCAGTCTGCTCGGGGGAGACCACGCCCACGTTCAGGTCCTGGTCGTAGTTGCCCAGCGGCTGGCTGTTGAGGTGGACGTGGGCCAGACGGCCTTCGGAAAGCGGCCAACTGTAGGCATAGGCCAGGTCCTCGTAGGCCATCAGCGCGTGGCCGACCTCCGGGTTCAGGCCGACCAGGGCATGGCCTTCATTCAGCAGGCGGCGGTTCTCCGGGTGGGCCAGGCGGGACTCGACCTGGTGGGCCAGCAGCAACCCCTCGGCGGTGGTGCCGAAGAGGATGTGGCCGCGCGGCTCGTAGGGCTTGGGCTCGAAGGCCACCCGCACCCCTGGCACGCTATCCATCGCTTCGACCAGCCCGGCGACGAAGCGGTCGCGCATGGCCACGAAGTCCAACCCGAAGGGGTTCTCGTAGCCGTCAATGCCTGGCCAGACGACGGCGAAGTCGGTGTCCAGTTCGCGGTTCAGTTCCAGCGCACGGCGGGTGCGGGCGATGGCTGCCTGTCGGGGGCCGTCGAGTGGGTTGGAGAGCGAGCCCCATTCGAACTGCTCATCCCAGAAGAGCAGCGGGATGACGGTGAGCAGGCGGATGCCGGTGTCGGCGACGAACTGTTGCCAGAGGGGGAGGTTCTGTTCGTTGATCTCGTTGGGGTAGTGGGCCTCCATCGCCGCCAGACCGTACTCCTTCAGTCGGGCGGCGATCTCCAGCCGCCGCTCGATGTCCACCGCAGCGCCATAGGCGGCGTGGAAGCGGTTGGCGGGCGGGGAGAAGTACCATATCCCTGCCGAGAACTTCAGGTCGAGCGTGAAGGAACGCAGATGGGTCAGCATCTGCTCCGGGGTGCGGCGCAGTGCCTGTGGACGCAGGTCTGGCAGGCTCATCTATCGCCTCCGTTCCGTTTCGGTGACGGCAGCGCTCTTGTGGGGCGCGGGTTGGGGTGGGATGTGGCTCCAGACGATGAAAGAGAGGGTGGAGTAGAGGAGCAGGGTGAAGCCATAGGTATAGCCAGCCTGCAGCCATGGCTGGAAGATGCCGACTACGCCCAGCAGGATACCCGCAATGATGATCATCTCCACCGTCGCGTGCACCCGGTGAGGGATCTTGCCACGCAGCCGGCGTGCCAGGAAGGCGATGAAGAAGATGTAGGCCAACAGGATCGCCAAGAAGCCAACGATGAAAAGGACCGCTTGCAGAGTCATACTTCCTCTCCTGGCCGTTCCCCCTGGGGACGGGAACAGGGCAGGGTGGGGCGAGGCCGTGGCCCCGCCCCACCAGCATCGCCGTTAGTAGCGGATGTCCACCTGCTTCTTCTTCGCCGCCGACTCGAGGATGGCGTCGCAGACCACGGCGGCGCGGTAGCCGTCCTCGAAGGTTGCGCCGTAAGGGGCCACGTCCTTGTTGTTGACGATGCAGTCCAGCAGGTGGGTGATCTCGTGGACGAAGGTGTGCTCCCAGCCGATGATGTGGCCGTGCGGCCACCAGTTCGACCACCACGGATGGTACCCTTCGGTGACCAGCACCTGGTGGAAGCCCTGGGTCTCCTTGGGTTGCTCGCCCACCCAGAAGACCTCCAGTTCGTTCATGCGCTCCAGGTTGAAGCGGATGGAGCCCTTCTCGCCGTTGATCTCCAGCATCTCGAAGTTCTTGTGGCCGCCGGCGAAGCGGGTGGCTTCCAGCGTGCCGAGCGCGCCATTCTCGAACTCCACCGTGGCGACGAAGGCGTCATCCACATCTACTTTGCCCGTGCCGCTGCCGTCGGGCAGAGGGCGCTCGGTGATGAAGGTGCGGGTCATCGCGCTGACGCTCTTCATCCCGCCGATCAGGAAGTGGCCCAGGTCAATGATGTGCGCCCCCAGGTCGCCCAGCGCGCCGCTGCCAGCGACCTTCTTGTCCAGCCGCCAGATCTTGGGCGTGCCGTAGTGGGGCATGATCCACTCCTGCAGGTAGACCGCGCGGTAGTGGTAGATGCGGCCCAGCGCGCCGCTCTCGATGAGGTAGCGGGCCTGGCGGATGGCGGGCACGAAGCGGTAGTTGAAGGCGACCATGTGCTTGATGCCGGCCTTCCGTGCCGCCTTGAGCATCTCCTCGGCCTCCTCGGCGGTGCGGGCCAGCGGCTTCTCGCAGAGGATGTGCTTGCCCGCCTTCGCCGCGGCGATGCAGGGCTCGGCGTGGGCATCGTTGGGGCCGCCGTTGTCGAACAGGGCGATGCGCTCGTCCTCGAGCATCTTGCGCCAGTCGGTGTAGTACCCCTCATAGCCGTAGCGACGGGCGGCCTCGGCGGTGGCCTCCTCGTTGCGCCCGCAGATGGCGACCAGGCGGGGGATGGCCGGCGGCGGGTACATCATGTAGGGGAGTTTCTTGTAAGCGTTGGTGTGGGCCTTGCCCATGAAGGCGTAGCCCAGCATGCCGACGCCGATCTCCGGGGCCGCGCCCTCGGCCCGGGCTCCGGCCATGGTCGTGAAACCGGTCTCTTCACTCATTGTACCCTCCTGACTGAGTCGGTTCGGTCAACGGGATGCGACCCGCCGATACCGTTTACTTCTTGGCGGCGAAGGCCGCGTCGAAGGCCACCGCCGAGGGGGTGAAGTCCTGACGGCGGATCATCTGCAGCGCCTCCGGCGCGCCCCACTCGCGGTCCATGCCGGAGTCCTCCCACTCGATCGAGAGTGGCCCCTGGTAGCCCACGCGGTTGAGCGCGCGCACCAGCCGGTCCCACTTCACATCCCCACGGCCAGGGGAGACGAAGTCCCACCCGCGCCGCGGGTCGCCGAAGTCCAGGTGGGAGGAGAGGATGCTGTTGCGCCCGGTCAGTTGCACGCGGGAGTCCTTGACATGGACATGCCAGATGCGGTCGCCGAACTCGTTGATGAACTCCACCGGGTCAATGAACTGATGGATGAAGTGGCTGGGATCGAAGTTGAAGCCGAAGGCGGGGTGGTAATCCAGCGCCTCCAGCGCACGGCGGGTGGTGATGATGTCGTAGGCGATCTCGGTGGGATGCACCTCCAGGCCGAACTTGACGCCGTTCTCGGCGAACACGTCGAGGATGGGCTTCCAGCGGGCGGCGAAGTCGGCGAAGCCGCGGTTGATGTCCTCCTGGCTGGTGGGAGGGAAGAAGTAGATGTTCTTCCAGACCGGGCTGCCGGTGAAGCCGTTGACCACCTTGACGCCGAACTTTTTGGCGGCGCGGGCGGTGTTCATCATCTCCTCGGCGCAGCGGCGACGTACCCCCTCCGGGTCGCCGTCGCCCCACAGCCGCGGCGGGAGGATGCGCTGATGGCGCTCGTCAATCGGGTCGTCGGCGACGCACTGGCCCACCAGGTGGCTGCTGATGGCGAAGCATTTCAGGTTGTACTTGTTGAGGATGTCCCACCGCGAGCGGACGTAGGCGTCGTCGGCCAGGGCCTTGTCCACCTCGAAGTGGTCGCCCCAGCAGGCCAGTTCCAGGCCGTCGAAGCCCCATGCGCTGACCTTCTGCGCCAGCGCCTCCAGCGTCAGGTCGGCCCACTGGCCGGTAAAAAGGGTAATCGGTCGAGACATGGTTCTTACCTCCTCGTTTGGCTCTCTTGCTTTTCGGGTCCAGACTACTGTGCCAGTTCCCCGAAGCGGGCGAAGATGGCCAGCGCCGGGTCAATCGGCACCTTGGCCCGCTGGACGTCCTTGGGGATGCTGATGATCGGCGTCGGACGGAGGGTCTTGCCGGCGAACTGCGGCAGCCACTGCTTCTCCGCCTCCAGCATCTCGGCGACCATGTCGCGGATCTCCTTGAGCGTGAGCACGGCACCCGTCAGCGGGTCCAGCGCACAGGCGTGGACGATGTGCTCCGGGTCGCCGGTCAGCGCCGCCTCGACGGCCAGCCGCTGGACGTTGATGTTGGTCAGGTTCAGCGCCGCGCACTGCGGCGGCAGGTCGCCGACGAAGGTCTTGTGCAACCCCGTGCGGTCCACGTAGATCGGCCCCTCGGCGCAGCAGTCGGGCGGGAGGTTGGTGATCATCCCGCCGTTGATGACGTTGCCGTTCAGTTTGAAGGTGCGCCCGGTCTCCAGGGCCTCGATGACGTAGGAGCCGTACTCGATGCTGCGCGGCGGCAGGGCCGTCGGCTCGTCGGCGAGGATGTCCCGGCTCTCGTACTTGTCGGCGACGTACTTGCACCAGTTGTAGTAGGCGCCGGTCTCCCCGCCGAAGGCCGGCTCGTCGCAGTAGAGGTCGAGCGCCTTCTGGTTCTTGCGGAAGTAGGGGACGTACTCGGAGAGGTGGCCGGTGGACTCGGTCATGATGTAGCCGAAGTGACGGAAGACCTCGCCGCGCACCTTCTCGTTGACGTAGTACTCCGGCTTCTCGAAGCGCTCGCGGAGGATGGGGTACAGGTCACGCCCCTTGTGCGTCAGGCGCAGGAACCAGGCCATGTGGTTGATGCCGGCGCAGAGGAAGTCAATCTCGTCCTTGGGCACGTCCACATAGCCGGAGATCAGGTCGAGCGTGGTCTGCACCCCGTGGCACAGGCCGACGAACGGGACGCGGGTCTTGCCGATGGCCCAGCAGACCATAGCCATCGGGTTGACGTAGTTGAGCAGGTGAGCGTTGGGGCAGAGCTCCTCCATGTCCCGGCACAGGTCCATCATCACCGGGATGGAGCGCAGGGCGCGGAAGACGCCGCCAGGGCCGAGGGTGTCGCCGATGCACTGGTCCACGCCGTGCTTGAACGGGATCTTGTAGTCGGCCTCGAAGCCCTGGATGCCGCCAACCTGGAAGGTGGCGATGACGTAATCGGCCCCCTTCAACGCCTCGCGGCGGTCGGTAGTTTTCCACACCTGCGCCGGCAGGCCGTTGGCCCGGATGACGCGCTGGGCGAAGGCTTCCACCTGCGACGTGCGGCGGGTGGAAGGGGCCATCAGGGCGAACTCAGTGCCCTCCAGGCCGGGTGTGGCCAGGATGTCCAGCATCAATGTCTTGCAGAAAACGATACTTCCCGCACCGATAATAGCGACCTTTGGCATTCTCTCCTCCTTACAATCTAGGGCCGGGTTTTGGGTCTACGTCCCGCCGTTCAGGCGGTGATGCGTCGTCCGTCAGGGTGGAAGTAGTGCAGCCGTTCCTCAGCGATGCGGAAACGGGTCTCGGCGCCGATGTGCAGATCGCTCAGGCCAGCCACGAGGCTGAGCAGTTCCGCCCCTCCAGAGCGGATGTGCAGGATGGTCTCGACGCCCAGCGGCTCGGTCAGCACCACCTGGCCGACGCACTCCCCGTCGGCGCAGGGGCGCACGTCTTCCGGGCGCACGCCGAGGATGAAGGTGGGGGGCAGGTGGATCTCTGTCGGGACGGGGAGGCGGATGGCGGAGCCGGGGACGGTGACGGCGTCGTCGCAGCGGGCTTCCATCAGGTTGATGCGCGGGGTGCCCACCAGTTGCGCTACGAAGGTCGTCGCCGGGCGGTCGTAGATGTCCCTGGGGGTGCCGATCTGGATGATGTGGCCGTGGTTGAGGACGGCGATGCGGTCGGCCATCGTCAACGCCTCCACCTGGTCGTGGGTGACGAAGAGCGTGGTGCTGCCCTCCACTTTTTGCAGGTGTTCCAGTTCCACGCGCAACGCCTCGCGCAGTTTGGCGTCCAGGTTGGAGAGCGGCTCGTCCATCAGGAAGATGCGCGGGCGGCGCACCAGGGCGCGGCCGATGGCGACGCGCTGCATCTCGCCGCCGGAGAGGTTGGCCGTCTTGCGGTCCAGCAGGTGGTCAATGTGCACTTTACGGGCCGTCTCCAGGACGCGCTGGCGGACCTCCGCCTCGGGCAACCGGCGCAGCGGTGCGCGCAACGGGAAGGCCAGGTTGTCGAAGACGGTCATAGTGGGATAGAGCGAGTACTGCTGGAATACGAAGGCCACATCCCTCTCAGCAGGAGGCAGGGCATCCACTGGCTCGCCGTCGAAAAGGACGTGTCCCTCGTCCTGCTTCTCCAGGCCGGCGATGACCCGCAGGGTGGTCGTCTTGCCCGCGCCGGTGGGCCCAAGCAGGACGAAGAACTCCCCATCCTTGATGTCGAAAGAGACATCTTCCAGGGCCGTGACCGCCCCGAATCGTTTGGTGATGTGCTGCAGAGCGACATCAGCCACGGCTCACCTCCCCTGTCAATGCCCGTTCCGTGGTCGGGTCGAAGAACCGCACCATCGCCGGGTTGAGGTCGAAGCGCAGCGGCGTGTTGACCGAGCGGCCCATGCCCCGGCTGCCGCGGACATGGACGATGGTCTCCTCGCTGCCCAGCGCCAGGTGTAACATCGTGTATGATCCATGCAGGTCCGCGCTGTAGACCAGCCCGCCCAGCGCCCCGTTTTCGCTGACGGTGGCCGCCTCGGGGCGGAAGCCCAGGATCACCGTGTCTCCGCGCAGCGCCCGCGCCAGCAGTGCACGATGGTCGGCGGACACGGGGTAGCGGTTATCGCCGGGCAGGTAGATCACGCCGTCCTCGTACCGCCCGGTCAACAGGTTCATCCCCGGGCTGCCGATGAAGCGGGCGACGAACAGGTTGGCCGGGTCGTGGTAGACCTCTGCCGGGGTGCCCACCTGCTGGATGACGCCCATAGACATGACCACGATGCGGTCCCCCATGGCCATCGCTTCGATCTGGTCGTGGGTCACGTACACGGTCGTGGCGTTCTGGGCCAGGTGCAGCCGCTTGATTTCGGCGCGCATGCTCTCGCGGAAGTCGGCGTCGAGCGCGCCGAGCGGCTCATCCATCAGGAAGGCGGCGGGCCGGCGCACCAGGGCGCGGGCCAGGGCCACCCGTTGCTGGTCGCCGCTGCTGAGCGCTTTGGGCCGCAGGTGGAGGATGGGCTGGATCTCCAGCAGGCGCGCCACCTCGTCCACGCGCGCTTTCACCGTGGCGCGGGACTCTCCCTGCGCCTGAAGCGGGAAGGCGATGTTCTGCCGCGCGGTCAGGTGGGGATAGAGGGCGAAGAACTGGAAGACGAAGGCGATGTCCCGCTGGTTGGCCGGCAGCCAGGTCACGTCCACCCCGTTCAGCAGGATGTTCCCACTGGTGACGGTCTCCAGACCGGCGATCATGCGCAGCGTCGTCGTCTTGCCGCAACCCGAGGGGCCCAGAAGGACGACGAACTCGCCGTCGTGGACGGTCAGGTTCATCGGGTGGACGGCCTGCAGGTCGCCGAAGCGTTTCTCTACCTGGCGGAGTTCAATCGTGGCCATAGTCTCACCTGAAAGGTGTGGAGTGGGGGCGCAGAAGCGTGTTCATTGGCGGATCGCCCCGAAGGTCACCCCGCGCAGCAGATACCTGCGCAAGGCGAAAGTGACGATGACGACCGGGATGAGGAAACCCAGCGAGCCGGCGGCGATGGCCGCCCACTCGATGCCGCCGGTGCCCAAGACCGATGGAATGCTCGGTGGGGCGGTGCGTGCCCGGTCGGTGGTCAGCATCAACGCGAAGGCGTACTCGTTCCAGGCAAAGATCAGACAAAAGACAGTGGCGGCGGTGATGCCCGTGGCTGCCTGCGGCAGGACGATCTTCAGGAACGCCTGCAGGCGGGAGTAGCCGTCCACCATCGCCGCCTCTTCATATTCATGGGGAATCTCGTCAATGAAGCCCTTGAGCAACCAGACGGAAAATGAGAGGTTGAAGGCGGTGTAGAGGATGATCAGGCCGATGTGCGTGTCAGAGAGGCCCAGGCGGCGGTACATCAGGAAGATGGGGATGGTCACCACCACCGGGGGGAGCATGCGTGTGCTCAGGATGAAGAAGAGCAGGTCGCCTTTGCCCGGCACACGGAAGCGGCTGAAGGCGTAGGCAGCCAGCACGCCGAGCACGATCGCCGCCAACGTCGAGGTGCCAGCGATGATGACCGAGTTCCGCAGTCGGCTCACGTACTGACTGGGACCGGTGACGATCTGCCCTCTTTGCAACATCACCTGCTGATACCACGGCAGGTCGGTGCGCCCCTGGTACTGCGCCAGGGCGCTGGGGTTCAGCACCGCGCGCGTGGTCAGGAGGCTGATGAATCCCTCCAGTGTGGGGGTGAAGAAGACCTTCGGCGGAACCGCCACGGCATCCGACCGGGATTTGAAAGCGGTCAGGGTCATCCAGAGGACCGGGATCAGTGTGATGATGGCGATGAGGATAGCGATGATGGCGCGGATGGTGCGTCCGGTCTGCACTTTGCGACTGACGCGATCTACTCTGGGCATGGTCTACTCCTCTCCGCGGATGCGATTCAGGTAGCGGATATAGAGGTTGCTGACAGCGACGATGATCACCAGCACGATGTAAGCCATCGCGCTGGCCGTGCCGGTGCGCCACTGGCCCAGGAAGGCGGTGCGGTACAGGTTGACGGCGATCACCTCTGTAGCGGAACCCGGACCGCCTCCCGTCAACCCCATCACCAGGTCGAAGGCCTTGAACGCCTCGATGGTGCGGAACAGCACAGCGATCAGCAACAGGGGGGCCACCTGGGGCAAGGTGATGCGCCAGAACTGCATCCACGAACTGGCCCGGTCAATCACCGCCGCTTCGTAGATGTAGTCGGGGATGGCGCTCAGGCCGGAGAGGCACAGCAGCATCACGAAGGGGGTCCACATCCACACATCCACGATGACCACTGCCCACAGGGCCAGTTGCGGGCTGGCCAGCCAGTCGGGGGCGGTGGCTGGGTTGGTGAAACCGAGCAGATAGTTGAAGATGCCGGAACTGGGATTGAAGATCAGTTTCCAGAACAACCCCACCACCACCGGCGAGAGCATCATCGGTACCAGGATCAGCGTGGTGATGAAGCCGCTGCCTTTGAACCGTTCCCGCAGGAGCATGGCCAACCCGAAGCCCAATATGGTCTCCAGGCCCACCGCCAACAGCGCGTACCGACCGGTGACGGTGAAGTACTGCCACAGTTGCCCGCTGTGGAGGATGTTGCGGTAGTTGGCCAGGCCGACCCATACGGGTGGCTGTCGAGCGATGGCGGAGTAGTCGGTGAAACTGAGGTAGAGGCTGTAGAACAGCGGGAAAATGTTCATCGCCACCAACAGGGCCAGTGTCGGGCCGATGAACAGCCATTGGATGGAGGTATCGCTGAGCTGGTGGCGTGGGCGCCGGGCGCCCTGACGGCCCGGAGCGGCACTCACCGTGGTCTTGGCTGGGGACATGTCACTTCACCCCCTCTTGTCTGGGAAGGGTGGGGAGGTGGCCATCACCACCTCCCCACCGTTCAGGAACCGATGTTACTGTTGGATGTAGCCGCCTTCCCGCAGGATGGCATCGTGCTGCTCGGCGATGCGGGTCAGGGCCTCCTCCGCGGTGCCCTCGCCGCCGACGACGTAGGCGTGGAGTTCGCGCTGGACGATCTCCAGCAGCTCACCGTAGATGGGGATGTTCCAGAAGTCCTTGACGACGGTCATCGTGTCGGCAAAGGCGGGGTTGTAGGGCTGAGCGGTGAGGAAGGCCTCACTCTGCAGCACGTTGATGTTGCAGGTATAGCCGCCCAACTCAGCCCAGCGTCGCTGCGTGTCCTCCTGGGCGAACCAGCGAATGAAGTCCTTGGCCGCCTCTTGCCGCTCGGGGGAGATGTAGGCGTTGATGCTCAGGCCCTGGCCGCCCAGCGCGGCGTACCGCTCGCCGGTGGGGCCGGCGGGGACGGCGAAGAAGCCGGTGGTCTCAGCGTAGGGGTTGATGCCGGGGTTGGAGAGAGCGGGGAAGAAGGCGAAGTAGTTCATGGCCATGGCGACCTCGCCAGCGATGAAGTGGTTGTTGCTCTCGGCGAAGAAGTCGTTACTGCTGCCTGGCGGGGTGAAGGCGTACAGGCTGCGGTAGAACTCCAGCGCTTCGACCGCTTCCGGCGAGTTCACGATCCCCAGCACCTCGTTGGTCTCCCGGTTGGCCCAGTCGGCGCCCCAGGAGAAGAAGACGTTCTCGAAGCCCATGGTGATGCCGTCGTAGTCCTTCTGGGTGTAGATAGACACACCGTAGAGGCCTTCATCGGGGCGGGTGAAGAACTCGGCGATGTCGTGCAGCTGCTGCCAGGTGGTGGGGACGTCGAGCGGGTAGCCGTAGCGGCTCTGGAACGCGGCCATCTCGTCGGGATCCTCGAACAGGTCGCGGCGATAGGCCCAACCGACAGCGTCACCCTCGGTGGGGTAGGCCCAGTAGGTGCCGGAGCCAGCGGGATACTCGCCGTAGTAGGTGAGCGTGGCCGGGGTGACCGTCTGAGCGATGCCCTCGCTGGTCAGGAACTCGGTCAGGTCCACATAGTGACCCTGCGTCGCCGCCTGGCCGAGCCACTGGCTGTCGCCGACCACCATGTCGAAGGCGGTCCCCTGCGCGGCCCACTCGGCAGCCACGCGGTCATAGTAGCTGCCCCACGGCTCCTGGATGACGGTGATCTTGACCCCGGTCTGGGCCTCGTACTCCTGGCCGATCTGCTGCAGGTAGTTCGAGGGGTCCCACTCGGCCCACATGATCGTCAGTTCGGTGACGGCCGGGGCCTGCTCAGTGGGCCTGGGGCCGCAGGCGACCAGCATGGCCACGATGGCCAGCACTGACAACACGAAAGACGCTCGCTTAAGCATTTTTCTCCTCCTGACTTGGGTACTGAGCACAGAACAGCCGGTCTGATAGGATACGTTCTCTCACCTGCCGTTACACCTCCTGTGCGCTGGACTCGACCGTTGGGTTGGCCCGCAGGGGCCGGCCCGTCGTCTGTCTAGTAGGGCTGGGTGAGGATGTTCTGGTAGACGGTGGCGACGCCGCCGATGACGCAGGCATCGAAGCCGTGCCGGGCGAGCACAACACGGGTGGCCTCCCGGTTCCAGAGCAGGGCCCGCTGCTGCAACTCCTGTTCTACCGGAGGGAGAAGGAAGTCGCCGGCCAGGCTCAAGATGCCGCCGAAGACCACCAGTTCCGGGTTCAGGGCATTGACCAACGAAGCGATGCCGATGCCCAGATGGTGGCCGACCCGGTCGAGCGCCGTCAGGGCCACTCTATCGCCAGCGCGGGCCGCATCCACGACCATCGGCACTGTCAGCCGTCCCAGGTCTCCCTTCGCTGCCTCCAGAAGCAGGCTGGGTTGGCCCTGTTCGATGGCCTGGCGGACGTGGCGGAACAGCGCCCGCTGGCTCACCTGCGTCTCCCAGCAGCCGCGGTTGCCGCAGTTGCACATCTCGCCGGCGGGGTCCATGGTCATGTGGCCAAACTCTCCCCCGAACCCGCCGACGCCGCTGAACAGGCCTCCGCCGTGGACGATGCCGCCGCCCAGACCGACGCCCGCGCTGATGTACAGCACTTCTTCATGGCCTTGCGCTGCGCCGAAGTAGTGCTCGCCCAGCGCGGCCATGTTTGCTTCGTTGTCCACAAAGATGGGGAGGGGAAAACGCTCTTCGAGGATGCGTCGCAACGGCACTCCCCGCCAACCCAAATTGGGGGCGAGCAGCAGCGTGCCTGTCGCCTGATCCACCAGCCCGGGTACGCCCACCGCCAACCCCAGGATCTGGCCGTGGATGCTTCGCCCCACCTGCACCGCCTGTTCCAGGGTGCTCAACATCCGCTCCATGATCACCGCCTGCCCGGTGGACGGGTCGGTCTGCTCCTGATGCCGCCAGAGGATCTCCGGCGCGAAGTCGGTGCAGATGACGGAGATGAAGTCCACGCCGATCTCGCCACTGACGATGCAGCCGACGGAGGGGTTGAGCTCAAGGAGCACAGCGGGCCGGCCTGTGCTGGTGGGACCAAGGCCGATCTCGCGCACGAACTGCCGCCCGATCAGTTCGAACACCAGGCTGGAGACGGTGGTCTTGTTCAGGCCGCTCTTCTCCGCCAGGGCGGCGCGGGAGATGGGCGCGCTTTCGCGCAGGTGGTGCATGATCACCGAGCGGTTGAGCTGCCGTACCAGGGCCTGGTCGCCCGTTTGATAGCGGTTCTGCCTCGGCACGTGCCTAGCCTGGCCTTCTTGCGGAACAGGGGAAAGAAACGCGCGCGTTGGTTAGTTTGTTGGGCCAACCAACGTAGTCTATTATAGTGGGATTTTGCTCCTTGTCAAGAGCCAATTGCCGGCGGGTGTGTCACAGAACTGTCGGGAACCAGTGGGCCAGGCCGCAAATCTGTAGGACAACTGCGCGCAGTTGTCCTGCTCCCTTGACTTCTCGCCCCAGGACGGGTATAGTACTGAGCAACGACGCACACAAACTCTCGGTGAGGAAGGTGAGGCGTGAAGGTCGTTACTGTTGCCCAGATGCGCGCTATCGAGGCGGCTGCCGATGCCGCCGGCCACTCCTATGCCGCGATGATGGAGCGGGCCGGCCGCGCCGTCGCGGAGGTGCTGCTGCACCGTATGGACGTCAAGGGCAGGCGGGTGCTGGTCCTGGTCGGCCCTGGCAACAACGGCGGGGATGGCCTGGTGGCGGCCCGCTTCCTGGCCCAGGCCGGCGCTGATGTGGCCTGTTTCCTCACCCGTCCGCGCGACCCCCGCCAGGATGAGAACTTCCGTCGCCTGCAGGAGATGCACATCCCCTGTGTCCTGGCCAACGATGCCAACAACCAGGCCCTCCGCCGTCGGGCCGCCAGCGCCGATGTGATCGTGGACGCCCTGCTGGGCACCGGAACCGGCCTGCCGGTCACCGGGACGGTGGCCCAGGTGTTGCGCGCCGTAGGTGAGGCCCTGACGCAGCCAGTACCCCCAACTGCCGGCTGGCTCTCTCTGGATGGCGTCCCATGCCCGCCGTCATCCCCCTCCCGTCCGTTAGTCGTGGCGGTGGACGGCCCCAGCGGGTTGGACTTCGACAGCGGGGCGTTGGACGAGGCAGCCCTGCGGGCGGACGTGACGGTGACCTTCGCCTATCCCAAACGCGGCCATTTCCGCTTTCCTGGCGCGGCGGCGCGGGGCGAACTCGTCGTCGCCGACATCGGCACCGACCCGGCCCTCGCGGGGGGGGTGACCCTGGAGGTGGCGACGCCAGAAAAGATCCGTGCCCTTCTCCCGCCCCGCCCTCCCGACGCACACAAAGGCACCTTCGGTCGGGCGCTGATTGTGGCCGGGTCGGCCAACTACACCGGCGCGGCCCGTCTGGCCGGCGCGGCGGCGGTCCGCGCCGGGGCGGGCCTGGTCACCGTCGCCCTGCCGGCCTCCATCCACACCGCGGTTGCCGCTGGCCTACCCGAGGCGACCTATCTCCTTCTGCCGCATGAACTGGGCGTGGTGGCCCGCTCAGCGGTGGAGGTGCTGACGGAGCGGTTGGATCAGTTCGACGCGCTGCTCATCGGTCCGGGCCTGGGCCGCGACCCGGAGACCGCGGCCTTCCTGACGGAACTCCTGGTCGGACCGCAGCAGCGGACGGTCGGTTTCCTGCGTCAGGGGGAGGAACCTGCCCGTCGTCCCCCTCTTCCCTCGCTGGTCGTGGATGCCGACGGGCTAAACCTGCTGGCCGAAGTTGAGGGTTGGTCGGCCCGGCTGCCGACAGAGACCGTGCTCACCCCCCATCCCGGAGAGATGGCCCGGCTGATGGGCGTCTCGGTCGCCGACGTGCAGTCCGACCGCGTCGAGGTGGCGCGACGGCAGGCGAAGGAATGGGGACACGTCGTGGTGCTCAAGGGGGCCTATACCGTGGTCGCCGCGCCAGACGGACGGGCGGCACTGGAGCCCTTTGCCAACCCTGGCCTGGCGACCGGAGGCACCGGGGACGTGCTGGCAGGCACGATCGTTGCCCTGCGCGCGCAGGGGTTGGGCCCGTTCGACGCCGCCCTCGTCGGCGCTTACCTCCACGGCCTGGCGGGGGAACTGGCTGCCGCCGAACTGACCGCTGCGGGGATGGCTGCCGGCGACCTGCTCAGGTTTCTGCCTGCCGCATGGAGGAGGCTGTAGGACAGAGAAGACGGTAGGGACGCACAGCCATGCGTCCCTACCGAATCGGAGGGCTACAGAACGTTGCCGGGTCACAGACCCGACGGGAACAGGTCAGCAGTCGCTTTGCTGGCTTACGGCGTGGTTTCGGCGGGGGTCCCGCCCGCGCCCTTCTTCGTCCCGCGGGCAGTCTCGGCGGCCTTCTTGGTCTCCTCGACCGCCTCGGTCAGTTGCTTGCGCCCTTCTTCCAGGATCACGCGGCCCTGTGTCTGCAACTCCTCAGCCCGGCGACGGATATCCGCCGCAACGGCCTCCGCCTTCTGACGGGCCTCTTCCACGGTCTGCACCGCTTTGTCGCGGGCGCGGTCAATCTCCACTTCGGCCTTGCCCTTAATCTCGCCGGCCTTGGTGCGGATCTGCGCTCGCGTCTCCTCGCCGGACTGCGGGGCGGTCAGCAACGCCACCGCTGCGCCGACCAGGCCGCCGACCAGGAAGCCGACCAGGAACGCCCCCATCTCGCTACTGTCATCTCTTGCCATCTTATCTCACTCCTTCCCCGGGACTCTTGCCCTTAGTTGGTGATTGGTGACTGCTCAGGCTTCCAATTCTGCCCGTCTTTTGCGAGGGCGCCAAGCGCCCGAAGCGATCTCCCTTGCGCTCTGGAGGTCGCTTCGCCAGACGAGCCTGGAACGAGCAGGCGCTAACGGCCACCCACCAGGTGGGTAAACTCCTTCAGCACGCGCCTGACGCCGGCCAGGAAACTGGCGGCCTGGATCGTCGGCGAGACGACGTTGGTGCTGACAAACTGCGCCGTGCCGCGCACGGTCGCTGCCGTCTCATTCAACGTCGCCAGCAGCGGTTGAATCTCGTCCCGCAGCAGGCGCACCAGCGCCTGCACCTGCAGCATCAGCACCGCCAGCAACGCGCCGATGATCAGCGTCTCGAAGGCCACCAGCACGATCGCCACATCGCGCAGCAGGCCGATGACCGCCCCGCTGGGGCTGGGCGCTGGCACGGCCACGACCTCCACCTGCGGCTGCTCCTGAATGGCTGTCTGGTAGGCCGCCGCGGTGTGATAGGCGTCAATGGACAGGAGGACCAGCACGGCAACCATTCCCAACAGCAGGATGCCGACCACGACCAGACCGATGATGAGGGTACGCCGGGCGCGCTGCTCGCTGGCCGGAACCACGGTTGGCGGTGCTGGGAGCTCCGTTTGGGCTGAAGGGGGTTCGCTCATCGTGAATTCATTGTAGCACGTTCTGCGCAGGGCGCAACTGACAGGGGCGGAGCATTCTCTGACGCTCCGCGTTAGAGAACACTCCGCTACGCGAAGCGCAAACGATCGCCGGGGTTGACCCGTTTCAACAGGTCGGGCGGACCTTCCAGCACGTCCCGAGCCGGACCGGAGGGGACATAGGCCAGGCGGAAGGGGCGGGCCAGGGCCGTGTCCACCACCCGTCCTGTCCGGTCGAGCCAGATCACGGCGATGGGGAAGAAGACGAAGAGCATGTGGATGGCGCTATCCATCCGGCTCTCGCGGGTGCCCACGAGCAGGATGCCCTCGTCGGCTCCCAGGCGACGGCGGAAGGTCAGCCCCCGCAAACGACAGAAGAAGGACTGGCACCAGCGTACCCGGCCCAGCAGAGGCTCATCCCGGCTCTCGTTCCAGGCCCTCACCCACATCGCTCGCTCCTTCGATCACTCCTCCGCCCAACACCACCTCGTCATCGTAGAGCACCAGGTACTGCCCGGGAGTGACATCCCGTTGCGGGTGGGCGAAGCGGACGTGTAACCGCGCCCCTGGCAGGGGGGTCGCCACGGCCGGCGCCCCGCGGTGACGATAACGGATCCTGGCCACAGCCTCGAACGGGCCGGACGGTGCTTCCCCGGAAATGTAGTTCATGCGCGCGGCGGTGCATTCCATCCGTTCCCGCGCCTCCGTCGGTCCCACCACCAGTGCGTTGCGTCGCCCGTCGAGCGCGACGACGTACAGCGGGCGCGGCGCGGCCACTCCGATTCCCTTGCGCTGTCCCACCGTGTAGCCGGAGAGGCCCGCGTGCTGCCCCAGGACCCGTCCGGCGGTGTCCAGGATCGGGCCGGGGCGGGCGGCTTCGGGGGCGTGTTCGGCCAGGAAGCGACGGTAGTCTCCATCGGTCAGGAAGCAGACATCCTGGCTCTCCGGCTGCTCTGCCACCGGCAGGCCACGCTCGCGGGCCAGTTCGCGCACCTGGGCCTTGGTCAGGTCGCCCAGGGGAAAGATCGCACTCGCCACCTGGTCCTGGCTCAGTCCGTGGAGCACGTAGGACTGGTCTTTCAGCGGGTCGCGACCGCGCAGCAACTGGTGCCGTCCCTCCGATAGCCGTGTGCGGGCGTAGTGGCCGGTGGCCAGGTGCGTCACCCCCTGTTCCCGCGCCCAGTCCAACAGCAGGCCGAAGCGCACCTCGCGGTTGCAGGGGATGCACGGGTTAGGGGTGCGCGCTGCGGCGTACTCGGCAATGAAGTAGGAGACCACGGCCTCGTAGAAGCGCTGACGGGCATCAACCAGGTGGAAGGGAATACGGAGCCGTTCAGCGACGATGCGGGCGCGCTCTATCGCCTCCGGCGCGCAGCAGAGGTTATCCCGCGAAGCCGCGCCCGGCTCGGCCCACAGGCGCAGCATGGCCCCAATCACCTCATACCCTTGCTCGACCAGCAGCGCCGCCGCGACGCTGCTATCTACTCCACCGCTGAGCGCCACCACGCATCTCATAGGGCAGGCCACGAGCGAGGGACCGTTAGCGCCGGGCATCGGGCTACTCTGCCCGCAGACGCCGGATGATCGGCGGCAGGACTTCCAGCACCGTGTCTATGTCGCTCTGGGTGGTGGCGCGGCCCAGGGAGAGGCGCAACGCGCCGACCGCCCAGTCGGTGGGGAGGCCCATCGCCTGAAGCACGGGGGAAGGCTGAGATTCCCCCTCCGCGCAGGCCGCGCCCGAACTGGCGGCGATCCCCTCCAGGTCGAGCGCGACGACAAGGGAGGCTCCCTCCACCCCGCGGAAGGCGAAACTGGCCAGGTGGCACAGCCGCTCGGATGGATGACCGGTCAGGCGGGAGTCGGGGACGGCAGCCAGCACGCCGGCGATGAGCCGATCGCGCAGCGCGCGCAGACGGACGATCTCCTGCGGCCGGCTCTCCTCGGCCTGTTGCAGCGCGGCGGCCAGCCCCACCGCTCCGGCGACGTTCACCGTGCCGGGCCGGCGGCCGCGCTCGTGGCCGCCGCCAGTGATGGCTGGCAGCAGGTCAACGCCGTGACGGACGTAGAGCAGGCCGACCCCTTTGGGGCCGTAGAACTTGTGGGCAGAGAGGGAGAGCAGGTCTGCCCCCAGATGTTCCACGTGCAGGTTGAGCCGCCCGCCGGCCTGCACCGCGTCGGTGTGGAAGAGGACCCCGTGCTCGTGGCAGACGGCGGCGATCTCGGGGATGGGCTGCACTGAACCGACCTCGTTGTTGGCGGTCATCACGCTGACCAGCACCGTGTCACGGCGAATGGCGCGGCGCACGTCGTCGGGGTCCACCCGGCCATGGCCGTCCACCGGCAGCAGGGTGAGGTCGAAGCCGAAGAGGTTGTGCAGTTGCTCCGCTGTCGCGCCGACGGCGTGATGCTCCACGGGGGTGGTCACCAGGTGGTTGCCGCGGCCCGCACGACGGGCGGCCCAGGCCACGCCGCGCAGGGCCAGGTTGTCCGCTTCGGTGCCGGAGGCGGTGAAGACGATCTCCGCCGGCCGGCAGCCCAGCAGGTCGGCTACCGTCTGGCGCGCCCGCTCCAGTGCCGTGGCCGCGGCCTCTCCCCATGCATGCATGGAGGAGGTGTTGCCGAATTGTTCGCTCCAGTAAGGAGCCATCGCCGCGACCACACCAGGGTCAACCGGCGTGGTCGCGGAGTAGTCCAGATAGATCGCGCGTGACGTGGTGCGCATGTTCTACCTTTCCTCGTCTCTTTCGACAGGGTTCATCAGGGGGATTGTAACACGAAGGATGGAGATGGGCAAACACAACGGGGTAGGGGGCCTTGCATCGGGCAGGGGAGGTGTTGTATAATGCGAGGCATCTGCCCTATGGGCGCAGTTTGAGGAGATGGCATCTGTGGCCGAGTACGGCGAAGCGCTCAGCGAGCGAGAACTGGAAGTGTTGCGGCTGGTGGCGACCGGGGCCTCGAACCGCGAGATCGCCTATCGCCTGCACATCAGCAGCAACACGGTCAAAGTTCATCTGCGCAACATCTTCGCCAAGATAGGGGCGGAGTCGCGCACGGCGGCGACGATGATCGCTGTACAGGAGGGATGGGTGGAGGTGCCGGCCACGCCGTCCGCAGCGCTCCCCCCGACGGTGCAGGAAGAGGTTCCCGTCCCTGTCCCTCCAGCGCCGCTGCCCTGGTCTCGCCGCATCACGTTGCTGGTCGCGGCCCTGCTGGCGGTGGTGACGACGGCGCTGGCCTGGCCGCGTGGCGTGGGGAGGGGTGCGGGCAGGGAGGGTCTCCTGCCGGCGCGCGGCGGTTCGGAGGTCAGCGGCGGCATCAGCGTGGGGGGCGAGACGCTGTGGGAGGAACGGGCGCAGATGCCGACCCGTCGCGCGGGCCTGGCACTGGCAGCGTGGGAACGGCGGCTGTACGCGATCGGCGGCCAGGGGCCAGAGGGGGTCACCGCCGTGGTGGAGGTCTACGATCCACAGAACGACACCTGGACGCGCGCGGCGGATAAGCCGACGCCGGTGGCCTATGTCTCCGCAGCGGTGGTGGACGGGGGGATCATGGTGCCGGGGGGATGCACGTCGGATGGCGGGGCAACCGCTGTCGTCGAGGTGTACGACCCCCAGAGTGATCACTGGTCAGATGTGACGCCGCTACCTGTCCCCTTATGCGCCTACAGCCTGGTGGTCTACGATGGACGGGTCTACCTCTTCGGCGGCAGTGATGGGGAAGAGACGCTGGGCGTCACCCTTGTGTATGACCCCGCAAGCGGGCGATGGGCGGAACGGGCGCCGCTGCCGAGGGCGCGGACCGTGGCGGCGGCGGCGGCTCTGGGGGAGCGCATCTACGTGGTCGGCGGTTACCGCGACGGCCGGGCGCTGAGCGACTGTGACGTGTACGACCCCGCTGCTGACCACTGGGGGCAGTGCGCCCCGCTGACGGTGGGCCGCAGCGGACTGGGGCTGGTGGCCCTGGGTGGGCAGTTGTACGCCATCGGCGGCGGGGAATACCTGGGCTTCAACGAGCGGTACGACCCTCCCACCGATCATTGGACGGCGGTGCACACGCCCCTGACCGGCGTCTGGCAGAGCCCGGGGGTGGCGATGCTCGACCTGATCATCTATGCGGTGGGGGGGTGGACGAACGATTATGTGGGGCTGAACCTGGCCTTCGAGCCGTTGCCGCTGCGCACCTTCCTGCCGGTGACGGAGCAATAGCGCGGGCGACGGACCACGGATCCCGGACGACAGACGACAGACCACCGTAGTCCGTCGTCTGTGGTCCGTGGTCCACCGTCTAAGGGGTTTCCCCGGCCAATTGTGCGATCTTCGGTCCCACCTCTCGCCAGGAGATCTTCGAGAGGCCCAGTTTCTGTCGCAGCCGCTCTGCTGGCATCCCCGCCCGATAGTCCCGCACCGCGCAGGTCCAGCGCAGGGTCTCGAAGGAGAGGCCATCGGTCAGGCTGGCGGCCTGGGCCACGTCGTCCAGCACGTATTCCAGGTTACGCGCCGTGCAGGGGAAGAGGCGCTCCTCCGGCTGGTACTGGGCGCGGTACTCGGCCAGCACCGTTGGCCAATCGGGAGGGAGGACAAGGCGGCGTTCCTTGTGGCGGCGGCGGGGGTTGGGGTAGCGGATCCACAACACCGGCTGGGCAGGATCGGAGAGGTCCAGGTGGTTGAGGACGATGCCCATACACTCCCCTTTCTTGATGCCGCAGTGGAGGAGCAGGGTCACCAGCAGGTGAGGGCGGGCGTCCGGCCGGGGGTCGCTGCGCCGCTTCTGGGTGACCGTCAACACCCGGGTGACCTCGTCATCGTTCAGCACGCGGGGCAGGGGAGTAAGCACCGGTCGGTGCACCACCGGGGCGGCGGGGTCTTCTGACAGCACTCCCGTCTCGGTCAGCCACTCGAAGAAGACCTTGAGTGTGGTGACGCGGCGGGCGAGGGACTTGGGGCTGCAGGGGACGCCGCGCTCCTGGGTGAGCCAGCGCAGAAAGGCGTTGAGGTCGCGGGTGCTGATCTGGCCGATGGCGGTGCCGGCGCCCAGGTATTGCTCGAGGATTTGCAGGTCGAAGTTGAAGGCGCTGATCGTGTGCGGGCTGAAGTCGCGCTGCTGCATGGGGGTCTGGAAGGCAGCGATGGCGGCGTGCAGAGAGGACTGGCGGGAAAGGTTGGACGGAGCCTCTTGTCTGTCTGTCGCCTGAGACATCTTGCACCTCCCTGTTCGCGGTATTGGGCGCCTGTCCGAATAGCCGCAGTTGCCCGCCGACGCGCAGGGATGCGTCGGCGTACCCTCCCGCATAGAAAGTGGCTGGCGCCCAAACCTGCGGGAGGGTAGGCAGTCGCCCTTTCGCATAGATGTTACAGGACCATTCTACTCGCAGAGGGCGGGCCCGTCAAGTTGACAAACGGGTGCATCGCGGTATAATCCCTTTCCGTGCTGGCCCGCTAGCTCAATTCGGCAGAGCAGGGGACTCTTAATCCCTTGGTTGCAGGTTCGAGTCCTGCGCGGGTCATCTAAGACTTCCCCTTCAGCGTCTCGATCGTGCCCCTGTAGCTCAGAAGGATAGAGCAGGAACCTCCTAAGTTCAAGGTCGCGCGTTCGAATCGCGCCAGGGGCATCAGGTGCAGGAGACGTGTCCGGTGTCGGCGCGTGACATCACCGGCAGCAGTTCCCACACTTGTTCAGCCCGCTCCTATCGGGTTACAGACCCGGCCAGGGCGGGTTGATCCTATGTAAGGAGGCGGCATGGGCGAGTTCTCTCTGGGCGGTCGGGTGGCCCTGGTCACTGGCGCCTCTCGCGGCATCGGTCGGGCCATCGCCCTGCGACTGGCGTCAGCCGGCGCGCGGGTGGTCATCTGCAGCCGCAAAGCGGAGGGGGTGCAGGCGGTGGCGGAGGAGATCGCCGCTGCTGGCGGACAGGCGCTGGCGGTGCCGGCGCACGTGGGCCGCACCGACGACGTCGTCGCGCTGGTGGCGCGCGCAAGGGAAGCCTACGGTCGGTTGGATGTGGTGGTCAACAACGCCGCCACCAACCCCCACTTCGGGCCGATCCTCACCGCCGATGAGGGGCAGTGGGATAAGATCCTCGACACCAACCTCAAGAGCATCTTCCGGGTCTGCAAGGCGGTCGTGCCGCATATGGAGGCCCAGGGCGGTGGCAAGATCATCAATATTGTCTCCATCGCTGGTATGCGCCCCTCGCCGGGCATGGGCATCTACGGCATCTCCAAGGCCGGGGCGATCATGCTCACCCAGACGTTGGCTATGGAACTGGGGCCAGCCAATATCCAGGTCAATGCCATCGCCCCCGGGCTGATCAAGACGCAGTTCAGCCAGGCGTTGTGGCAGACGGAGCCTCTGGCGACGGCGATCCTGAACCGCATCCCCCTGGGACGCTTCGGCGAGCCAGAGGATGTCGCCGGGCTGGCCCTTTTCCTGGCCTCTCCCGCTTCGGACTACATCAGCGGTGCGGTCTTCCTGGTAGACGGCGGGATGAACGTGGCGGCGGTGATGGGATGACCCCTGTCGGCTACCTGTCCGTCCCCTCCCGCTTTGGTCCGCTGACGTTGGTCTGGTGGGAGGAGAGGGGAAGCCCCCGGCTGCTGCGGGTCGTCCTGCCCAATGAGCAGGTGGCGGCGCTGTTTCCCGAAGCCTGTCCTCTCTCCTGTGCGGAGATGGTGCGGCTGGGTGAGCAGGTACAACGTTTCCTGGCCGGCGAGGCGGTGACGTTCGACCTCGGGGTGGCGGCTCTGGAGGGGTGTTCGCCGTTCCAGCGCCGCGTCCTGCTGGCCGAGTACGGTGTGCCTCGCGGGCGGGTGACTACCTATGGGCGTCTGGCCCGTCTCCTTGGAGTGCCTGATGGCGCACGGGCGGTGGGCGGGGCGCTGGCGCATAACCCCTTTCCCATCATCATCCCCTGTCATCGGGCGGTGCGCAGCGATGGCCGTCTGGGCGGCTTCCGCGGCGGCCTGCTGATGAAGCGGGCGCTGCTGGAGCAGGAGGGGGTGTCTTTCACGGCGGGTGGAAGGGTGGCGGTTACGGAGTTCCATTATGGGTGACAGGGTCAGGGGCTTTGTCCTCCGGCCCGAAATATGCTATACTGTCTCCAGGGTCCCTGGACTGTGACCGCTTTTCGTGCTGACCGTCGGCGCAAGGAGGGGAGATGAACGTCCTGAACCGTGTGGTTGTGGTGCTGTTGGTGATCGTGGCCCTCTTCCTGTGTGTGGCTCTCTTCGTGGCCCCCGTGCCGATCCTGAACGGGCTGGGCGCACAGATGCAGGCCTGGGGACAGGCGCTCGCGGCCCAACCCGGCTGGCTGCGGCTTCTGGTGGGCCTGCTCTTCGCCCTGGCCTGGCTGGTGATCTGCGTCCTTCTTCTGATCCTGGAGTTGCGTCGCCCGCCGGTGCGGATGGTGCGTGTGGAGAAGGTCGGTGGGGGCGAGGTGGAGGTGAGCCTGCGCACGGTGAGCGAGCGCGTCACCTTTGACGTGGACCAGTTGCCCGGCATCCTGCGGGTCCGCCCCCAGGTCTCCGCGCGGCGGGGCGGGGTGGTGGTGGAGGTCGAGGTGGACACGGCCAGCGAGGTGGAAGTGCCGGCGCAGGCGGAGCGGATCATCGAGGTGGTACGTCAAGGGGTGGAGGAGCGCATCGGCGTGAAACTGGCGCAGCCGCCCAAGGTGCGCATGCGTGCGGCTCCGGCCCCGGTGACGGCGGCGCTGCGTCCGCCACGGGATCGGGCGATAGAGTGACGCGGGAACGCGGAGACGGGGAGAGGTGGAGCCAAGCGCGCTGATCGAGAGCCTGTTGTTCGTGGCGGACGAGCCGCTGAGCGTGGAGCAACTGGCCGACGCGTTGCAGGTCTCACCGGAGCAGGCTGAAGAGGCGCTGCGGGCGCTCGACGAGGCGTTGCAGGGACGGGGGTTGCGCCTGGAGTGGTTGGGCGGTCGAGTGCAGATGGTGACCGCGCCGGAGGCGGCCCCCTACGTGGAGCGGCTGCTGGGGTTGAGCGAGCGACGGCGGCTTTCGCCAGCAGCGTTGGAGACGCTGGCCATCATCGCTTACCGCCAGCCTGTCTCCCGCGCTGGTATCGAGGCAGTGCGGGGGGTCAACAGCGATGGGGTGCTGCGCACGCTGTTGACCGCCGGGCTGATCGAGGAGGTGGGGCGTGCGCCGACGGTGGGCCGGCCGATCCTTTACGGCACGACCTTCACTTTCCTGCAGCACTTTGGCCTGCGGGCGCTGAGCGACCTGCCGTCATTGGACGAGATGCCCACTCAGGTTTCAGAACCACTGGCGGGGCACAATAACTCATAGAGCAAGGAGGGCAAGATGGCAAAGCTGGAGACGATTGAGGGAATCGGCGCAGCCTATGCCGAGCGGCTGCGCGCGGCGGGCATCGCCACGGTGGAAGGGTTGTTGCGGGCCGGGGCGACCCCCGAGGGGCGCAAGGCGCTGGTCGAGAAGACCGGCATCAGTCACGAGCACATCCTGGACTGGGTCAACCGCGCCGACCTGATGCGGGTCAGGGGCGTGGGCGAGGAGTACTCGGACCTGCTGGAGAAGGCCGGCGTGGACACGGTGGTAGAACTGGCCCGGCGCGACCCGGGTAACCTCTACAACAAGATCGTGGAGGTGAATGCCGAGAAGGGGCTGGTGCGTCGCCTGCCCACTCGCGATGCGGTCGCCGGGTGGATCGAGGAGGCCAAGAGGCTCGACCGCGTCGTCACGCATTGATGTTGCCGTTGGCTTCCACCCTCCTTCTGCTGGCAGCGCTGCTGATAGCGGCAAAGGCGGGCGGTTGGCTCAGCGTGCGCTTGAAACAGCCGGCCATCCTGGGCGAGTTGCTGGTGGGTGTCGTGTTGGGACCCACCGCGCTGAACATCCTGGGATGGCCGCCTTTTCATCATCCGAGCCAGCAGCAATTACTCGCCTTCCTGGGTGAAGCAGGCGTTGTCTTGCTGATGTTCCTGGCCGGCCTTGAGGTGGACCTGGAGGAGTTCCTGGCCGTGCGCCGCCCGGCGTTGCTGGCCAGCCTCATGGGTGTGGCCCTGGCGATCCTCCTGGTCACCGTGACGACGTTGCCCTTTGCCCACGATTGGGGTGAGGCACTGGCGTTGGGCTTAGTGTTGAGTGCCACCAGTGTCAGCATCTCCGCCCGGACGCTGCTGGAGATGGGCAAACTCCGTACCCAGGAGGGGGTTACCCTGCTGGGAGCCGCTGTCGTGGACGATCTGGTCGCGCTGGTGGTGTTGGGTATCTTCGTCGCGGTGGCCGATGGGGAAAGTTCGCCAGTCACATTGCTGCTCTCTGTGGTGCGGATGGTCCTCTTCCTGGCTGCCGCTGTGGCCGTCGGGCTCTGGCTGCTACCCCGCATTGCTGGCTGGGTGGAGCGGCAGCCGGTGAGTGAGGGGTTGGCCTCGTTGGGGCTCATTGCCGCTTTCTTCTTCGCCGGGACAGCGGAAGAGTTCGGCGGGATCGCCACCATCACGGGCGCGTTCGTCGCCGGTCTGGCGCTGAGCCGCAGCCCGCACCGCAGTGACATCGCCTATCGCCTCGGCCCGGTGGCCTACGCGCTGCTGGTGCCGCTTTTCCTGGTGGGCGTAGGGCTGCGTCTAGACGGGCGAGGCGTGGTGGGTGCAGACGTGTTGCTGGTCGTCTTGTTGTTCGTCGCCGCCGTGGCGGGCAAAGTCCTGGGTTGTGGTCTGGGGGCGCGATGGGGCGGCCTCTCATGGAGGTCCGCGTTGCGCGTGGGGGCCGGCATGGTCTCCCGCGGCGAGGTGGGTCTGATCATCGCTGCCGTCGAATTGAGTCGTGGCTTCATCTTCGGCTGGGAATACACAGATGTGATCGCTGCGGCGTTGCTGACCACGCTGACGACGCCGCTGTTGCTCCGGGTTGCCTTCAGCGACCGGCCCTGGTCGAGGCTCAGGAAGGAGAGAGTGAAGGATGCCCAAGTGCGTGATCGCCGTGGCGATGACGGTCGAACAGGCGCATGAGATCTGTCACCTCTGGGAACGGCTGGGCGTGCCAGGGGTGACCATGCTGGACAGCGTGGGGTACGCGGCGATGCAGGCGCATCTTCTGCGGGATGACCTGCCGCTGATCCCCTCGATCCGCTGTCTGGAAGAGCAGGAGGAAATCCAGCACTACCGACGCATGCTCCTCAGCGTCGTCGGCGACGAGTTCGACCTGGAGCGGCTGGTGGAGGAGACGGACCGCCTGGTAGGGCGATTTGCCACACCCCACAGCGGCATCTTGTTTGTGTTGCCGGTGCTGGAGGTGCGCGGCCTGCGAACTCGGCAGGAGGGGTAGATCGCCGGGGCGGGGGCCTCATCGCGTGCGCTGGTTCGTGGCACGCAACTGTTCGGCCGTCCGCCGCCTGCCGACTGAAGCTGGCGGGGCGGCATGGGGATGCCGCCCCTACGGGCGTGCGGAAATGGGGGCGGCATAGGGATGCCGCCCCTACGGGCGTGCGGAAGGTCTTGTCCCGTAGCCAGCCCCATGCGCTGGCGGGGCGGCATGGGGATGCTGCCCCTACGGGCGTGCGGAAGGTCTTGTCCCGTAGCCAGCCCCATGCGCTGGCGGGGCGGCATAGGGATGCCGCCCCTACGGGCGTGCGAAAAGGGGGGCATAGGGGTCCCGCCCCTGCGAGCGTTCAGAGGCAGAGAGCGGGGGTGGTTTCAATTGCCAGCCTGAGCAGTTACCGTGGCGCGCCCTTCGGCGCGCAGGGCTGGGGTTGGATTGCCTTCAGTCCACCGTGAGCGTCTTGCTCAGGTTGCGCGGGAAGTCGGGGTCGTAGCCGCGGGCCACGCTGAGCCGGTAGGCCAGCAGTTGCAGCGGCAGGATCGCCAGCAGGGGGTTGAGCAACGGCCCGGCAGGGGGCAGCCGGAGCAGATCGTGGGCGTTGGCCTGCAAGCGGGCGTCCTCCTCGGCAATGACGATGGCCCGTCCGCCGCGACAGGTGGTCTCGTTGATGCCGCTCACCAGCAGCGGCACGTCCTCCGGGCCGGAGACGAAGAGCACCGGGTAGCCGTCCCTCACCGCCGAGAGCGGCCCGTGCTTGAACTCGGTGGAAAGCATTCCCTCGCAGTGGGCGTAGGTGACCTCTTTGAGTTTCAGTGCTCCCTCCAGGGCGATGGGGTAGGTCAACCCGTAGCCCAGACAGTACAGGTCGTCCCGCTCCACCAGTGCAGGTTCCAGCGCGGTCACCTGCGGCTCCACCGCCGTGAGTGTCTCCTCGAGGAGGGCCGGCAGGCGAGACAGGGGGGCGGTGGAGTGGCCGCCCAGGCGCAACGCCAGGTACAGGAAGGCCAGTGCCTGGTTGGTGAAGGTCTTGGTGGCGGGGACGCTGATCTCGTAGCCGCAGGCCAGCGGCAGGTATCGCTCGCTCTCGCGCATCAGCGTCGAGCCCAGCACGTTGACCAGGCCGAGGATGCCCATGCCGCGCTGTCGGCCCACCTCCAGCGCGTTGAGCACGTCCTTGGTCTCGCCGCTCTGGCTGACGAAGAGCCCCACATCCTCCGGTCCCAGCGCCGGGCCGTACTGGGCGATGAACTGCGGGGCCAGGACGGGGATGGCAGGACGACCCGCCAGACGGCCCATGTAGACCGAGCCGAGCAGGCAGGCGTGGTAACTGGTACCGCAGCCCACCAGGTAGAGGTGACGGGCGGTTCTCAGCCGCTCGACAAACGGGGCGACGTGGCGAGAGGCCTCCAACAGATGGAACAGTTCGCCGGCCACCTGGGGTTGCTCGTGGATTTCCTTGAGCATGAAATGGGCGTAGCCGCCTTTCTGCACGGCCTCCATGCTCTCGGTCACCTCTTCCGGCTCCCGCTCGACGATGGTCCCGTCTGTCACGCGGCGCAGTTCGACCCCGTCGGCCCACAGGGTGACGATCTCCCCATCGAGCACGCGCAGGACGCGGCGGGTAAGCGGCAGGATCGAGGGCAGGTCAGAGGAGACACAGGTGAACCCCTCCGCCAGGCCAACCACCAGACCCGATCCCTTCTTGACGGCGTAGAGTCGCTCCTCGCCGACGCGGCCGATGACGAAGGCGTAGTCCCCCTGCAGGTCGGCATAGGCGCGGCGGATGGACTCCACCATATCGTGGCCGCGGTTCACGTATCGCTCCACGGCGTGGACGCAGGACTCGCCGTCGTTGGTGGAGCGCACGGTCAGCCCCTCGGCGAGGAAGGCCTGGCGCAGTTCGACGTTGTTGACCACGTTGCCGTTGTGTGCGCCAACCAGGTCGCCGTCAGAGTCGAGGTGGGGTTGGGCGTTGGCCTGGGAGGGGGCGCCGAAGGTGGCCCAGCGCAGTTGCACGATTCCCCGCTGGCCGACCATCTCGGCGAAGCGCAGCCGTGCCGCCACCTCATCCACCTTGCCCACGTCCTTGCGCAGGTCAATCGTGCCGTCCTGATGAAGGGTGGCGCAGCCGACCGAGTCATAGCCGCGATAGGAGAGCCGTCGCCCGGCCTGGGTGAGCATCTCGCCCAGCGGCTGTTCCTGTTTGACGACAATGCCGAAGATTCCACACATAGCGCGAAGTTTATGGCTCGCCGGTTAGAGGGTGAGGGACTGGTGTATTATACACGTTTCTGGAGATTGTGCACGCCTCGACCGGGTCTCGCTGCAAGAAATCACCGCAGGGACATTGAAGGCGCACAGAGATTTCTACAGGCGTGTCGCTGTTGGGCGACCAAAAAATATCTCCATTGTCCAAAAACTTGACATTTTCGGAAGAGTTTCTTATAATAAGCAGCGCAAACGGCGCTCCAGGGGAGGGGGGTATGGGCCACAAGGTTGACCGGTTGGACCGGGAGATTGTGGCGCTGCTGATCGAGGATGGGCGGATGTCCTGTGCGGACATTGCCCGTCGCCTGGGGGGGCGGATCACGGCGCGTGGCGTGGGGCACCGCATCCGCCGGATGGTGGAGAGTGGGGTGCTGCGCGTCAGCGCGCTGGTGAACCCCAAAGCGGTCGGTTTCCCTGTCTGCGCCGACATCTGGCTGGAGATCGAGCCGGGCCGCGTGCTGGAAGTGGCCCGGAAGATGGCCGAGTTCCCCGAAGTCTCCTACGTCGCCTGCTCCACGGGCGACCGCGACCTGAGCATCCAGGTGCAGGCGCGGGACAACGAATCCCTCTATCACTTTGTCACCGAGGTCGTGGGCAAGGTACCCGGCGTGCGCCGCACCAGCACGATCCTTGTCCCTGTCATTGTGAAAGATGTCCAGGACTGGGGCAT